>JAUQOZ010000194.1 GCA_030550625.1 Chloroflexota bacterium | reverse complement strand
CCGCACGGCTGTGCGGCTCCACCCGAATATGCGTTGCGACAACCATCGGTACAGCCGCACGGCTGTGCGGCTCCACCCGAATATGCGTTGCGACAACCATCGGTACAGCCGCACGGCTGTGCGGCTCCACCCGAATATGCGTTGCGACAACCATCGGTACAGCCGCACGGCTGTGCGGCTCCACCCGAATATGCGTTGCGACAACCATCGGTACAGCCGCACGGCTGTGCGGCTCCACCCGAATATGCGTTGCGACAACCATCGGTACAGCCGCACGGCTGTGCGGCTCCACCCGAATATGCGTTGCGACAACCATCGGTACAGCCGCACGGCTGTGCGGCTCCACCCGAATATGCGTTGCGACAACCATCGGTACAGCCGCACGGCTGTGCGGCTCGGCACGGCTGTGCAGCTCGGTATTACGACCGGATCACCGCCAACACCTCATCGCGTTTGGCTTCCATCTCGGCGCGCGATGCGATCGACTCGAGGTTCAGGCGAATCAGCGGCTCGGTGTTGGAACCGCGCACATTAAAATGCCACGTGTCGTAGCTGACCGACACGCCGTCGAGCCGGTCGATCTTGCCGTCGCTGTAGCGTTCGGCAATCTCGTCAAGCTTCGCGCGCACATCGCTCACCCGCGAATTGATTTCGCCAGAGATAAAGTAGCGCGATTCGAGCCGGCCCAGCAATTCGCTCATCTTCACCCCCCGCTTCGAGAGCATTTCCAGCAGGTAGAGCGAGGGGATGATGCCTGAGTCGGCAAAGGCGAACGCTTTGAAGTAGTAGTGACCAGAGACCTCGCCGGCGAAGATCGCGTCTTCATTCGCCATGCGGCGCTTGATGAAGGCATGCCCAACCCGTTCGACCAACGGGATGCCGCCAGCGGCGCGCACTTCGTCGGGCACTGCCCACGACGCGCGCACATCGTACAGAATCTTCGCTCCCGGCTCTTTTTCGAGCAAATAACGGCCCAAAATCGCGGTCAGAAAATCGCCGGAGATAAACTCGCCCCGATCGTCGATGGCAAAGAAGCGGTCGCCGTCGCCATCGAAGGCAAAGCCAATATCAGCCCCTTCGTCCTTGACCCGCTGCTGCAACTCGGCCCGGTTCTCTGGCATCAGCGGATCGAGGCCGTGATTGGGCAAGGTGCCGTCGGGATCGAGATACATCCCGGTTAATTGGATTGGCAAGCGTGAATAGACCTCTTGCAAGATCGGGCCGACCATACCGTTGCCGGTATCAACGATCACCTTCAGCGGCTTAATCGCCTCGACATCGATCAGTGAGAGCACCTTCTGCACAAACTGCTCTTTGAAATCGTACTCGCGGCGTTCACCACGGCGGGTCGGCGTGGGAAAGTCTTCGCTCTCGACCAGCCGGCGCAGATCCTGAATCCCCTCATCACCTGACAAGAGGTACGGCATGCGACGCACCATCTTAAAGCCGTTGTACTGCTTGGGGTTGTGCGACGCCGTCACCATCATACCGGGAAAGCCGAGCTGGGTGCAGGCGAAGTAGTATTGATCGGTGCTGACCATGCCGATGTCGGCCACATCGGCCCCCTGATCCATAATCCCGCGCGTCACCGCATCGAACAGGGCCGGGCCGGATGTGCGCATATCGCGCCCGACGATCACCGTCTCGGCGCCGAGGAAGGTGACGAAGGCACGCCCAATCAAATAGGCCACCTCTTCGTTTAGCTCGGTTGGATAAATGCCGCGAATATCGTAGGCTTTAAAAATTGACGGATTTACCTGCACGGAAAACCTCCTAGATATAGACGGGTGACGTATGCGTCGCCCCTATCCATCCAACAACTCACTCGCGGCGGCATACGGATCGCGCCGGCGAGAGGCAATCTCTTTCACCAATTCCTCCCAACGCTGGCCGCGCAACCGTTCGAGGATCAATTCCTGCACCGCAGCGGCCAGTTCACGCTCGGCCAACGCCCGCATCCGGCTGGCTTGCGCACCATCATTGGCAAGGTATTGCCGGTGCTGCTCAACTGCATCGACAATCTGCGCGCAACCCTCGCCGGTGGTTGCTACCGCTGTCAACACTGGCGGCGACCAGCCATCAGCCGGCGCGCCACCCAACTGCAACATCGTGCGGAGCTGGCGCACCGTCTGATCGACGCCGGGACGGTCGGCTTTATTGACGACAAAGATGTCGGCAATTTCGAGCATGCCGGCTTTAATACTCTGCACATCATCGCCCATGCCGGGCACTTCAACCACGATCGTGGTATCGGCAGTCTGGGCAATATCAACTTCGTCCTGCCCTGCGCCAACCGTCTCGATGATCACGATTGGAAAGCCGGCTGCTGCGATCAGGGTAACAGCATCAGCCGTAGCGCGCGCCAACCCGCCCATCCGGCCCCGGCTGGCCATACTGCGAATAAAGACGCCGGGGTCGCCGCCGAGCGCCTGCATGCGGATGCGGTCGCCAAGCACCGCGCCGCCGCTAAACGGTGACGACGGATCAACAGCGACGATCCCAACCGGCACCCCGCGCCGGCGCCACTCTTGGGCCAACGACGTGACGAGGGTCGATTTGCCGGCGCCGGGAGGGCCGGTGATGCCCACCCGGTGCGCTTGGGCGTATGGATAGGCCGCTGCCACCACTGCGCGCGCCGCCGGCCCGCCCTGCTCGACCAGAGAAATGGCGCGCGCCAGCGCCCGTCGCTCGCCGTTGCGCAAGCGCGTCACCAATTCGTGCTCGCTCATAGCTCAACCCCGTGTCAACTGGACGTTGGAACGGATGAAGTCGATGATCGCCTGCGTTGACGAACCGGGGCCGAATACCTCGGCGATGCCGTGCTCGCGCTTCAGAATCTCGGCATCTTCGTCGGAGATGATCCCGCCGGCGACGACCAGTACATCGGTCATGCCCTGCTCGCGCAGCAACTGCATTACTTTGGGCAGCAACGTCATGTGCGCGCCAGAGAGGATCGAGAGACCGATCACATCAACGTCCTCTTGCAGCGCGGCCTCAACGATCATCTGCGGCGTCTGTTGCAGACCGGTATAGATTACCTCCATACCGGCATCGCGCAAGGCGCGGGCAATGACTTTAGCGCCCCGATCGTGGCCATCGAGGCCGGGTTTCGCGACCAGCACGCGAATCTTTCGCTCCATCGAGCGCTCCTTCCGTTGCGATAACGAGTGAGATTCGGTTGCGTGGCTGCCAGTATAGCACAGGGCAGTACGCGCTGGTTCAAGTATACCGCAGAGAATGAAATCCTCCCCCAGCGGGGGGAGGTGCAGACCGAACATGGTTGAGTACAACCGCTAATCGCTGTGCAATGCCGTAAAGCGTAGCTCTACCCTCCCCTCGCCCGCGCCAGTGAGAGAGGGGCAAGGGGTGGGGGCATCAACCCGCGCAGCGGGCTTCGTAACCCCAGCCCGGCTCTTCAGGGCCGGGTTCCGGATCACATATATTCTGTCTTCCCCCCAGCGGGGGGTGCAGACCGAACACGTGGTTGAGTACAACCGTTAATCGTGGTGCAATGCCGCAAAGCGTAGCTCTACCCTCCCCTCTCCCACTGGCGTGGGAGAGGGGCTGGGGGTGAGGGCCAGCAGCCCGCGCAGCGGCCTTCGTAACCCCAGCCCGACCTTTCAGGGCCGGGTTCCGGATCACATATATTCTGTCTTCCCCCCAGCGGGGGGAGGTGCAGACCGAACATGTTTGAGTACAACCGTTAATCGCGGTGCAATGCCGCAAAGCGTAGCTCTACCCTCCCCTCTCCCGCGCCAGTGAGAGAGGGGTTGGGGGTGAGGGCCAGCAGCCCGCGCAGCGGGCTTCGTAACCCCAGCCCGGCTCTTCAGGGCCGGGTTCCGGATCTGCCTGCCCCTCAAAGCGAGGGAAGATTGGGAAGGTGGCTCAAAGAGATAGCGCTCGTGTGAAACGACCCCAAGAGCGCAGAGGATGTCGATCTTCATCCTCTGCGCCCTCCGCGCCCTCTGCGGTAAACCTTATTACCCAGCCACCGCAGCGGCGACCGCATCGCCAACCGCGGCAGTATCATAGGTAGGCTGGCCGGGAGCGGCAATATCGGCGGTAACAATCCCGCGCTCGATCACCGCCGCCACCGCCGCTTCGACGCACTCGGCTTCGGCGGCTAGATCGAGCGAGTGGCGCAACAGCATCGCCACACTCAAAATCGTCGCCAAGGGGTTGGCCTTCCCCTGCCCGGCAATATCGGGAGCCGAGCCGTGGATCGGCTCGTACAGCCCCATCCGCCCGCTGCCTAGCGACGCCGACGGCAACATACCCATCGAACCGGCCAGCATCGCCGCTTCGTCGGTGAGAATGTCGCCAAACATATTCTCGGTCACGATCACATCAAAATCAGCCGGACGGCGGATGAGATGCATAGCGCACGCATCCACCAGCATCGTCTCAAATTGCAGATCAGGGAACTCCTCGCGCACCAGCCGAGTCGTGATACTGCGCCACAACCGGCTCGTTTCGAGCACATTCGCCTTATCAACCAGCGTCAGCTTGCCGCGACGGCGGCGGGCCAACTGCGCGGCCACCCGCACTACCCGGACAATCTCCTCTTCAGTGTAGATGCAGAGATCGCTAGCCCACTCGCCATCAGGGCCGCGTTCGCGCCGCTTCTCGCCGAAATAGATCCCGCCGGTCAACTCGCGCACAACGATCAGATCGACGCCTTGCAGCCGTTCAGGACGCAACGGCGAGGCATCGATCAGGCGCGGATGCACTTGCACCGGGCGCAGATTGGCAAACAGACCGAGCGCCTTGCGAATACCGAGCAACCCCTGTTCGGGCCGCACCTTCGCCTGCGGATCATCCCACTTGGGGCCGCCGACCGCACCGAGCAACACCGCATCAGCCTCGCGGCACAGCGCCACTGTTTCGGCAGGCAACGGCTCACCGGCAGCATCAATCGCGCACCCGCCGATCAACGCCTCGCGCAGGGTAAAGGTGTGGCCAAAGCGTGCGGCCACCGCCTGCAACACCTTCACCCCCTCCGCCACTACCTCCGGCCCGATCCCATCTCCGGCTAATACTGCAATCACAGCTTGCACAGCAATCCTCGCAACAACATTTAGATCGTGGTTATGAAATGGTAAGAACGCCTCAGTATGATACTACTAAGTTTGCTAGTCGTGTGACAGATGATAGAGCGAGGAAAGAAAAATATGGCGACTCGGCGAGTCGAATCATTTCTGGTGCGGATTGTCGTAGCCGAGAACGAAGATACAGCGACGCAACGTTGGAGCGGGCGGATCCAGCATATTGGCACCGGCTTTGAGTGCCGCATCGACCAACTCGACGAGCTCTTAGCCTTTATCGCCAACCATTTGCAACACAGCCCCGCAACCAATCCCGCTGGCAATTCTTCCAGTTCCACCACCTAAAATTACGACGCACGCTTACCGCGCACCTGTTCAAACAATGCTACTGTCTCGGGCAACGGATCAACGCCGAGATCATCACGCAGTGCGGCAACACACCGTTGGTACAACCGGATAGCCGTGCTGCGCTCGCCAATTGCCCCATACCCGCGAATCAGCAACTGGTACGCCTCTTCCTGCGCTTTATCGTATTCAAGCACCCGCCACCCCAACGCAATAGCGTCGTGATACTTCCCCTCGTCAAACAGAATGCGGCCCAAACTGAGCGCCGCATCGGTAAACAACAACCCTAATCGTTCCCGTTCCACCACTGACCAATCTTCGTACAAGCTGTCAGGCAAAAACTGGCCAGCGTAGAGAGACACGGCTACTTGGAAAGCCTCGCGTGCTTCGGGGAGACGGTTACGCTGCAATTCGCGCCGCCCGCGCTCCACCGCCTGCACGAAATCAGCCACATCATACGAATGGTCGCTCTCGATATTAAAGCCGTAAGTATCACCTTGCTGAAGGATATAGTAGGTTGGCGCGCCTTCTGGCCGATCCGGCTCCAGCGCCTTGATCAACCGGCTGATCGTCACTCGCAGATTATTGGAAGCCGACTCGCTATCGAGACCGGGCCAGAGCATATCCATAATCTGCTCGCGTGGCAGCATCCGCCCGCGTTCAATCAGCAACAATTGCAGCAACTGGCGCGCCTTGACGCTCCGCCAATCGCGATCGCGCACTTCTTGATCGCCACGCAATACTTGAAAGCCGCCCAGAGCGCGGATCACAAGCCGATAAGGCGGGCGATAACTCAACCGCTCGAGTGCATCCTGAGCAGCTTGGCGAACGTGGGGCGAGCGATCCTTTAATAATGCCCGCAGCGTCCCATACGCATTAACAACGCTCAGATCGCCGATCAGGCCCGCGCTGCGCACGCGCAACGCAACCGGAAAGGACTCATCAAGCAACGGAATAAGGATTGCGGCCAGCGTCGTCGTATCAAACTGGCGGAGGGCAGCGATCATCGCTCGGCTCGACAAGCCAAGCTGCAATGCCGTCTTGATCGCCCAGAGCATCGCCGGGCGCGGCAAAA
>JAUQOZ010000354.1 GCA_030550625.1 Chloroflexota bacterium | reverse complement strand
GCCGACTTCAACGCGATGGCGGCACAGTTGCGCGCGCGCGAGCAGGCGCTGCGCGCTGCCGCCGAACGCAACGAGCAGTTGCTGGCCGCCAACAAACGCCTGATTGCCAACGTCAGCCATGAGTTGCGTAACCCCATCGCCATCCTCCGTGCGCAGATTGAGGCACTTGCCGAGGATTATGCCGGCCAATTGCCGGAACGTGAACTCCGCGTGATTGAACACGAGCTACAACGGCTTTCGACCCTGATCGATGATCTGTTCACCCTCGCTCGCGCTGACGCGCAACAACTCAGGCTCGATCTGGTAGCCGTGGATGTCGGCGCAATCATCCAGCGGTTAATGGCTACTTACTCCCCACTCGCCCGCCGGCTGCATCAGATTGAAGTCGTGTGTGAGATTGAACCAGATATGCCGCCAGTGCTGGCCGATCCCCAGCGGCTGGAACAAGTAGTGATCAACCTTGTCCAAAACGCATTGCGCTATACCCCACCGGGCGGCATTGTGATGATGATGGCCAAGAGCGAGGGCAAGCAGGTGGCAATCAGCGTGATCGACACGGGGCCGGGAATTGATCCCGCCGAACACGAATTAGTCTTCGAGCGATTCTACCGCGGCGACGCATCACGCACCCGCATGACCGGCGGCGCAGGTCTTGGGTTAGCGATCGCGCTTGAGTTAGTGCGGGCCATGCAAGGCGATCTCACGCTAACGAATGCGCCGGGGCGAGGCGCTTGCTTTACTATCACCCTTCCCACCGCTACGGCACCTGATACGCGCTAACCAACCGCCCTTGCGCATCAAGCAGGTGCGCCGTATCACCGCTGCGCCAAACCGATGCGTTCCGTTTCCAGTAAAAATCACCGGTGGCGAGGTTATCTGTACCATTCCCAGTATAGAGATAGACGTCAGTTTCAGGTTGGAGAATGAATGCGGGAAAGACAAAGGCTGGGATTTCAGGGCGTGAAATGTTGACAATCCGCCAACCGGCAATCGTCAGGTCGTTCTCTTCTTCACTCCGGATCGTCACTTGTTCCTCATTTAACGAGGCTGATGAATTTGGGTCGTAGGGAATAATTTCAAGCGTCACCGCCAATCCAGCCGGCGCAGGGGTCGGTGTGCTCGCCGGAGTACCGCCGGTAGAGATGGGTGTGGCGGTAGGGAGGGGCGTATTGGTAGCCCGCACCGGTGTTCCTGTACTACCTGCTGCCGGCGTGGGCGTGCTCGTGCCCCGCACGGTCGGCGTGGGCGTGCTAGCGCCACCCGCTGCCGGCGTGAGCGTGCTCGTGCCCCGCACAACCGGCGTAGGCGTTTGCGTCGGGCGTGGCACCGTAGTGATGCTCGTTGCGGTGGCGGTTAGCGTGGGTTGCGAAACCGGCTGGCTGGAGATCGGAGTATCGGTTGGCGCAAGCGTTGCTACCGCTGGTAACGGTACATCAACATAGCACAGCAGGCTGGCAATCACCTGTTGGTTAGACCGTACCCGCACCTCAACCGGATAAATGCCGGCTGGTTCATTGACCCGCAGCGGAATCTGCCAATTGCCCGCCGCATCGCTAAACCCGCCGCCAACCGGCTGGCCGGCAAAGAGCACGATCAACCCTTGCAGCGGCGGCGCATTCGCTCCGCGCAAGGTGACGGTTTGGTTGCGCGGGCAGGCGATGGGGGTGGGTTGTGCGTAAACCCGTTGCGCTGCCAATACCACAGCACCGGCCAAAGCCAGTGTCATCAAGAGGACTATCCAAAACCGGTGCTGCTGATGTGGCATGGGGTGTAATACAATTGATGTGGTGGGCGATAGTGGATTCGAACCACTGACCTCCACGATGTCAACGTGGCGCTCTAACCAACTGAGCTAATCGCCCATGCGAGCTTTATCCTACCATTGAATGCCGGCCCTGTCAAGCAGCCCTCTTGTCATTGCGAGGGAGCGGCGGCCCCAGCGCAGCGCAGGGCCGCCCGACCGCAACAATCTCCCGCGAGCACGGACGACGGCCGCTCAGGCATTGTGGGTCGTTGAAGCAGGAGATTGCTGCGCCGCCTTCGGCGGCTCGCACTGGCAACAGGAGCGCGGCGGCTCGCAATGACAGAGGGGGAGCGGCGGCAATGGACAACAGGGGGACAAACCGCACCCCGTTTGTCATTGCGAGGGAGCGGCGGCCCTAGCGTAGCGAAGGGCCGCCCGACCGAAGCAATCTCCCGCTTCAGCGGAACGCATACCTGTGCGCATATCTCCCCTACCCCACCTGTCATTGCGCGGGGGCAGTAGGGGCAGCGCGGCGCGCTGCCTACGCCCGACCGCAGCAATCTCCCGCGAGCACGGACAATGGCCGCTCAGGCATTGTGGGTCGTTGAAGCAGGAGATTGCTTCGCCGCCTTCGGCGGCTCGCAATGACAGAGGGGGAGCGGCGGCAGCAAGCTCGCTGAACATCAAGAAATCATCACCAGATGACGTTTACTTTCAGCAAAGACCACTATAATGTTATAGATACCATCACACGGACATTCACAGCAACAGTGGCATCACAATCCGTTATGATCCCGAACTTGTTCCCGCTTTTGCGGCTATACCAAGCCTCATCGTATGAATGATCTCATCTTCCGGCTCGATCCGGCCTTGCAGCGCCTGCTGGCCCGCGCCGCCGAACTTGCGCCGGCGATTGATGCCACCGTGTGGCTGGTTGGCGGTGTCGTGCGCGATCTGTTGCTCGAGCTACCCATCGGACGCGATATTGATTTGGCCGTTGAGGGCGATGTTAACCAACTGGCTTCTATTTTGGCCGAAGCATGGGGCGGCCAGATCGCTGCCCGCCATCTGCCGTTTGGCACGGCGACGATTGTGGTCGATCAATGGGTCATTGACCTTGCGCAGACCCGCATCGAACACTACCCGCACCCGGCAGTCTTGCCGGAAGTACAACCGGCGCCAATCGCCCTCGATCTTCATCGCCGCGACTATAGCATTAATGCGATGGCGATCAGATTGGCAGCCAAACATGGCCGGCTCTTGCCGATGCCGCTGTTCGACCCGCTCGGCGGTGTCGCCGATCTGGCCGCGCGCCGGCTGCGCCTCTTGCATAACCAAAGTTTGCGCGATGACCCGACCCGTCTGTTGCGCGGTGTGCGTCTCGCTTCCCGTCTCAATCTCACTCCCGACGCAGCGACCGCGGCTCAGATCGCCGATGCGCTGGCCGCCGGATACTTGGCGCTCTTGACGCCAGAACGGATCCAAACCGAATTGTGCCTGACCCTCGCTGAACCTGATCCGGCAGCGGTGGTGGCGCTGGCTGACCGCTGGGGCATGACCCAACAGATCATCCCCGGTTTGCGTTGGACGCCGGCGCTCGCCGAACGATTGGCGCGCTATCGCCGCGACGAGTACGGTATCGCTCCGCTTGCGCCGGCTGAGCCGCTAATCGCCGGATTGCTGCTCTATGACCTGAGCGACGCTGAGCTGGCAATGGTTCTGCAACGTTACCATCTCCCAGCCACTATTCGCCAACTGATCAATGACCTCATGGCACTGCGTCGCCAAACCACCGCCATTGCCGCCACAACCAGCCCAAGCGCACTTGATGCCCTGTTGCATCCCTATAGCGCCGCCGCTATCGCTGTGCTACACTACGCGGCAGATAGCCCAATCCAGCCAGCAACGGCTCGCTACCTGCGCGAATGGCGCCTCCTCCGTCCGCCGCTCAACGGCGATGATCTACGTGAGTTGGGGGTAGCGCCGGGGCCGCAACTGGGCCGGTTGTTGCGTGAGCTGCGCGCGGCAACGCTAGACGGTTTGGTTACGGATCGCGCTGCTGCCGAACAATGGGTGCGACAACAATTGGCCGCTTCATCGAGTTGAACAAAGGAAACATCTGTGGATGCAATGCTGCAACTGTTGCAAGACTTAACCGAAGCCCCCGGCGCTTCCGGCTACGAAGGGCCGGTGCGCGAGGTGATGCGCCGCTATCTTGAGCCAATCAGCGAGATTGAGATTGACCATTTGGGCAGCATTATTGCCCGCCGCGCCGGCGTTGCCGATGGCCCGCGCATCGCGCTGGCCGCCCATCTCGACGAAATCGGCTTGATGGTCACGCGCATCACCGATGACGGCTTCCTCAAGTTTCAACCGCTGGGAGGCTGGTGGGATCACGTGCTGTTGGGGTTGCGCGTTGAGGTGCATACGCGCTCTGGCCCGATCATCGGCGTGATCGGCGTCAAACCGCCGCACATTTTGAGCAACGATGAACGCACCCGGCTGGTTGATAAGAAGGCGATGTACATTGACATCGGCGCCGCTTCGCGTGATGAGGCAGTGGCGTGGGGCGTGCGCCCCGGCGATCCGGTGGTGCCGGTAGGGCCATTGACCCCGATGCGCAACCCCGATTTGCTGTTGGCCAAAGCGTGGGATAACCGGGTTGGCTGCGCGATCGTGGTCGAGACGTTGCGCCGCTTGGTCAACGAACGCCACCCCAACGTTGTCTTCGGCATCGGCAACGCTCAAGAAGAGGTTGGCTTGCGCGGAGCTGCCACCACGACCTACATCACCAAACCCGACATCGGCTTCGCGATCGACACCGCCATTGCCGGCGATATGCCCGGCGTTGGCGCCGATGACGCTATGAGCCGGCTTGGTCAAGGGCCGGCCATCCTCTTGATTGATGGTTCCATGATCGCGCACGCTGGTCTGCGCCATCTCGTGATCGATGTCGCTGCCGAAGAAGGCATTCCACTCCAATTCGATCTGATGCCCGGCGGCGGCACCGACGGCGGCAGGATGCATATCTTTGGCAGCGGCGTGCCGACCGTGGTCATTGGGCCGCCGGTGCGCTATATCCACTCGGCGTCAGCTATCGTCCACCGCCGTGACATCGAGCAAACCGTACAATTGCTCTTGGCGCTGATTCGCCGGCTCGATGGCGAGACGGTGCAGCGACTACACACAGGAATGTAAGCGCCTATGCTTGCCTTCATACGCATTCTTCAGGTTCGCCTGCCACTCTGGTTAGCGGGTTTCTTCGTCTTCGTGACCCTGCTCGGCGGCCTCAGCGGCGGGATCTGGCTCGGCATCTGGCTCAGCCGGCCCCAAACCGCCAGCGCCTGCCCTGAAACCGAAACCATCTGCGCTGACTTTGCCGTCTTTTGGGATGTGTGGCGCTTGGCGCGCGAACGGTACGTCGATCCGGCTGCCGCCGACCCGGCCCGCATGCTCGAAGGCGCCGTTGATGGCATGCTGGCGACGCTCGGCGATGAAGGCCATACCCGCTTTCTGACTGCCGCCGAGGCTGCCCAATGGCAAGAGTCGCTCAGCGGCGAGTTTGAAGGCATTGGCATCTACGTCGGCGAACGCAATGGCACTCTGTTGATTCTGGCCCTCATCGAGGGATCACCCGCCGCTACTTCTGGTCTCCGCGCCGGTGATCGCATCTTGTCAGTAGATGGCGCCGCTGTTGAAGGCTGGACGATCGATCAATTAGTAGCGCGAGTGCGGGGGCCAGCCGGCACGCCGGTCACGCTTGAGGTGAGCCGGCATAATACCGAGCCGTTGCGGTTTACCATCACGCGGGCCAAAATCACTGCGCCGAGCGTGAGTTGGGCGATGCTGCCCGATCAGATCGCGCTCATCCGCATTACCTCGTTCGATGAACAGGCGGCCAGCGGGTTGCGCAAAGCGCTCACCGAAGCCAAAGCTGCCGGCGCACAGCGGCTGATTCTCGATCTGCGCAACAATCCGGGCGGGTTGCTCAGCGCCTTGATCACCATCGCCGGCGAGTTTTTGCCGGCAGATACACCGGTGTTGATCGAACGCAACCGTGACGGTTCGCAGCGCGTGACCACCACCCGCACGGCGGGCATTGCCCAAGATCTGCCGATGGTCGTGCTGATCAACGGCGGTTCGGCCAGCGCCGCCGAAATTTTAGCCGGCGCGCTGCAAGATGCCGGTCGGGCGGTTTTGGTGGGGGAAACAACGGTGGGTACCGGTACCGTCCTCACCCCGTTTCGACTGAGCGGCGGGGCGCAACTGCTGCTCGGCACGCAAGAGTGGCGAACGCCGGCGGGCCGGCAAATTCGCGGCAAAGGCATTGAGCCGGATCAGGTAGTGGCGCAACCGATTGACGCGCCGATCTTGCTGCCAGCCGAAGCGCGCAATCTGAACGCCGCTGACCTAGCCGCGAGCGGCGATGCGCAATTGTTGGCGGCAATTGCCGCCTTGCAACGTGAGTAGGCAGCAGCGCAGTTGAGCCGGACAACCGTCCGGCTCCCCAAAGCCGCCACGCCAGCCAAGCCGCAGAGATGTACAACGCAAAGACGCCAAGACCGCAGAGAACGCAAAGGGTTTGGTATGACCCTTATCCTCTGCGCCCTCCGCGCCCTCGGCGGTACACCACTCCCCCGCCCCCAGCGGGGGCGGGGTTGGGGGTGGGGGCAACAAGACCAGCGGGGAAGGGGGCCGGGGG
>JAUQOZ010000169.1 GCA_030550625.1 Chloroflexota bacterium | reverse complement strand
TGATGTTGAAGGTGATGCTTTAGCAGACACTGAAGCGTTATACGACGAAGCGTAATCTCGCCCAAGCGCCCTTATTGGTATAATCGCAATTCTATCAACCGAGCGCAACTATGGAAATCGCTATTGACACATCAGTCGTAGTAGGCATTCTGACGCAACGTGACACGTGGCATCAACAAGCGACTGCACTTTGGCAAGCCATCAAGAAGCAAGGCCATACGCCAATCTACTTTGATTGCGTCATTGCCGAGGCCGCCAGCGTCTCGGTGCGTCGCTTATCAGAGCAGCGACAGGCGCAACAAATTGATGCCCTACTGCAACGTTTGCAAATGGAATTTACGTCAAATGAGCTAACTTGGATCTTACCCGACGTACCGCGCCTCTACCCAGACATCATTGACCTCATGCGCCATTCTGGCGGCGAATTGAACTTCCACGACGCGCTGATCGCGCTCGCGTGCCGCGAACGAAACATCCCAGTGATTGCCAGCTTCGACAGCGATTTCGATCGTCTGCCGTGGCTGCGCCGGTTTGCCCAACCGAGCGATGTGCAGCGCAACTAACCCGCTCGTTCCTTTTTGCCTGTTCGCAACGCTGCGATGATCTGCTGCACCACATCGATCGGCAGCAACCCATCTGTCTGCACGGTCAGATCGGCTAACTCGGCATAGAGCGGCGCGCGCGCTGCGCGCAGTGCAGCTAAACGCGAGGCGGCATCGCCACGCAACAACGGGCGCTCTTCGGCATCGGCAGCTAGACGGGCCAGAATCGTCGAATCGCTCGCATCGAGCCAGATCACGGTCGCCAGATCGTGCAGCATCTGCCGGTTTTCCGGCTGCAACACAATCCCGCCGCCGGTCGCAATCACCTGCGCCTCGCGCAGCGCCTCGGCCAGCGCCGCCGACTCACGAAGGCGGAACTCCTCCTCACCGTAAGTCTGAAACAGATCGGCCACACTCATCCCCGCTGCCGCCGCCACTGCCGCATCAGTATCGTACCACGGCCAACTGAGTGCGCGGGCCAAAAGCCGGGCCAGCGTCGATTTGCCGCACCCACTGAGACCGATCAACGCAATCGGACGCTCAAGCCAATTGGGATCCCAGACCATACCCCTGCTCCTATGCAGTCGCTTGCCCTACACTTCGTTGTAGGCGCAAACTCCAAATCACCAGCGCCGAGAGAGCATACGCAACCGCAGCCGCCACAATTTGCGGCCCATAGCCAAACACCGGCGCCACCCACCCCCAAATCACCGCCGACACCGCCCAACCACCAGCCCACAGGAGACTCATCAGGCTCATCGCCAAGCCGCGTTGCGCCGGCGGCGTGGCACCCATCACCAGCGCGTCATTCATCGGGTAACTCGCGGCGATAAAGAAACCGCGGGCAAAGAAACCAACGATGGCCAACGGCAACCACGGCGATAGCATCAACAGCATCGCCGGCGTCGCCCCCAGCCGCAGCAAGGCCGCACCGCGTTGCAAACCGATCCGGCGCACCACCGGCGCGCCAAGCAGCGCACCGATACCGGCCCCCAGTGAAGCTAGCGCTAGCGCCAAACCGACGCTCGCATCACTGAGACCAAATTGATCACGGAAGAATAGGTTTTGGAACGGCAGAATAGCGCCGCCGCCGACGCCAAGCAAAAACGACGGCGTCGCAAACCAGATCAACATCAACCACGATCGGCGGGCCGGCGCTTCAGCACTAATCCCGCTGCTGTCGCTCGCCTCAACAACTGCCGGCAACCGCACCAACACCGGCAAAAGAGCGACGACGCTCAGCCCGATCACGGTGGTTAACGCCAATCGGTACGCCACGGTTGATTGCGGATCGGTTGCAATCAGGCCGGCGGCTAACATCGGCAAAACACCACCGACTGCACTGCCGAGCAACCCAACTACCAGCGTGGCTGAGGCATTCATGCCAAACACCAACGGGCGCTGCTCCTCCTTCGTCACCAGCGCCAGCAAGGGTGTCACGGCAGTTGATGCTAACAGATAGCAAGCCCCGACCACGAACTGAGCTGCGATCAGCCATGGCAGCGCCGGCGCCTGCAACAATGCCACCCAACCCAACGCATAACCAATGACGCCGGCGATCATTGCCCGCTGCGGCCCTAGCCGGTCAATCAGCCAACCGATTGGCAGCCCCATCAGCATCCCGGCTGCCCGGCTCACCATCGACAGCAAACCGACATCGTTGACGGTATACCCTTGGCTAACCAGATAGAAATTGAACAGAATATCGGCAATGCTCAGTGCAAAGCCATAGAGAAAGCTATGGGCCAGAATACGCCAGACTGCCGCCGGGATCCGGGCCAGAGAAAGACGGAGATTCGATGCCACGGAAATCATACCCGCTCCGCGCTAGGTCGGCGTGCGCCGCCAAGGGTGTAGCATACCACAACTTGCGCGCCACCGGAAACAGGTTTACGAACCTCCTGCCAAAGACGACCATTCCACCCTTTATACTTTATCTATCCGCTTCTCTGACAAACCTTTTATGTTGTACTGTTGCAGAGCTCCTTACGGTGCGCTATACTCAGTAGTGGTTTCAGCATGCTGGTATAATAGAGATAACATTGAACATAGACAGGTGGCTTGTGGATCTCGTTCGTGCTCATGTCTTTATTTCCGGTCGCGTCCAAGGGGTAAGCTTTCGCGCCTACACCCGCGACCGCGCCCGTGAAGCGCAAGTCAAAGGATGGGTACGCAATCTGAACGATGGTCGCGTGGAGGCAGTCTTTGAAGGGAGCCGGCCAGCCGTTCAAAAACTTATCAGTTGGTGCTATAGCGGCCCCAGCCAAGCTCAAGTCGAGCGGGTCGAGGTCCACTGGGAAGAACCGACCGGCAAGGAAGGGATCTTTTCCATTGTCTGGTAAAGCACGCCGCCGCGCGAGTAAGCGAGGATCTGCGACAAAAAAATCGCAAAATCCCGCTTACTTGCCACCGCCCCCTTCACCTTCTGTTGGTCAGCCAACCGATTCGCCTCGTCGCAAAAGGACGGTTATGGGCGTCAAACGCTGGAAACTGATTACGAGTTCGATTATCAGCATTGGCATTATCACGCTAGCGATCCTCAACCGGCATTGGATCGCAGAGGCTTTCAGCCTGCTGAACGATGCCAAGCCGGGCTGGCTACTAGTTGCGCTCGCACTCATTGCCCTCAGCTATTTGATGAGCGCACAGGTGTTTAACGTCGTGTTGCGCTCGTTGGGCTACCGGATGAATTTGCTCCGCTTATGGGCGACAGCTCTTACCGCCATTATCATTAGCCAATCGGTACCGGCAGGCGGCGTTGGCAGTTATGCCTTTCTGATGAGCAACTTCAACCGCCGCGGCATTCGCACCGGTGAATCGGCCCTGCTCGCTTCGCTCGAAACCCTAAGCTATGTTGTAGCAATGCTGCTGATCTTTTCGTTCAGCCTTGCCTATTTTGCTTGGCATGGCTTGAAAGCAGCCGGCGCCAGCTACATTGCCGGATTGGTTGGCCTATCGGTCATCGGCATCGCTATCTTTGTGCTCACCCGTACTGAAGCAACCCTACGTCGCTGGCTTGAATCGGTAAACCGCGCTGCCAACCGCCTGTTCAAGCGCCAATCAAGCAGCATGTGGATTGATCGCATTGTCACCGATTTAGCGCGTGGTCGCAGCCTGCTGATCCATCGCCGGCGCGATGTCTTTTTGTTGGTGCTGATTCAGTTGACAGCGCTAAGCGGCCATAGCTTGGCTATGTTGCTGGTGTTGCACGCACTAGGAACTGACGTGAGCTTTGCGGTGGTGTTGGCGGCATTTGGCGTAGCGCTCGTAACATCAACCTTCAACGTCTTGCCCGGCGGCGGAGGCACCGTCGAAGCGGCGCTGGTGGCGGTCTTGAGCCAAATGGGGGTAGGGCCGGCAGCGGTACCGGCAGCGATTATTTTCCGGCTCTTTAATTACTGGTTGGCTGCGCCAGTGGCGGCGGTATGCTACCATTGGCTGATGCACGAACACGTTACCCCGCTCGTCAGCAGCAAAATCCGCACTGGGCCGATCGAAGCGCCGTCGCATGATTAACGTGGTATCACGACACAATCGGGGGGGCTTATGAACAAGAGTGTCGTCGAGAATTTGCGGCGAGTTGAGCTGCTCGGCGGTCTAAGTGACGAGGAACTATTGCAGATAGCCACTATCTGTAAAGTGCGCCGGCTAGGAGCCGGCCAAACTGTCTTTAATGAAGGTGATGAAGGCGATGAGTTGTTTATCATCCACGAAGGATGCGTCCGGATCGCCATCAACACCCGTACTTCCGATGGCTCCTTCGCGCCATCGACCATCAATATGCTCTACAGCGGGCAAAGCTTTGGAGAGATGGTGCTGCTAGGTGGCGCAACCCGTTCGGCCACAGTCAGCTGCGTTGATCCGTGTGTCCTCCTTGTGATCCGTGAGCGCGATTTTGCCGCTTTATGCGATCGCAATCCGCGTATCGGCTATTTGGTGATGCGGAATATGGCTGCTGATCTCGCCTATAAACTGCGGTCGTCAAATCTGCTCTTGCGCGGCAATATTCGCTGGCAACAGGGAGAGTTGGGGAAGCGGTGATCGAACTGTAGGGATAAGGGCTAAGCCGAGAGAACAGCGCCCGATATTATGGCAAAGGCAACACCTCGCGCAATGGGGGGTTGCCTTTTTGTTATTACAAGACTGCAGAAGACCACCGCGTTTGGTAGTTTAGCTGCTCGCAACAATTCCCTCACGCGAATGCCAGATTGCTTCACCGCCTCTGGCGACTCACAATAACATCGAGAAACAGGAGTTTGCTTCGCTCGGCTCGCCATGACACGCGGATCGCGAACTTCACCCACTTATCATCCCTACCTGCCAACCCTAACGCACCCGTGCCGGCGACCATACGCGCTGCACCGCTTGGCGCACAGCGTAGCGCAGCAATGCTCGCCGCAACAACTGGCGCGCCGCTTCCGGCGGCACCCGCACGACTGCCCCCCGCCGATAACGTTCACCAACATAGGCCGCAGTGATGCCGTGAATCGTTACGGCATGCTCCGGCAATGCCGCCGCCAAGCGATGGGCATATTCGAGCGGCGTTTCCCAACTCTGCTGGGCAAGACCGGCGAGCGCCGCCAGCCAACCCATTTCGGCATACGCTGCCGCAGCCAACCGCAACCCCCGCAATTCACGCGCGAGCCACCAACGGCCACCGAGCAACGCTAGCCCGACACTAGCCGGGACGGCGAGCACTGCCAGTAACCAACCGAACCATTCATTGCTGCCAACCGGATCACGCCGCGCTGCTGGTGGCGCACTCGCCGCACCACTGCCGACACCGCTTGCCGACAACTCATCTTCTAGCTCTTCAAACCGGCCGGGATTCAAGACCCCGCCGCTCGTACTGCTAGCGGCGTCTTCTAGCTCTTCGCCAAAAACCGATTGCAACGGTCGCTGCGGCGCCGACGTATAACTCGCTGCCGTCGGCTCGAACCGTTCCCAGCCGACGCCGGGAAAATAGACCTCCGGCCAGCTATGGGCGACATTTTCGCGCACGATGTAGACCCCCTCTTCGGGATCGAAATCGCCGCTAGCATAACCGCGCACCCACCGCGCCGGCACCCCTACCGAGCGCAGCATCACCACCATCGCTGAGGCGAAATAATCGCAGTAACCAGCTTGTTGTTCAAACAAAAACCAATCAACCAGATCGGCATTGCTCGGCGGTGGCGGAATATCTTCGCTATAGGTCAGCCGGCGCAAATACGCTTCGATGGCAATCGCCTGATCGTACGGCGTTTCTGCATTCGCAGCCGCGATCACGCGCGCCGCTTCCGCCCGCACGCGCGCCGGTAAATTGGCCGGCAATTGCAGGTACCGTTCGCGTACCCACTGCGGATAATCGGTGCCGGCATTGCGCAACGTCTGCACATCGGCTAACGAGACTAATGCTGTTACCGTATAGGTTGTACCAGCTACTAATGGGGTTGCGGCTGTTACCAACGCCAAATCATCGTAGATCGGCACGATACCGCCACTATCAGCGCGAATAATAACGTGTTCGAGATTAGCTGGGAGGCTAAACTGGAGTGGCGTACCCCCTACCAGCAACAGATCATCGTTTCGATCTTGGGCTAAGGTGATCGTCTGGGTTATCACCTGCCGCGCCCGCCGGTCGGTCAGCGGGATCGTTTCCCCGGCGGCCAGCGGCGTGCGCGCCTGTTCAGCCGTGGCTACCCCCAACGCTGCCCGCGCCAGTTCACCGGTGGTATTAGCCCAGCCTGAGCCATCATAGCGATCGAAAGCGACAGCGCGCCAATAATCGAGCCGCGCCGAACGCACCGTCATCACCTCATCAAAACCGAGGGAACGCGAACCGCCCAAGGGCGCCACCCGCGCTGTAAACGAGATACTGCCGGCGCCGGGAGGGGCATTAATCGTACTAAAGGCATCTTCCCACGCTGCCCGCGCCGCCCGAAACGGCGCTCGCAGCGCTTCCCATGTCTGCAAGGCG
>JAUQOZ010000253.1:6235-6533 GCA_030550625.1 Chloroflexota bacterium | reverse complement strand
GTAGGTGATGAGGGACGTGCCTCCTTTCGTTGCGTTATCCGAGTACCGGTAGTACGGAGTATACCCTACGGAAAGGCGAGAAACGGTAACACTTTTTGCAAAATTTTGGGAGTGGGGTGGAGGCACATCGTTGTGGAAGGTATACCTGCGCGCGATCCGTTCGCACTGCGCTTGTCATGGCGAGCCGAGCGGCGGCCCCGCGCCGCACGAGGCCGCCCGACCGCAGCAATCTCCCGCTTCAGCGGAGCGCATGCCTGCGCGGGTGGCTCCCGTGCTCGCGGGTGGCGGGGCGGACAGA
>JAUQOZ010000253.1:612-6225 GCA_030550625.1 Chloroflexota bacterium | reverse complement strand
GTGCCCCAGCGCATCGCTTTCCTCCTGTCATTGCGAGGGAGCGCAGCGACCGAAGCAATCTCCCACTTGGGCGAGGTGGATGGCTGAGCGGGATCGGGTCGTGCTCGTGGGGGATTGCTTCGCCGCGCAGGGGCAGAGCATCGCTCTGCCCCTATGCTTGGCTCGCAATGACAATGGGCGCCTGATGTCATTGCGAGGGAGCGGCGGCCCCAGCGCAGCGCGGGGCCGCCCGACCGCAGCAATCTCCCGCTTCAGCGGAGCGCATGCCTGCGCGGGTGGCTCCCGTGCTCGCGGGTGGCGGGGCGGACAGACCCGTTAGTCACACACCACCGCTGATCGCTGGGCGATGCCGCAACGCTCGGTACTACGCTCCCCTCTCCCGCTCTAGTGGGAGAGGGGCTGGGGGTGAGGGTGCCCCAGCGCATCGCTTTCCTCCTGTCATTGCGAGGGAGCGCAGCGACCGAAGCAATCTCCCACTTGGGCGAGGTGGATGGCTGAGCGGGATCGGGTCGTGCTCGTGGGGGATTGCTTCGCCTCGCAGGGGCAGAGCATCGCTCTGCCCCTATGCTTGGCTCGCAATGACAATGGGCGCCTGATGTTATGGCGATCCGAGCGGCGGCCCCAGCGCAGCGCGGGGCCGCCCGACCGCAGTAATCTCCCGCTTCAGCGGAGCGCATGCCTGCGCGGGTGGCTCCCGTGCTCGCAAGCGATCGCTGCGCCGCGTGTGGGCAGAGCGCCGCTTTGTCCCTGCGCGCGGCTCGCAATGACAATAGAGGAACTATCTTCGTCCCTTTTCCGTCATCTCATCAGAACAGCTTTCTGATTGCAAGGGATTGCCTATGCGCGCGTTACTCTTGATCGGTATCATCGCTTCATTCCTACTCACCGCCTGCGGTGCAGCGACCACGTCAGCGCCAGCCCAACCCACTGCCGCCCTTGACCAGCCTGTTCCCACTCAGCCGCCGGCAGCTACACGCGATGTTGCGACACCGGTGGTTGGAGACCCCACCGCAACGCTGTTGCCTGATAACCCAACCGCGTCGCCGGCTCCTGCCGCGACCGAGACGCCGGCGCCGCTGCCGCCAACCGCTGCGCCAGTTGCGACGCTGGCGCCTACAGTCTTGCCAATCAAGGAGACGCCTATGCCGATTCAACCCGCTCCCGCCCCCAATGCCCAGCCGCTAACGCCGCCGTTTGATGGCTTTGTCCAACGCCAGATCGATGCGGCGAAGCAGGATTTGGCCCAGCGGTTGGGGATCGATGTTGCAGCGATTGAGGTGGCCTCAGTTGAGGCGGTAACGTGGCCTGATGGTTCGCTCGGTTGCCCGCGGCCCGGCATGGCCTACATTCAGGTGTTAATTGACGGCTTGCGCATTCTGTTGCGGGTTGGCGATCAGCTTTACCCCTACCACAGTGGTGATAACCAACCGCCGTTCTTGTGCGAATTGCAGATGGGGCCGCGCACGCAGCCGTGATGGTGAGACGCTTGGGTGGTGTAAAGTTGCAATCCCCCTCTCTTGTGATCTGAGAGAGGGGGATTGCGTTCTGCGAGTGGGGTTAGCGCATCCTTGCTTACGGTCGCACCACCTCGCCGCTGAACGGCTTGATGTACGTGCCAAAGAAAGACGGGCTGGTCAGTTCGGCGTAGTTCGTCCACCGTCCGAGTCGGACGCCTTGCGCGCGGTAGGTGATCGTCACCGTTTGTCCCGGTGTACCGGGGGTGGTGGAAATGTAGACGTCGTTCGATCCGGCGGTTGGGAGCGTGCCGATCACAGGGCCAAAGCCGTCGTCGCTGTAGATGTTGGCCCCGCGATTGCCGAACAGATTTTCGGCGCCGATCGTGACATATCCAAAGTCGCCGTTTGAAAGGGTTGGCCCGTAGGAGTAGGAGATGTCCTCAACCCCATTCAGCCCGACCCAGATCTGGAAGGTGTTCAGTTCACCATCGCCCCAATTCGGCGCGTTTTCCCATTCAAGGACGAACCAGCAGGGGTTGGCCGGGTTACTGCATGGGCCAATGCTAAGCAAGTAGGCGTAGTAGTTGCCGCCAGCACTGCCGTCGATGTCGGTCCAGAAAGCAGCAAGCGTGTTGTTCGGACGGGCAGAGTTGGGGAAGGTGCGGTTGATGAAGCTAATGTCGGCCCCAGTGCCGCCGCCGGCTATGGCGTAGCCGTTGCTCACCATCGCAATCGTGTTGTAGCTCTGGCCGCCGAACAGGAATGGACGGGAGAGGGTAAAGTTGACCAACGTTTCGTCACCCAGCGAAACATTCGGCGGTGCGTTAAGACTGGCCAGTGAGAGATACCCGTTGAAGCTTAGCCTGCCTGCGCTTACGTCTGGCGGGGATGCTCCGGTTAAGGTGCCGCTGAAGGTGATGCCGTTGCCGCTTTCGGTTGCGCCGCCGGTGACGCTGCCGCTGACCAGCTTCAACTGATTTGGCAGTTTGTCATTCATCGTGACGGTGACGTTGTTGAAGGTGGTATTGCTGATCGTAATCGTGCAGTTGGTTGTGCCGCGCAAGGCCAGCGTGGCCGGATCACACACCTTCTCCATACTGATTGCCGGTTCGCCGCGCACAATCGTTACCGGGAAGCGTACTTGACAGCCGTTGCGCTCCGTAAAGATGACGACGGCATGCCGCACTTGGCCAACCGGTACATCGCGTGCGTCAACCGTGATGTTGAAGGTGTAGGTGCCGTTGGCCGGAACAAAGAACTCTTTTGGCACGATCACCTTGAAGTCGCGCGGTTGGCCGGCTTGGTACGAGATGCTGCTCTTGTAGAAGCTGTTGTAGCCCGACACTTCGCGCACCGTGCGGCTGACCGTGATCAACCCCGGCATGTTTGGCACGTAGAGGCTAGGATAGTTCGCGTTCCATAGCTCATTCTGCAACGCGACATAATTCGCGCCAGTTTCGTCAAAGGTTAGGCCCGGATCCCACGCTTTGCGCAGATCGATCCGGCCTGAACCAGCATCGAATGGCGTGAAGCGAGTAATCCCGTCTTCCTTGAAGACGCCGGCTGCTTTGGCCGTCGTCATTAAGGCCGACTTGATCTGTCCCGGCGTCCACGTTGGGTAGAGCCACTTGAGCAGGATGGCAGCGCCGGCATTGTGCGGGCTCGACATCGAGGTGCCGCTGAGGAAGGCGAATTGCGGTACTGGCGTGCCGTATTCGAGGGCTGTGTAACCGGCCAAAATGTTGACGCCGGCCAAAATGTTGACGCCGGGAGCTGTCACATCGGGCTTGCTGATGCCGAGTGTTTGGCCGGGGCCGCCGCGTGAACTGAAGCCGGCAATAACATCACCCTGTATCGGACCGGGAGCGCCGGCGGTGAAGGTGGCGGTTGCGCCGGGGTTGGCCGTGAGGAAGGCGAGCAGCGCTGTGCCGTCCGTGTTTTGGATATGCACGGTCGGAATGCTGTGGAAGTCGGCATCGAGACTGCTCGGCGCTGGGTTGTACAACACCATGCCGATTGCGCCGCCAGCGGCAACATTAGCGCTCTTGGCGACACGGGCAATCACACCGCGTTGGCAGACCACGATCCTGCCGGTGAATGATCCCGGTGCTGCCGGATTGAGACAGAGCGGGTCGCCAGTGTTGACGACAATCGGCGCTGGGGTGGCAATGCCGGCGCCGCTCGATGCGCCGACGGCCGTGAAGGTGCCGCTGGTACCCGTAACGGTCAGCGTGCTGAGGTACGACCGGTCTGAGGTGCTGGCAGCAACGGTTGCTACCCACGGTTCGCGGTGGTTGACAGTGTTGGGGCCGGGGCCGCTGTTGCCCGCTGAGGCCGACACCAGAATGCCGGCGTTGTAGGCGTCAAGGAAGGCGAGCGAGGCGATGTCAGTGTAGGGGTTGGTGCCGCCGCTGATCGAGAAGTTGATCACATGCACGCCGTCGCGGATCGCTTGCTGTACCGCTGCCGCCGAGTCGCTTGAGAAGCAGCCGAGTTCGCCGCAGACTTTGTAGTTGACAATGTAGGCACGTGGTGCAATGCCCGAAATGGTGCCGAATACCCGGCTGCCATCGCTCGCCGGCACGCCACGGTTGCCGGCTGCCGTCGAAGCAGTATGGGTGCCGTGGCCGTCATCATCGCGACCTGACAGGAATTCGTAGGGCTCTGTGCCGATGAAGAGGTCGTAGAGCGTCATGAAGCGGTACGAGCCAATCAGTTTGTTGTTGCAGGTAAACGGTGCATCACCGGGTGTTGCGCTGCCAAAGTTGCAGGCGCGCGTGCCGCCGGGGTTGCCCGGCGCCGGTGGTGGTGGTGCATACGGCTTACCAAGCGGATCAGGATCGGAGAACGATGGATGTTCCGGCCAGACACCACTATCGAGCACGCCGAAGATGACCCCTTCGCCGGCAAAGGCCGAACCGCCTCCCCGGCTCCATGCTGTGGTTGCGCCGATGAAAGCGGGTGTGCGATAGGTCTCGATCTTTTCAATGCGGTCGTTAATGACTCCGATGACATTGGGCAGCCGGTAGAGTTGATCGAGCTGGCTGACCGGTGCTGCTACTGAAACGCCGCCAATGATCAGATCGAAGCGATGGGTGACAATGAGGCCGGGGACACGTTGCTTGGCTTGAGCAATGAGTGCGTCAATTTCAGCGTTCAACTGGCGCAGATACTGTTGGGCGGCGGGGGAATTGAGATTGGTAATGCCATTCTGCGCCATAAAGGTGGTTAGTGAAGGCGAGTCGAGCTTGAGAAAAACGCTAGCAAGGCTGCCGTCGCGCGAGAGGGCGAGATTTTTGTTAACGGCCAGATCTTCACGGCTCGTAAAGTTCACCGGCTCAATGGTTAACGGTGTGCCGGGTCTTGGGCGGTCAGGGCCTGATTGGGCTTCAACATGGCGTAAGGGTGTGATTCCAGCGAGGATGAACGACAGCAGCAGCGTTAGGCCCACGAGAACATGTCGTGGAAATACGCGACTCATGATTCCCCCTTCATATAACGGATTTCATCCAATGCGGCATACCCCGTTGTATGGCGTTGCGGAGTTTGACTAAGCCACACCTCCTTTCGTTCGTGAACACGACACAACAAACTATGGCGCGTAGCGTTAATCGTTACGCGCAGCGATAATACGCTTGTTGGCTAGTACAGACAATGTTTATTTTAGTAGATGCTTTCGCGAGTTTCAAGAGGGAGTATTTGTCAAATGATAGCGAGTAAAAAATGACAAAGTTTTAAGCAAACAGATAAAAGAATTGTTATCTTCGGCTGGTTTGCTGAACCACTAAGGCTTCATAGCGCGAATGGCTTTAGCGGATTGCGGACGCGATGGGACGATCCCAATCGCCTGCCTGTCGCGTAGCGCCGTCATTCACCGGCATATTGAGCGTTTGGCGATAGCCTAAAGCCCTCGCGACTGCCTACCAGCTCTGCGAGGGTTTATTAAAGATGTTTGTTTTGGTGGAGGTGGTGAGCTTTGGAGCTGCGTCTTCTCGACATAGAGGCGTAGGGGGGCAGAGCAGGGTTGCGCGTTGGCGGTACATCAGGCTCGGTTGTGTAGGGCAACCTACTCAAAAATGGTCTCTACTGCGCTACGATCGTAGCATCCTTGCGATAATTTGCTCGAATTCGTCGCATTCTTCAACGAGCGCTACGA
>JAUQOZ010000253.1:0-602 GCA_030550625.1 Chloroflexota bacterium | reverse complement strand
GTTTTGAATCTCTTCGATGCACCAAAAACCGACTTTGCGTTGAGCGTTGCGTTTAAGCAGGATTGTTGAGAGATAGTGCGGGATCTGATCTTCTGAATTGAACATGATGGCGCTGGGTACCGAGAACTCAAGCGTGGTGTCGTAGCGGGTGATGTAGAGGATTTGCGTGCTGCCCGATCGTGCAGTGAATCGCAGCCTAGCTTGCTTACTGTTAATGTCGCTTACCGTCCAGCCGTTGTCTGCCGCAAAACGCTGGATCGTTCCTTAAAAATTCGCCCCTGAAAATAGTGAGGCAAAGCTTGACGTGACCATCCTCGCCTTCTGTGGTTGGTGATATAAAGCCGATGATTTGCATCCTATCACGTGCCGAATTATTGTGTCAATAATATGATCGTCAAGTGTGATCAATGTTCTCTTGGTAATCAGCATGCTAGAGATAGGTGTAGGTACTTGGGCAAGGATGCTTCTCTGACGCTATTCCTTCGATCTTCTAACACATTACTAACACTCCGCTGATAGCGATCTAACATCACTTCTTTATTTACACAGATGTACGCCTGTTTGCATCATCATCGTTACACAGCGGAGCGCGTTGGCGTGAA
>JAUQOZ010000167.1 GCA_030550625.1 Chloroflexota bacterium | reverse complement strand
GCTTCGGTCGGGAGGCGCCAGCTCCGCTGGATGCCGCCGCTCCCTCGCAATGACGGATAGGCTGCACCGGTGCGCGGGGTCGGCCCTACTCCCGCGCGATGATATGAGGAGTGACGCCCACTGTACAGGGTTGCCCCATCCCCTCGTAATGACATAAGGTGTGCGGTTCTCAATAGAGGTGGTGTGCTTTTGCCGTGATATTGGGATCTGCGCCTTCAGCAAAAAGGTTTGTGAAAAGCACAATATATTGGGGGCAGCATTGAGGAAAGACGCTCTCTCACGGCGACCATCTTGGCAAGCCGCGGGTAGTGGCGGTGCGTTCGATGATTTCTTCGAGGCCGGCGAAGGCGAGATACGGCCAATCTGGACGATTGGGGTCACAGTTTAAGGCGCGCCGAATCTGGATCGCGAAGCGTGGCTGGAACTCACTGATCTGTGCGTAGCGTTGCCAGTAATCGATAATCACATCTTTTCGTTTGATAAGGAGCGGGCGAGCTGGAAGAGCATCGCTCTTCGCCAGATTCACTTGCGGGAGGGCAGGGAGCAGATTCCACAGGTCGTTATTTCCCCAAACGGCATACGGAATCACGTGATCGATGGCATAATCGCGTCGCAACGGCTTGCCGGTCCAGACGCATTGCAGGTTGTGACTATTGCTCAATGCTTGTCGCACTTCAGATGTATCACGTTCATCTTGGGGTGATGCCATCAAAAGAGCAAGATAACGTCCGGGGTTGGCAGTGCGATTGATTTCATCGGTGAGCCGTGCCCAGCGCACAATGATACTATCTTCAATCCAGTGTTCAAACCGGCAAATATCGAGCCAGATATCGGTGGGAACGCCTACCCAGCCAAAGGTTTCGCTGTTGCCGGGGCGATAGGTGAAAATAGGAGCGTTTATGCTGCCAGCATGAGTCACCGGGCCTTTGCGAATGGTTTGAGCAATCAATTTGAGCACGCTGTCGTATCGGTGCGGATTCTCTTCGAGATCACGCAAGATATTGTAGAGGCTGCTTGGGCCGCCAGCGTCTTTTGCTAATTTAGCGATAGCTGACCGAAAGGCGATGGTGATTGGTTTCGATGTGTTCAAATACTCACCGCGAATCTGGGCAATATGTTCGGAGGCGGTCACAATCGGCCAATAGAAGATCAGCCATTGGATCGCGATTGCCCGGAGGGGAACGTAAACCCGATCAGATCCCCATTCAACCGGATTGACGGAGTTACGGGCAATTGCGCACAGGGCGCGTAGCAAAGCGAGCTTGTAAGTGGCCGTCTTGCGATCATGGGCGAGAACGGCCTCGATGCGTTCGAGACCGCGAGCGGTATCGCGTTCGCCCCTCTCCCCCACCACATTGATCCACTGAATACCGGGCCGGCTATTGTCAGGCACCTCTTCCACCAACAGCACGCGCAGGCCGACCGATTCGAGCAGGAGGGTGAGGCGGGCAGGTGGGATGGTGGTGTAGAGGCGGCCATCGGGGGCGCGTTCGCCGTCGGGGGGCGGGGTGCGGTACGAGACGATCAAGCGCCCGCCGGGGCGGAGGATGCGGGCGAGATTGACAGCGGCGCTGATGAGTTCGGCGGCGGGGAGGTGCATGAGGACGGCGACGCAGAGCACATTGTCGAAGCTGGCATCTTCGACGCCGGCGAGGTCGGGGAGGGCGGCGGGTTGGACGTTGATGCCGGCGTAGGCGGCGCGGGCTTCGTTGATCATGCCCAGCGATGGTTCAAAGCCGGTGGCGGGGTAGCCGTGCTGATTGAGCCATGCCACATCGCGCCCGCTGCCGCTGCCGATGTCGGCGGTGGGCCGGCCATGGTGGAAGAAGGCCGTGATCAGGCGGTAGATCGATTCCGGGCGCTGGTTGCGCTGGAAGGCGGCCTGTTGGCGGGCCAGTTCGTCGTAGGCGCGAATGGTTTGCGGGTCAGGCATATTCCGTTACATGATACGGCGATGATTGTAGAGACGCATGGCCGTGCGTCTCTACGGTGAATGCGAACCGGTAAACGGGATCAAATTCCCAGCGTCGTCCAATGTCCAGACGGTGCCGTCGTTGGCGGTGATGCCGGTTTGGGTGCGCCAGCGTTCGGGCAGGGGGCGCGGCATTGCCAGCATCCCGCCTGAATCGGTGCTGAGCAGGGTGAAGTCGAGCGTGCCGGCGGTTTTGCCGCGCACGGTGACGCGCACCTTCCAGCATCCGTTCCATTCGCGGTAAAAGTCGTAGTCGAGTTCAACCGGGCCGAGCAGGCCAGTGAGCAGATCGGCGATCAGCTTTTTGGCTTCCGGGACGCGCTTGCGCAGATCGGTGAGCGGTTGCGGGGTTGGCATAACATTCATACTGCAAAGTGACTCGTCTGATGAAGTTGGTGCGTTGGCAGTGGCGAAATCTGAATTGCTCATCTGGCATGGAGCGCGGCAGTTGACTGCCGCATTCCATATTATAGCGTCTTTCAATTGGATATGAGACTCTTCACAGCGCACGCGAGACGCCGTTTCGGCGCAAGTGGGCTTCGCGCCAGACGCGCACGACGCTGCGGATGAAGCGGTAGGCGACGAAGGTGAGGACGCGAGTGATGATGTTCGCTGGCATGGAGTGCGGCAGTTTGACTGCCGCATTCCATCTATGAGGCCCTTCACAGCGTGCGCGAGACGCCGTTTCGGCGCAAGTGGGCTTCGCGCCAGACGCGCACGGCGCCGCGGATGAAGCGGTAGGCGACGAAGGCGAGGACGAGGGTGATGATGAGGGCAAGGATGGGTAGGAAGACGGCGAGCAGGCTGAGCACGAACGAGAGCGCGTCTTCGAGGAAGCTGAGGAAGGAGTTAGCGGTGCCGCCGGTGGCTGCGGTGACAGCGGGGCGGATGCTGGCGCGGGCGCTTTGGGTGCCGGCGGCGGCGATGATGGCGGCGAGGGCGACGACTGCCGGGTGGATGGCGACGACATCTTGGGCGGCGGCGAGGGCGACAATCGCGCCGGCGATGGGGCTGATCACTAGTCCGATAATGTGTAGTACGCTGTCAACCGCCGGCACCTTGTCGCCGATGAAGTCGATGATGGCCAGCGCGGCCAGTACGATCATCGTGATTGGGTGGGCGAGCAGATCGAACGGCTCGCCGAGCTGGATCAGCCCTAACCGTGAGAGGACGCTGACCGTTAACAAGGGAAGATAGGCGTTAAGGCCGGTGGCGGTGGCCAGACCCAGCGAGCTCGCCAGTGCGATGATTGTCTCCATAGCACTACTCCGGTGGCGGATGGATTGCGGAACAATAGCGTTCGATACTCTTGCGCCGGGGAGGATGGTATGCGTTGCCCCGATAGCAATGTCCTCCTTTTCCCCATCAGACGTGCAACCTGCGCGAAAAGTTGCGCGTCTGATCGCGTATCATGCTACCACGTTCCGGTAGTGCAGAGTGAGGATAGGGTATGGCAGAACCTCCGCGCGGTCGTCCGCGCCCGATCCCGTCGCCGCCGCGCCCGCAGACGCTGCGGCAGTGGGTGGTGGAGACGCGGCGCGCGTTGCGCAATGTGCCGGCGGCGTTCCGGCTGGTGTGGCAGGCCGATCGCGGGCATACGGTGCTGATGGCGGTGATTACGTTGCTGGCGGCGGGGTTGCCGCTGGCGCAGGCGTATGTTGGCAAGCTGATCGTGGATACGGTGGTGGCGGCGGTGCAGGGTGGGGTGGATGCGCTGGTTGGCTTGCAACAGACGTTGCCGTGGCTGTTGAGCGAGTTTGGCTTGATCACGCTGGGGGCGGTATTGGCGCAGGGCCGGTCGCTGAGCGAGCATATCTTGCATGCTCGCTTGAGCAATATGGTCAACCTGATGATCATGCGCAAGGCGTTGCTGCTCGACCTGCACTACTTCGAGGATGCGCAATACTACGACAAATTGCAAAATGCGCGGCGGGAAACGAATTGGCGGGCGATGGCGATGGTCAACACCGTATTTAGCGCCATTCAGCAGATCTTGACCTTGCTCTCGTTTGCGGCCAGCCTGCTCTGGTTAAGCCCGCTGATTGCGCTGCTGCTGTTTGGCGCGACCATCCCGGCGTTTCTGGCCCAAACCCATTTCAGCCGGCTGCGGTTCCGGCTGTTGACGTGGCGGGCGCCGGAGTTTCGCCGCATGCAATACCTTGAGCATCTGCTCACGGTGGATACGGCGGTCAAAGAGGTGAAGCTGTTTGCACTGGGTGAGCCGCTGATCGAGCGCCATCAAGAGCAGTTTCATCGCTTCTTCCACGAAGATGCGGCGCTGGCCCGGCGGCGTTCGCTGATTAGCACGCTGTGGGGAATTGTAGCCAGTGCCGGTTATTACGCCGCTTACGGCTGGATTATCTGGCAGACAGTGGCTGGGGTGATTACGATTGGTGGTATGACCTTTTACCTCACCCTCTTCCGCCAGAGCCAAGCGGTGGTGCAGACCCTGTTCGGCAATTTGGCCCAGCTCTACGAAGGCGGGTTGTTTTTGACCAACTTGTTTGACTTTTTGGCGATCGAGCCGCGTATGCGCAGCGGGCGCAACTTGCCGGTACCGCGTCCGATCCGGCAGGGGATCGAGTTTCGCAACGTCAGCTTTCGCTACCCTGATCGGGAAGAATGGGCGTTGCGCGACATTAATCTGCGGATCGGGCCGGGAGAAAAGATTGCGCTGGTGGGGGCGAATGGGGCTGGCAAGACGACGTTGATCAAGCTGCTGACCCGGTTGTACGACCCGATCGAAGGCCAGATTTTGCTCGATGGGGTTGATCTGCGCGATTACAATATCAATGAACTGCGGCAGCGGATTGGAGTGATTTTTCAGGATTTTGTCCGCTACCAGACTACGGCGCGGGAGAATATCGGGTTTGGCCAGATTGACGAACTGGCGAACGAACCGCGCATTCGCTCGGCAGCGGTGCGGGGCGGGGCCGATGAGGTGTTGGCGCACCTGCCGCATGGCTACGATACGATGCTGGGGCGCTGGTTTGAGAACGGGGCTGAGCTGTCGGGCGGGCAATGGCAAAAGATTGCGCTCGGACGCGCATTTATGCGCGAGAGCGAAGTGCTGGTGCTGGACGAGCCGACGGCGGCGCTTGATGCTGAGCGCGAATACGAAATCTTTCAGCGGTTTCGTGATTTGACGGCGGGGCGGATCGCGGTGCTGATTAGCCACCGCTTCTCGACCGTGCGTATGGCTGACCGGATTGTGGTGCTCGAACATGGCCGGATCACCGAGATGGGGACGCATGAGGAGTTGTTAGCCCGCGGCGGGATGTATGCCCGTTTGTTCAATATGCAGGCCGAAGGCTATCGTTGAAGCAAGAGAGGTCATCATGGAGATCGGCGCGCTGCTCAAGCGGGGGTTTGCGGTTTGGTGGCGGTACAAAGTGCTGTGGGGGCTGGGGATTTTGTTGGCGTTGGTGGGGCGGGGCGGATACGGCGTGACGATCAATTTTGGCGTGAGCGATCCGAGCCAACCGCCGGATGAAGCTATGAGCCGGCTTCTGCTGGCCTTTATCCCGGATAATCTCACCCCAGATACGGTCATGGGTTGGGTGTTGTCGTTGGGATTGATTGCGTTAGTAGTATGGCTGGTGATGCTGTTTGTGGGGAGCATTGTGGAAGGAGCGGCGATCGTGCAGACCGATCTGCTCGATCAGCGCGGGCAGTTTGATGTGAGCAATAGTTTTGCGGCTGGGGTCAGCCGGATGGTGCCGTTGGCGCTGATGGATTTGCTATTGGCGCTGCCCGGTCTGGTGGTAGGGATTGGCATTCTGGTGGCGTTTGGGGCAGTGGTGACCAGTGTCTTAACAATGGTGAGTGACGGGCCGTCAGCTTCGATGCTGGGATTGGGGGTGCTTACCATCGTGGCTATCATAATTTGTCTGGCGGTTCCGATCGGGCTATGGGGCCTCTTCCTTGCCGTCTTTCGCCCGCTGGCGGCGCGGGCGTGCGTACTGGAGGGGCAAGGGCCGGTTGCCAGCATCAAGCGTGGCTGGCAGGTCTTGCGGCGCAATGTGGGGCAGGCGGTTGTGGTCTGGTTGGTGACATTCGGGATCGGGCTGGTCTATAGCTTGCCGGTGGGGGCGATTGCGGGGGCGTTGTTGTTTGCAACCGGCGCTAATCCGGTGACGAGTTTTGGCGCGTGGGTCATCATCACCGTGTTGTTTAACGTGATTTTTGCGATCATTCTGGGCGGGGTGTTGGCCAGTCTGAATGTGGCGCTGTGGACGGTCGGCTACCGGCAGTGGACGATGGCGACGCCGGCGATGCAGCAGGTGTATGCGCCGGTGCGGGGCATGTGACCCCACCCCCGTGCCCCCTCCCCGTGAACGGAGAGGGGGTGGTTTTACCGCAGGGGACGCGGAGGGCGCAGAGGGGAGTAGGGAGTGGGGAGTAGGGACGTTTGCCCTATCTCGCCCATTCCCCACCCTCTGCGGCTTTGGCGATCTGAGCGCCTTTGCGTTGGCATGTGACCCCACCCCCGTGCCCCCTCCCCGTGAACGGAGAGGGGGTGGTTTTACCGCAGGGGACGCGGAGGGCGCGGGGGGGGGGAGTAG
>JAUQOZ010000151.1 GCA_030550625.1 Chloroflexota bacterium | reverse complement strand
CCCGTTCAGCGAGCTTCGTCCCCCTAGCCCGGCCCTTGCGACTTGCGAGACGGACAGAACGTCGGGTTGATCACCCCCATTGATCGCGGTGGGATGCCTCAACGCCCGGCTCTCCGCTCCCCATCACCCCTCCCCCAGCGGGGGAGGGGCACGGGGTGGGGGCATCAGCCCGCGCAGCGAGCGTCGTCCCCCTAGCCCGGCCCTTGGGACTTGCGAGAGGACAGGACATCGGGTTGATCACCCCCGTGGATCGCGGTGCGATGCCTCAACGCCCGGCTCTCCGCTCCCCATCACCCCTCCCCCGCTGGGGGAGGGGCACGGGGTGGGGGCTAACCAGCGCATCGCAAAGTCATCAATCAGATCTGCACTCAAGCGTTTTGTGCGCCCTTGAACCCGCTGAGGGAGGGGAGGTGATAGCTACCAAACGCCACAAGAGGCATAAAACATTTTTGTGCCTTTTGCGTCTTTTTGTGGCTATTCCTTCCCCTAGGAGCGGGGCTGGGGGTGAGGGCCAGCCGCCCGCTGAAGGCCGGGCCTAGCTACCGCCTAACCAGATCGCGCACTGTGCTGAGCAGATTGGTCAAATTGCCAGTCTTGGGCACGTAAGCATCAAACCCCTGCGCCACAAATTCGCCCGGCGTCTTTTCAGTGCGAGCGGTGTGGGCAATGATCGGGCACGTGATCCCTTGCGCCCGCAGATCGCGCAACACCATCAAGCCATCGCGATCGGCCATGCTAATATCCAGCACAATCACATCGGGCGCAAACTCATGCACCTTCGCCAGCGCCTCAGCGCCGCTGCCGACCGAGAGCACCTCGTGGCGCCCAACATGGCGGAGCACACGCTCGAACATCGAACGGGCCGTGTAGACATCATCGACGAGGAGAATTCTGGCCATCGTTCCTTGCTCCTTTGCTACCTTGCGTCATTGCCAGTGTGCGATGTTGATGATGGACGAAACGTGGCATTGCCACGTTTCGTCGTTGCCGTCATTGTTATGCTTTCTCTGTGCCGGCCCGCGTGCGCGGCAACGAGAAGAAGAAGATGCTACCCTTGCCCAGTTCGCTTTCCAGCCACATTCGCCCGCCGTGCAGCTCGACTAGCCAACGACAAATTGAGAGGCCCAAGCCGGTGCCGGCGTGCTGGCGTGTGTCGGCGTTTTCAATTTGCTCGAATTGTTGGAAAATCCGCTCCTGATCGTTCGGCGCGATGCCGATGCCGGTGTCGCGCACCCAGAGCACCACCTGATCAGTATCGGCCCGCGCCCCGACTGCAATCTCGCCCGAATGAGTAAACTTGCAGGCGTTAGAGACCAGATTCAGCAATATCTGCCGCACTCGCACTTCATCGGCCAGCACTGTCGGCAACGGATCACGGTACTCGCGGCGCAACTGGATGGGCCGCTCGCCGATCAGCGCCTGCGCAGTGCGCATCGTTTCATCCAGCAGTGGTATCAAGGCGAGATTGGTCTTGTTCAGTTCCAACTTACCCGCTTCAACTTTCGCCAGATCGAGAATATCGTTGATCAAGCCAAGCAAATGCTGGCCACTGCGCCGGATTTCGGCGATATCTTGCAGTACCTGTTCGTCAATGCGCACATCGCCGTACATTTCGGGATGTTCGAGCATCGCCGTGCTGAAGCCGATGATGATATTGAGCGGGGTGCGCAGCTCGTGCGACATCGTGGCCATAAAGTTGGCCTTCGAGCGGTAGGCAGCCTCGGCAGCGGCCCGCGCCTCTTCCAGTTCGAGGGTGGTGCGGTACAGTTGTTCGTTGAGCAAATCGCGTTCGAGCAAGGCCCGTTCGAGGTCGGCTTGGGTTGCGCGCAACAACTGTTCGCGCCGCTCGGATTTTTGTGCCGCATCGATCGCCCAACTAATCGTCCCGCGCACCACATACGCCGCTGCCCAACTGAGCGTTGCCGCGCCGAGCAACAGGGCAATCAGGAAGATGATCTGCCCGATCGCTTCAAACCACGTTGGCCGCGGCTGGCCGACCAGATCGGCGCCGAGCAGCAAGCCAAGGTAGAGCAAGATTGCCGCTTGCGTCGCTTGGAACGGCGCGCGTGACGAGATCATCACGCCGGCGGCAAAGACCCCTAACACCGAAAGGTTGATGAAAATATTGTTGGTGAAGCCAAACGCCGCGCAACTTAGCACCGGCAAGAGCGTGATTGCTCCCACAATCACCACACTAGCCAAATAAAGGTTGCCGCGCCGCCGCAACCGGTCGCTTACGGCAATGCTGGCGAGCAGCAAGAGGATCACAACATACGGCCAGATATTGCCTTCCCAGCGATTCAGCAGCAGAATGCCGATCACACCGCCTGATAATGTCGCCAGCAACACAAGTATCGGTGGCAAGAGATCGGCTACTAATCCTTCATCGGGTGTTGCGACGGGAGTGCGAGCGGGGATGAGGGTGCGCGCAACCATAGGATGGTGTTCCTCTCGCGTGTGGTTATGTTAGATGTTCCTTGCGAATATCATAGCAAGATGTGCTTGGTATGTACATTGAAAGATGATGAAAAGCTCTCTGCCAATCCAAGAGCAAACGAGCGCGCTCATCTGTTACAAGCCGGTCATCGCGGTATCCAACACTTTGCGGAACACCTCCATATCGCTGCGGAGATCGGCGAGGCGTTGCTGGACTGCGCCGCTGGCCGAGGCCATCGCCACCGCATCGGCAGTCTTGAGCCGGACAATCTCGGCCAAGGTGGTGTCGAGGCTGGCGTCAATATTCGCGAGCTGGGCCTTAATCCGGTTGAGGTAGGTGCTCAAATCTTGAATATGCTGCTGTTGGGCGCGCAACGCTTGCCGCTGCTCTTCGAGTTGCTGGCGGGTGAACGGGTCGATCGTCGCGCTGATTTGCCAATCGAGCTGGGTTAGTTGTTGTGATAAACGCTGCCAGTCGTTGGTGGCTAAGAAGCGTTCAATGATCTGACCCTTGCCGGCCAGTACATGCGCTTCGGCCACTAAATCGCGGGTCTGGTTGACAATGTTACTGAGGAGACCGGCAAGGGGGCCTTGCGCTGCGCCGGCTGCTCGCTCAACCTCGCGTTGCGATCGCTCGATCTCGCCAAGCGCGGCTCGTAGCGCCGGACTAGTGATGCGCGGGCGCGGTGCGGGCGGAGGTGCGGTCAGTAAGGGATCACGCGCCGCCAACCACGTGGCAGCAAGGTAGAGGGCGATCCCAAGCGGCAACCACCAGATCGTGAGCGATAAGCCGCCGAAGATTGCGGCGACCAGCACGAGCAGATTGAGCGGTTGCAAGGCGGCAGTGCGGAGGGTGTCCATACCATCCTGCCTTTTGTGAAATAGTTTCTAGCGTAATTATATCATGCTGCGACGACATGCGATATTCTCTATATGGAGTGCGGCAGTTTGACTGCCGCACTCCATGCTACCAACAGCGCCCTGCGCATTGGCTCTAGAAATACCGGCTCAGGTTTTCAAAGATCTGGGCAATATCGCCAGTGTCGCCCACAACGACGATCGTGCGGGAAAACTCGGCGATGGAGTCAAGTACCTGCCGATCAGCATCGCTGCCGTAAGCCACCGGGAAGATGCTGATCCCGCTCTCATCAAACAGATTGCGAATTTCGTCCAGCGATGCCCGGCTTGAATTGTCTGCCCCATCCGAGAGCAACACAATCGCGCGAATACGGTCGTCTTCGACCGGCGGCAGTTCGTCAAGCACCTGCTTCCCCAATACCAACGCATCGAACAACGCCGTCCGGCCAGCAGCACGCATCTCTTGCACAGCGGTTTGCAAGGCGATGCGGTTGTCGTTGAGCGGCGCCATTGACACAGCTAGCCGGGCCGTTGAGTCGAAAGTGATCAAGCCGACTCGATCTTCAGGGAGGATCCGCATCAGGAAGGTTTCAATTCCGGCCTTGACCATTGTGAGCTTTTCGCCTTCCATCGAGCCAGAGGTGTCAACTACCAGCAAGATGTCGGCTCGCTTGCGGTTGAGCGCCCACGAGTTCTTGACCGCAACGATCACTTCTGCCGAAGGCACGGCCAAAACAGTCTGCACTCCTTGCGGGTCGGCGCCGAAGGCCGGGCTGATCGGATCGGTCAGCGGCACGTTGGGGTTAGCCGGGCGAAAGCCGAACGACATCGCGGCGCGCTGGCTCTCTTCGGTCAGCAGAAATTCGTAGAACCGTTCGGCGGCAGCTCGTTCGTCGGCAGTGGCGCTGGCCATAATGATGAACGGGTTGTCGTGCCAGAAGGTGCCCTCGGCTGGATAGATAGCTACCAGCGGTGTCGGCGGCGGGTTGAATTTGTTGAAGTCGATGAGCGTAATCTCTTCCATCGGGAAGGCTGAGATGTAGCTCATGCCGAACTTCTTCATATTTTCGCTGAAGATCAGCGTGTTGTAACCGTAGTGCTTAATGCTGCGCCCCAGCTCGCGAATGAAGCGGGTCGCCTCTTCGCTTTGCACATCGGCCACGGTCAGGCCGTCACGCTTGCCGGTGGCGGCGTAAAACTCGGCGATCAGCGTGCTCAGCGCCGTCGTACTGATTTCAGGATCAGTATGGCCCCACGAGAAGCGGCCCCATTCCGGGTGGCCGAACCGGCCCCAACCCTGCGGGTCGTTGGTCAGATCAAGGATGTCCTTCCAGCCGATCGGCTTGTTCGGCCAACCCATCGCCTCGGCCATCGGCTTCCACATTGCGATCACCACCGGCGTGAGCACCAGCGGCTTGTTGGAAACGGCCACGTTCTGGTTGCCGGTCTCTTGCTTGAGCACTTCTAGCCACGTACTGGCCGATGGGCTCCAGACCGTCACTTGCAGCGTGCCGTTCTTGATCTCGGTGCGGGCCGCACCTGACGATTTGTTGATCCCCTCAACCTTGACCCGGCGGTCATTGACCGTGATCCGCTGTTCGTTGAAACGGGCAATTTGCTCGGTCAGCCATTTATCCTTTTCGGGGCTGTAAGCGATGCTGATAGTGATCGCGTTGGAGTCACTGTTGTCAAACAGTAGGTTAATGTCACCGCAGCCACTGAGCAGGGTTGTCAGCGCCACGAGCAGCGAAAGTATCTTGAATAGCCGGATACGCATGGATAGCTCCTCTCAGATAGTCCGATAGCAAGCGCGCCAGAGATCCTGTTATTTTTCCGTTGCGCTCTGCCACGTCGTCACTAGCGCCGCAATCACCTCTGGCGACGGGGTGGCGAGTTGAGCGGCGAGGTCGAGTTGCAAGCCGTAATCGCGATAGCGACCAAAGAGTGAGGTTTGGTCGTTTAGGTCAATCGTCACTTGGGGGTTGGCCGGGCGAAAGCCATACTCGCGCATAGCGATGGTTTGTTCGGCAGAGCTCAGCAGGAAATCGCGCAGCAAGCGGGCAGCTTCGCGTTCGGTGTTGTCGACCCACGGCGCAGTGAGAATAGCGTAGGGATGGTCGCTGACGATCGTCGCGGCGGGGTAGTAGACCCGCGCCTGCAACCCGCGGCTTTCGCCTTGCCAGAACGTTCGCAGGGCAAGGTTTTCATAGGTGGTAATGATGTCATAAATGCCGGTCTGGGTGACGAAATCGGTGGTGAGGGCGCCGGTGCTGTCGGGCCAGCCGTCTATGTGCGCATTCAGTTGGCGCAGCCACTCACGCAACCCGGCGTCGCTGGCTTGTTCGATCGTCAGACTGCTGGTTTGATGATACTGCGCCGCCAGCACGATCAAACTCTGTAACCCACCGTTGCTCTTGGCCGGCGATGAGATGCCGATGTTGACAGTGTTGATCTGATCGGGCAATTGGCGCTGCCAGAGTTGCCATGGGTTAGCGATGCCGGCAGTGCTCGGCACTTCACGCATCAAGGCCACCAGCGGGGTAAAGGCCAGCGGTTGGGCTGCCTCGCCCAGCAGATCGGCCCGCCATTGCTGCAATTCGGCAAGTTGTAATTCACTGGCCGGGCTAACCACCGTTGGTTGGTAGCCGTCGCGCTCAATCGCGGTGATCAAATCACGGGAACCGGCGACGCGCATGCGTACCTCAACCGCCCGCCCGTTGATCGTCGGGTTAGTGCGGGCAAACCGTTCGAGCGCGCTGCGCAGCCATGCCTCTTTTTCCGAACTGACAGCGAATTCGACCCGGATCGGCGGTGCGGCGGTGGGTAAAGGAAGCGGAGACCAGCCAACAGGGCCAAAGACAACGGTAACAACGGTAAGAACGATGGTTGCCAGTACGTAGATGCCTGCTATCGTGCGTGAGATTCTCAACATACCTATCTCGCTTCGTGGGGTAGCGGCTGTTTATATCGTAGCATCTTATCCATACTGGCGTGATTCCAAACCGTGCTGTCTTCACCAAAAGATACGCGCCACTGTGACCGAACGTTGCAAATCAACGGAGCAGTCTAGGGGTGAGGGCACACTGCCAAGCCGCAAAGCGAGCAAAGGCGCAGAGGCGGAAAACGCCAAAGCGCAGTAGAGCCGGACGGCTGTCCGGCTCCGCAGAGGACGCAAAGGGGGGTGGAAGGGGATCATCCTCACCCAGCCCTCGGCATCTGCGGCGCCAACTGGGTGCCCCCACCCCAGCCCTCCCCCGCTGGGGGAGGGAGCAAGTTGCGCCCCCTCTCCCAGCGGGAGAGGGGGA
>JAUQOZ010000136.1:826-31782 GCA_030550625.1 Chloroflexota bacterium | reverse complement strand
CGCGCAGCGGGCTTCGTATCCATAGCCCGGCCCTTTAGGGCCGGGTTCCTGCCATCCTTCCCGCTGCAGCGGGAGATTGCTGCGGGGGCGCCGGCAGCGCGTGGCCCCCACCCCTACCCCTCCCCCGCTGGGGGAGCGGAGGCCCTCACCCCCAGCCCCTCTCCCGCTGGCGCGGGAGAGGGGAGTCTTACTCAGTTCGTGCCGCCATCCTTCCCGCTGCAGCGGGAGATTGCTGCGGGGCGCAGGCAGCGCGGCGCGCTGCCCCTGTGCCCCCCTCACAATGACATGCCTGCCCGACTGTCATCGCGCGCGTAGCAGATTACTCGCTCTCCCCCACCACAACCTGCCCGCGCTTGATCACCAGCTCGACCGGCGCCCCGCCTAATTCGTACATCAGCCAGCGATAATCCGCCTCGGCCAGCACGAGCAGATCGGCCTGCATCCCCGGCATGAGAGCGCCAACCCGCCCGCCCAAGCCGATCGCATGCGCGGCGTTGACTGTCGTCGCGAGCAATGCCTCGGCGGGGAGCATGCGCATATAGCGGCAGGCGATCGCCATCGTCAACGGCAACGACAGCGACGGCGCCGAACCGGGGTTGGCGTCGGTGCTGAGCGCCACGGCAACGCCGGCGTCGATCATCTGGCGAGCGGCGGCAAAGTGGCTTAGGCCGAGGTTGAGCGAGACCAACGGCAACAAGACGGCGACGGCAGTGCTCGCAGCCAGCACAGGGAACAGCGCCGAACTCGTTACGTCAAGATGATCAACTGACGTTGCGCCGAGTTCGAGCGCCATTGCCAACCCACCCAACTCGACGAACTCGTCAACGTGCGCCTTGAGCAGAAATCCGAGCGCCTGCGCCGCGGCCAACACCCGCCGGCTTTGGGCGACATCGAACGCGCCGCGCTCGCAGAAGACATCGGCGAAGAGCGGGATGTTGCGAGCGGCAAACGACGAGGCGCGGTACCAGTCGCGGGCGAGGGGCAACATCTCTTCAATCACGAGATCGACATAGGCATCCGCTCGTCCGGCAAACTCCGGCGGCACCGCGTGAGCCGGCAAGAAGGTCGGCACGAGTTCGACCGGTTGGGCGGCGGCCAGCAACTCAATCGCCGCCAATTGGCGCAGTTCGGCATCGCGTGCGAGACCATAGCCGGTTTTGACTTCGGCGGTCGTGGTACCAAGGCGCAGCATCTGCTGCAGGCGGGGTAGCGTCGCCGCAACCAACTCGGCGGTCGTGGCGGCGCGGGTGAGGCGCATGGTGCGCAGAATCCCGCCGCCGGCAGCCATAATCTCTTGGTAGGTTGCGCCGGCGCAGCGTTGTTCAAATTCAGCCACCCGATCGCCGGCATAGACGATATGGGTATGGCAATCGACCAGACCGGGACAGACAGCGCGGCCACGGGCATTGATCTCACGAGCCGGGTGAAACCGGCGGCGCAATTCGGCGCTCGATCCTACGGCGATAATCGTTGTACCGCGGATGGCCACTGCACCATCGTTGATGATGCCAATTTCGCGCATAGCCGCACCTCGGCGCGGGCCGGGCGGGCCGGCGCAGGTAACCACCTGCGCAGCGGAATGGATAAGCAGGTCGCAGGGTTCCATGACGTTCCTCAAAAAGGCGGGCGCCACATCGACTACGGCGCGAGCATCGGCATATCGATCCCATGGCGGCGAGCAAATGCAATCGCTTCCGGGTAGCCAGCGTCGGCGTGGCGCACCACCCCCATGCCGGGATCGGTCGTCAACACCCGTTCGATCCGGCGGGCCGCTTCGGGGGTGCCATCGGCCACAATTACCTGCCCGGCGTGGATGCTGTAGCCAATCCCCACCCCGCCGCCGTGATGGATGCTGACCCACGTCGCCCCGCCGACCGCGTTGATCAATGCGTTGAGCAGCGGCCAATCGGCGATCGCATCAGAACCGTCGCGCATACCTTCAGTTTCGCGGTTGGGGCTCGCCACCGAGCCGGCATCGAGATGGTCGCGCCCGATCACAATCGGCGCTTTGACCGCACCGCTGGCAACCAGATCGTTGAGCAACAAACCGGCCTTAGCCCGCTCACCATAGCCGAGCCAGCAGATCCGGGCGGGCAGGCCCTGAAACGCCACGTAGTCGCGGGCCAGTCGCAGCCAACGGCCAAGATGCTCGTCGTGGGGGAACAACTCACTGATTGCGCGGTCGGTCACGTAAATATCTTCGGGGTCGCCAGAGAGGGCTACCCAGCGGAACGGCCCCTTCCCTTCACAGAAGAGCGGGCGAATGTAGGCCGGCACGAAACCGGGGTAGCTAAAGGCATCGCTGACGCCAGCATCAAAGGCGCGCTGGCGCAGATTGTTGCCGTAATCGAACACAATGCAACCGCGCCGCTGCCATTCGAGCAACACGCGCACGTGCTCGGCCATCGAAGCCATAGCGCGGCGGTCGTATTCTGCGGGGTCGCGTTCGCGCAACGCAGCGGCTTCGGCCAGCGACAAGCCGGCAGGAATATAGCCATAACGCACATCGTGGGCGCTAGTCTGGTCGGTCGCCACATCGGGGATGACACCCCGGCGAAGCATATCAGGCAACACCTCGCTCGCATTGCCGATCAGCGCAATCGAGAGCGGCTTGCCGGCGGCGCGGGCCTCTTCGGCCCACGTCATCGCCTCTTCCAGATCATCGCTCAAGCGGTCAACCTGCCGCAAACGCAGCCGGCGCTCGGCCCGCCAGCGATCGATCTCCACGGCAATCACCACACCTTCATTCAGCGTCACTGCCAACGGCTGCGCGCCACCCATCTCGCCCAAACCAGCCGTCACCACCAGCTTGCCGCGCAGCGTCCCCCAGCCAGCCGAACGAGCCAGCGCGCCGAAGGTCTCGTAGGTGCCTTGCAAAATGCCCTGCGTACCAATGTAGATCCAACTTCCCGCCGTCATCTGGCCGTACATCGTCAGCCCAGCCGCTTCCCAGCGATCAAAATTGGCCTGCGTCGCCCATGCCGGCACCAGATTGGAATTGGCCAGCAACACCCGCGGCGCATCGGGGTGAGTGCGAAATACGGCGACCGGCTTGCCCGACTGCACGAGCAGCGTCTCATCGGGTTTGAGCCGGCGCAGCGTGGCGAGGATAGCGTCAAAGCATTCCCAATTGCGGGCCGCGCGCCCGCGCCCGCCGTAGACGATTAGATTATCAGGGTCAAACGCTACATCAGGGTCGAGGTTATTTTGGATCATGCGGTACGCCGCTTCGATCTGCCAATTAGCGCAGGTCAAGGTCGTACCGCGCGGCGCGCGGATGGTGCGATTCATAACGTACCTCCTTGTACGGTGAGGGCATGCGTTGCCGATATGGCGCTATGGTACCGTGAAATGAGGCGTGAGGCAAGCGTGTGCCACGACGCTTAGTTATCCCGCTTACACCGCCGCATAACGATGAAAGACGGTTGCTGCATTCTCGCTCAGAGCCGGGCCGTGACCAAAGCAGAGAGTTGTAAACTGGCAGCGGTCGAGCCGGGCCAGACTGTGAGCCGCCGCTGTTTCATCTTCAAGCACAATCGGCGACTGCAAGCCCTTGCCGCGATACATTACCGCATCGGCGGCGAAGAGCACCTGCTGCGCTGGCCAATACAACCCGATTTGCCCGGCGCTGTGGCCGGGAATGTGGATCACTTCGAGGCCTCCGGCGACCGGAATCACAGTGCCATCAGTAACCAGCCGATCAATGCGAGCCGGCATGATCGTGGCCGGCATCAATAACTTACCCACGCCAAACGCCAGCCGGTTAAACCAACCATCGGCGCTATGAGCGGTTGGCCGCAGTGCCTGCCCTTGCCCGACCAGCTCGGCATCGAGCGGATGCATCCACACCGTTGCGCCGGTACGTGATTGCAATGCGGCGACATTCCCCGCGTGATCGATGTGATGATGGGTGACAATAATGTGCTGCACATCTTCCGGCTGGCGGCCTAACGCAGCCAACCCAGCGAGCACCCCGGCGCCGCGATCGGGATAGCCGGTGTCAATCAGGGTCACACCGCCAGCCGTCAGCATGAAAAAGACATTAACCGATCCCAGCGGGATTGGCAACGCCAGCTCGTACAATCCGGGCAGAATCAGGCGCGGCGCTGGCATAGAGTGCTCCTTGTTTTATTATGGAGACGGACATCCGTCCGTCGCTACGTCTGGCGTCGTGGGGTCGGTGTTGCCCCTACCCTCTGCCCCTCTCCCGCTGGGGGAGGGGCGTCCGACTCCTCCCCCCAGCGGGGGGAGGCTGGGAGGGGGGCTGCGAGGAGATTGCTTCAGGCGCACGGGCAGCGCGACGCGCTTCCCCTACGCGCCCTCGCAATGACAACCGGAAAGCTCCCCCTCACCCCCTTGCCCCTCTCCCACTGGCGCGGGAGAGGGGAGTCATCGTTAATCCGTGCAGGCCTCCTTCCCGCTGAAGCAGGAGATTGCTGCGGGCGCGGCACCTCCCCTCGCAATGACAACAGGCACCCACCCTGCTAGGGCGTGACAACACCCGTTCAGCGCTGAGGGGTGTTTATCGCTGACATGACTATGGAGACGGACAGCCGTCCGTCTGTCAATAATTTTCTTGCAGCCACTGCCGCCAGCCGGCATCAAATTCGGCGTAGGTCATACCAAACGCCTTCTGCAACGCCTTATCGTAAAACTCAATCCCGGTGCCCGGCGTATCGCGCACTGCCGCCGCAAAACGCCAGAAGCCATCAAGCCCGCCCTGCGTCTCGACGATATAGGCCACCAGTGAGTAGGCAAACCCGTAGGCAAGGCTCCGATCGACTTCGAGCGTCGTCATGTGATCCATATCTTGCGGGCGCACGCCACCATTCGGATCAATCAGCGGGATGATCCGGCCCATCCGCACCGCTGCACTCACCGCGTTGCGGCGCGGATTGTTCGAGACATACTCGGCCAACCCTTCGCTCATCCAGTCGGTAATCCGGTACTCTTGGGCAAAGGCGCGGGTATAGGCCCAGTGGGTCAGCTCATGCACAATCGTGCCGTACAAATCCTCCTCCCAACCGGCCTGCGGATCGTAGAAGCCGAAGGCATACGAGAAGGGAGCAAAGATATCGACCCGGTCGTTGCGCGGGCGCGAACCGGCTGAGTACCACGCCAGCGAGTTGGGATTGACCGGCGGCGTAATGCCGAAGATCGGGCGTAAATAGACGTTGAACTTGTTTTCGGGCGTGCGGCCAAGGGTATCGATCACCTGCTGGCGCGCCCGCAGCACCATATCTTCGATCACCTCATTCACTTCCGCCGACCATTCGTAGGTGTTGAGCGTGAAATACTCGTTGTCAATCTTGATCTTCGCACCCAACTGCTCTTCGGTCGGCTCACTCATCACCCAGCGCCCGTCCTCCATCTGGCGGAAGAGAATGTCACGCCGGTAGCCGCCATCATTGATCGCCGCCTGCCAGAAGCCATGTTCGCGTTGCTTGACTTCGAGCACGCGCATACGGCTAAACCGCGAACCGCTGAACGATGACTGTTGAAACGTGTTGAAGCGCTCTTCGACTAAGCGCCGGAAGGGGGCGTTGTTCTGATCAACGACTGACCGGAGCAGTTCGACGTTGTTGGTGTTATAGGCTTCGACATAACTATCGAGTGCCTGTTGAATACCAGCCGCAACCGCTTCCGGCGTCAATGAGCCAGTAACCGGCGTTGGCTCGCTCGGCGCTGGCGCCGGGGTATTGGTGGCCGGCGCTGCCGTAGGCGGCGGGGCCACCGTAGCGGTTGGCGATTGGCTGGTTGGAGTAGTACAAGCCGCCAACACAAACGCAACAAGGATGAGCCAGCTAATCCTGCGCATTACAAAACCTCCCCAGAGAGCATTTGATCTCGCTCATTCATTGTACCGCGCTTGCGGTGGGTTTGGGGTATACTACGCAGCGCAACGCGAGAAGTTGCAGGAAAGCGATTTATAAACGCCACCTTGGCTATGGATCCCAACCTCATCAACTGGTTGCGTTCAGCCGAAGGAGAAGCGCTACTGGCCGAACTGGCCGGACGCGACCTGCGCGAGAGTGATGTTTTGGCTGAATTGAGCCGGTTGCGCCGCCATCTGCCTGCCGAACGGGCGCGGGCAGCGGTTGAGCAGGCGCTGTTGCGGCGCAAGGCAGCGGCGAAGTTTCCCCACGCCAATCGCATGCTTTTTACCCGTGAGGCGCTTGAGCAGGCATCAGCGGCGCCGGTGGCGTCCCATCGCGCCACCCGCTTAGCGCGCGCCGGGTTGGTGGCTGATCTCGGCTGCGGCATTGGCGGAGACACGATGGCCTTGGCCGCCTCCGGCGCGCAGGTAATTGCCGTTGATCGCGATCCGGTGCGGTTGGCGCTGGCGCAGGCAAACGTTGCGGCGCTGGGGCTAAGCGAACGGGTCACGTTCCTCGAACGCGATCTGCTGCGTGAACCGCCGCCACCGGCGCCGGCGTTGTTTTGCGATCCGGCCCGCCGCGCCGGCGACCGGCGGGTGTTCGATCCCGCCTCATTCCAGCCGCCGCTTAGCCACGTGCTGGGTTGGCGGCAACAGACACCGGCGCTGGCGGTGAAACTGGCGCCGGGGATTGATTTGGCGCACCTGCCGGTTGATGCCGAGGTGGAGTTTGTTTCACTTGATGGTGAACTGAAAGAAGCAGTACTTTGGTGCGGGCCGTTGGCGACGGCCAACCGGCGAGCGACGGTGCTGCGCAGCGATGGCGCAACGGCGACGATGGCGGATGCCCCCGCACCACCGCCGCCGTTGAGTGCGCCGCTGGCCATCCTCTACGAACCCGACCCGGCGGTGATTCGGGCCGGCTTGGTGGCCGCTTTGGCCGCCGAACTCGGTGCGGCCCAACTCGCGCCCGATATTGCTTACCTCACCGCCCCGGTCTATCGCCCGACGCCATTCGCCCGCGCATGGCCAGTGATCACGTGGATTCCGTTCCAACTCAAACGGCTGCGCGCACTACTGCGCGACCTCGACGCTGGGCCAGTGACAGTCAAGAAGCGCGGTTCGCCGCTCGATCCCGATGCGCTGGCGCGCCAACTAAGCGGGAAGGGTAGCCGGGCGTTGGTGGTGGTGTTGACGCAGATGCCAAGCGGGCCGATCGCAGTGGTGTGCGCGGAAGGCGTGGGGAGCGAGGATGATGGATTTTACCGCAGAGGACGCTGAGGACGCAGAGGGATCGGCACCCTTTCCGCCGAAGGGGGGGATTGCTGCGGTCGGGCGACACCTCGCCAGCGGGGTGTCGCCACTCCCTCGTAATGACAAGCGGGCACGCCCCGCCCCCGCTTTCCGCTTGTCATTGCGAGCCGCGCGCAGCGCGGCGAAGCAATCCCCTGCGAGCACGGGAGCCACCCGCTCAGTGTTCATTCTCGCTGACGCGGGAGATTGCTTCGGGGGCTACGCCCCCTCGCAATGACAGGTTGGTTTGTCAGGGGGAGATTGCTTCGGTCGGGCGACACCTCGCCAGTGGGTCGCCGCCGCTCCCTCGTAATGACATACGCGCACATCACCTCCGCGCTGAAGGGATTACACCCGCCTCTACTCGCACAGGGGAGGCGCGATGACAAAAACCCCTTTGCGCCCTCTGCAGAGCCGGACAGCCGTCCGGCTTACGCCTTTGCGTTACAAACCTCTGCGTCTTGGCTCGCTTTGCGCCTGATCGGTCGCCGATGCGGCAGTGATACTGCCGCACTCCATAACGATGAGTCTCGGTTGAACGCAAACATTGCCACGATCCAACTAACGATTGATCGCAAACCGCAACCGGCTATGGTACTGTATACCGAGATTCGTTGACGGATCAGAAAGTTGGACGCCATGACCCTCTCGCGCGCCGCCCGTTACCGGGGCTTGATTCTCTTGATCGTCATCAACTTCATGATGTATGCTGGCTTCTTCATGGTCATCCCGTTGGTGTCGGTGCATTACGTGCAAACGCTCGGCTTTGCCGCGGTAACGGTCGGCATCGCGCTAGCATTACGCCAATTGGTGCAGCAAGGAGTCAGCGTCGGCGGCGGCGTGCTCTCGGATCGGTTTGGCGGGCGCGGCTTGATCACTGCCGGCGTCTTGGTGCGCGCTGCTGGTTTTGCCAGTCTCGCGTTTGCCACCACGCCGCCGCTGCTGTTCTTTGCCATGCTGCTCTCGGCGTTGGGCGGCGCACTGTTTGAAGCGCCGAGCCGGGCCGGGATCGCCGCCCTCACCACCGAAGACGAACGGGCACGGGCCTTTTCGATCAACGGCGTTGGCGGCGGGCTAGGTATGGTCATCGGCCCCTTTGTGGGATCACTGCTGCTCGATTTCGGCTTCAGCGCCGTAGCACTGGCGGCGGCAGCCTGTTTCGCCCTGATCGGCGCGATGAGCCTGCTCTTGCCCCCGATCGAGACGGCCACCGACCGCAGCCGCCTCGGCTTCGGCTTGGGGCTGGCGTTGCGCGACCGGCCCTTCCTCATCTTCACCGCCCTGCTGATGGGTTTCTGGTTTATGTGGGTACAACTGACCATCAGCTTGCCATTGGCTGGCGAACGGCTGGCTAACGCTGCTGATGCGGTGCGCTGGATTTATGGCGTCAACGCCGGCATGACGGTCGTATTGCAATTGCCGGTGATCGGATTCATGGAACGCTGGCTGCGCCCGCTCAGCATTCTCATTCTTGGCATCGCCCTGATGGCATTGGGGCTGGGCATGGTGGCACTGGCGGACTCGTTCCCGTTCTTGATCGGCTGTGTCATCGTCTTCACCCTCGGCACTCTCCTCGCTACCCCCTCGCAACAGAGCGTGACCGCGGCGCTGGCCGACCCGCGCGCACTTGGCTCATATTTCGGCGTCAACGCGCTGGCCTTGGCCGTCGGCGGCGGGTTGGGCAATCTTAGCGGCGGCCTGCTGGTTGACCTCGCCAATGCGCTCCAAGCGCCAGCCCTGCCGTGGATCGCCTTCGCCTATATCGGGTTGGCCAGCGCGATTGGATTGATGATCCTCGGCAACTACCTGCAACAACGTCGCGCCACTGCACACCTCGTCGGGGCGCAACAGCGGTAGCAGGGTATATCCTTCCCGCCGCACGGCCTGCCGTACACCGGCGTCGATGTTTTACAATAGACACCACACCTTGCCGGCCTAGAAAGGACAACTACCGTGCCCAATAATCGTTTCGCCTTTTTTAACGGAGAAATCGTGCCAATCGAGCAAGCGCAGGTCAGCGTGATGACCAATGCGCTCAATTACGGTACCGGCTGCTTTGAAGGCATTCGCGGCTACTGGAACCCTGACCACCAACAGCTCTACGTCTTCTGTCTGCGCGAACACATGGAGCGGTTGCACCGCTCAGCCCGCATTTTGCTGATGAAATTGCCGTACAGTGTTGATGAACTGTGCCAGATTACGATTGATCTGCTGCGGCGCGAAGAGTTTCGCGAAGATGTCTACATTCGCCCGTTGCTCTACAAGAGCGATCCGGCGATTGCGGTGCAGATGCACAATCTGACTGACAGCTTCACCATGTTCGCGGTCGGCTTCGGCCAATATTTGGCCGGTTCGGCGATCAGAGCATGCATCTCGTCGTGGCGACGGATCGACGACAACATCATTCCTTCGCGGGCCAAAGCCTGCGGCTCGTACCTCAATTCGGCGTTGGCTAAGAGCGAGGCGCTGCTCAATGGCTACGACGAGGCGATCGTGCTCAGCAATGATGGCCACGTGGCCGAAGCGTCGGCAGCGAACCTCTTTATTGTGCGCAATGGCGTGTTGATCACGCCGCCTACTAGCGGCGACATTCTCGAAGGCATCACCCGGCAAGTGGTGATGGAATTGGCCCGCAACCAGTTGGGCATTCCGGTGCGGGAAGCGCCAATTGACCGCACCGAACTCTACGTCGCCGATGAAGCTTTCTTCTGTGGCACTGGCGCCGAGATCAAGCCGATTATCGAGATCGACCGCCGTCCGATCGGCAGCGGCGCGATCGGCCCGATCGGTACGATGCTGGTCAATTTGTACGCTGACGTGGTGCGCGGGCGGATCGGCGCCTACCGCCACTGGTGTACGCCGGTATACCCAGCGTGAGCGAAATCGTATGGAGTGCGGCAGTTTGACTGCCGCATCCAAATCTCATAGCGCCGCCATCCTGCGTGAACTTGTTCACCCCTCAACATCCACCCAAGCTGCGGTATGATATAAGCCAAATTTGATCCACCACGTTGCCTCTGCGCTCCCAATCGTTACTTCCCCAACGATCAGCGTAGAGGAGCCATTCCTTGCCAGAGCGTTTCTTCCTAACAACTAACAGTTCCACCGGTGCTCTGGCATGGGACGACACGCTTCGCAATCGGGCTGATATGCCTCATCAATCGCGCAAACCACGAGCGGGACATTACGCATCGCTGGCGAGCGTCAGACCGATTGACTCACGCTATGCCGGTGACAGCGAGCATATATTTGATGTATCAGTCATTGACCCCTCTCGACTCTCGTTATCTCTCATGCTATAATTCATAGCAAATCTTGACAGTGCTGTCAGACCAACGGCCCGACAAAGGAGTTTGGCCATGATCACGAAACGTCTCGGCCCTGCCGGAAAAGTGCGCGTCACCTTTTCATTGCCTTCAGCATTGTGGGCCGACACCATCTACCTCGTCGGCGATTTTAACGGTTGGGATCGCCGTGCTACCCCGCTGCGCGCTACTGAACATGGTTGGATGATCACGCTTGACCTCGAAGCTGGTCGCACCTACCAGTACCGTTATTTGATTAATGACAACGAATGGCATAACGACTGGAACGCTGACGGGTATGCGCCAAACCCTTATGGCGGCGACAATTCGGTCGTCGATACAACGATTTTTGCCGAACTAAAGAAAGAAGAAGTACGAGCAGTCGGCGAGCCGGTAACGCCTGTTCCGCACGTTCACACACGCCTTCGCCTTGTCTCAACCGGCTAAGCAAAAGTTTGTTATAATGCCGGTAGCGACGCGAGAGGGGCGCAGCAATCTGCGCCCTTTCGCATATTGATGGCTCATCACCAATCACACGCTACCAGCATAAGGTATACCATGACCACACACAGCATACCCGTGCTCGATTTTGGTTCGCAGACGGCGCAATTAATCGTGCGCCGGCTGCGCGAATTGGGTTATTACAGCGAATTGTTGCCGCACGATGCACCCGAAGCGCAGGTGCGCGCCCTCAACCCGGTTGGGATCGTGCTGAGCGGCGGGCCGGCCAGCGTGTATGAACCGGGTGCGCCTACCTTGCCAACGTGGCTGGCTGCAAGTAATCTGCCAGTTTTCGGCATCTGCTACGGCATGCAGTTGATCAGCCACACCCTCGGCGGGGTCGTCAACCGGCCAGCCGGGCGCGAGTACGGCCCGGCGATGATTACCGTCACCCAACCGCACCCGCTCTTTGCCGATACTCCCACCGAGCAGCCGGTTTGGATGAGCCATGGCGACCGGATCGAGCAACTGCCCGCCGGTTTTAGCCCGATTGCCGCCAATCCAGCCACCCCCTTCGCCGCGATCGCCGATGATCAACGGCGCTGGTACGGCGTCCAATTCCATCCTGAAGTGGTGCATACGGTGTACGGGCGGACATTGCTGGCCAACTTCGCCAAGCTGTGCGGCGCCCAACCCGAATGGCAGCCGGGCAGTTTCGTGGCCGAAGCGGTCGAGCGGGTGCGCGAGCAGGTCGGCCCGCACGGGCGCGTGATCTGCGCCCTCTCTGGCGGGGTCGATTCGGCGGTGGCGGCGCTGATAATTCATCGCGCCATCGGCGACCGGTTGACCTGCGTGTTCGTGGATAACGGTCTTTTGCGCGCTGGCGAAGCCGGACAAGTGATCAGCACCTTCCGCGAACATTTCCACGTGCCGCTGATCGCGGTCGATGCCCGCGAAGAGTTTCTCGCTGCGCTAGAGGGGGTGGTTGATCCCGAACAGAAGCGCAAGATTATCGGCGAGAAGTTTATCCGCATCTTCGAGCGCGAAGCGCGTGCGCTGGCAGGGGTCGAGTTTCTCGCCCAAGGCACCCTCTACCCCGACGTGATCGAGTCGACCGCGCCTGACCGGCCCAAGGCGGCCAAGATCAAGACCCATCACAATGTCGGCGGTTTGCCTGCCGATATGCAGTTGAAACTGGTCGAACCGCTGCGCTACTTGTTCAAAGATGAAGTGCGCGCCGCCGGGTTACAGCTCGGCCTGCCCGAAGAGTGGGTCTGGCGGCACCCCTTCCCCGGCCCCGGCTTGGCGGTGCGAATTATCGGTGCGGTCACGTGGGAGCGGTTAGAGATCTTGCGCCAAGCCGACAAGATTTTCCTCGATGAACTGCGCGCGAGCGGCTATTATCGCGCCACCCAACAGGCGTTTGCGGTGCTGCTGCCGGTGCAGAGCGTCGGCGTCATGGGTGATGGCCGCACCTACGGGGTGACGATTGCGCTGCGGGCTATCACGACCGAAGACTATATGACGGCGGATTGGGCGCGCTTGCCGTACGAACTGCTGGCCCACGTCAGCAGCCGGATTGTCAACGAGGTCGAAGGCGTCAACCGCGTCGTGTACGATATTTCGTCCAAACCGCCGGCAACGATCGAGTGGGAGTAGCCACAATCACCGCTGACATGCTACAATGAAGCCATGCGCGTACCACAAACCATCGCAATCGACGGCCCCTCAGCCGCAGGCAAAAGCACGCTCGGCGCATTATTGGCCAATGCGCTCGGCTATCTGTATTTCGATACCGGCGTGATGTATCGCGCATTGGCGTTGGCTGCACTGCGCGCCGGCATCGACCCTGATGACGAAACGGCGCTGACGGAATTAGCCCACCGGCTGGCCATTGATGTGATTCCGCCAACCGTCGCCGACGGGAGGCAATACACGGTACTGATCGATGGCGAGGATGTGACGTGGGCGATTCGGACGCCAGAGGTTGAACGGATCGTCTCGCGCGCGGCCCGCTTCCCGGCAGTGCGGCGCGAAATGGTGCGCCAACAACAGATCATTGGCCGCCGTGGGCGGGTGGTGATGGTCGGGCGCGACATCGGCACGGTGGTCATGCCCGACGCCGACCTCAAGATTTACCTACAGGCGTCACTGGCCGAACGGGCCCGCCGGCGCTTGGCCGATCTGCGCCAGCGCAATATCGAGCTGCCGCTCGACCAGATTGCCGCGGCATTGGCCGAACGCGACGCGCTCGATGCTCACGTGTCGCAACCGGCTGCCGATGCGATTGTATTGGTGAACGACGGGTTATCGCCCGATGAAGAGGTGGCATGGGTGCTGCGCCAGTTTGTGCATGGCGAACAGGCGCTTGAGAGCGGGCATTAAGCACTCGCCCCGCTGCGGGTTGCAGAAGGGGAGAACGCCGTGAAGCTCGGCAATCTCATCGACCAGCTTTTGTATGAAGACGCCGATGCCGCCCTCGATCTGGCGGAAAATGAGCAGATTCTCTACGTGACGGGCCGGCATTGGGTGATCCTCCTGTCACGCCTCATTGTACCGTTGTTGGGAATAAGCTTTTTTGGCGGCATTGCGATCTATCGCGCGATCGGCGGCGGCTTTCTCGTCACCGAAACCGGCGAGCCAACCGGCTTCGATCTGTTCAACATTATTTTGGTCTTGATCGAAGCGGTATTGATGCTCTTCTGGGTGGCGTTGTGGGTGCGCGGCGGCAAAGACCCCAATCCGGGCCGGGTACTGCTGGCAGCCAATCTGGCTGTACTCGCTTTGATCTATTTCCGCTACAATGGCGGACGCATCTTCTTTATCGATCCCGGTCGCTTCTTTGGCCAAGCCTTCGATCCGCTTAACCTGCTGCTGATAGGGTTAGCGACGATCAGCCTCTTCTCTATCTTCTTCGTCGTTTACGACTGGCTCAACGACGAGCTGATTCTCACCAACCGCCGCGTGGTGTACGATAACGACCAAGTCTTCATCCCTAAATTGCTCGAACAGCGCGTTCAGCAACAGATTTTCATTGATGAAATCCAAGATGTGCAGGCGGCGACCAAGACCTACCCGCAACACTGGCTCAAATACGGCACGATCGAAGTAAAATCGGCCCGGATCGGCGGCAACATCGTGTTTCATGGCGCGCGTAACCCGAAAGAGATGCAGCGCCAGATTATGACGCAGGTGAATGAAAACCGGCGCAAACGGAGCGAAACCGATTTAGAGAAGATGATCGAGACGCGGGTGTATAACGAACCGCCGCCCAAGGTGAAGCGCCCGCTGCCGGAAACACGGCCAAGTTTGGGATGGTTGAGCTGGATCTTGCCGCCGAACCCGGAAGTGCAAGCGGAAAAAGAGACCATCATCTGGCGCCAACATTGGCTATTTTTGTTGCAAGGCATCTTTCCGCCATTGGTGATGCTCTTCATTGGCTGGATTCTGATCGTGTTGCTGGGGAGCTGGGGGTTGTTGCCGCCCGTGTGGCTGACGGTGCTGAGCATTGCCCTCGTGATCGCATTTCTAGCATGGTCGGCATGGGAGGTGGAGGATTATCGCAACGATATGTACATCCTCACTCCCACCAATATTATCGACGTGGAAAAGAAACCGATCGGCCCGGAAGATCGGCGCGCCGCCAGTCTCGGTGCGATTACCAATGTCTCGTTTGAGACGACGTTTATCAGCAACCTGCTCGGCTATGGCAATGTTGTGGTCGAGACGGCAGGCAGCGGCGGCAAGTTCACATTTACGCACGTGCCTAACCCGCGCAATGTCGTGTCGATTGTTAATGACTACTACGTCATGTTCAAGCGGAGCGAAAAAGAGCGCTCGCTGAATGATATGCTCGAATTGTTGCGCCATTATCATCTTGCCCAGCAACGGCACAATGAAATCCTCTCTCCGCATCCCAATGGCGCCACGCATATTGAACCAGCGCCAGACGCGACAACCACATTGCTCTTACCACCGGGTAATGAGACAGCACCCGCTTCTGCCGGCCAATCGCCACCCGCAACGGTTGACATGCTCCCACCGCAAGGGAATGGGACGCCACCAAGCCACGACGATCAGCAACCGCGAGCTACCGAGGAGCAGAAGTCTGCATGATCCGGCATCTTCTTTTGATCCTGCTGTTGGCGCTATTGGTAGCGCCGTTCCCTGTCGCTGCCCAACCGCCATCACCGATTACAATCACGGTCAAGGCCGGCTTGGATGGCGAGGGAGCATTTCGGGCGGGCTATTGGTTTCCAGCATACGTGACGCTGGCTAACGACGGGCCTGATCGCCGAGTGACGCTGGAATGGCGTGATTCGAGCAACTCCGCTCTCACGCAACGGTATGTGATTGACTTGCCCGGCGGCGCACGCAAGCAGATCACCTTCCCGGTGGTGCAGTCGGGTCGAACGGCACAGCTCATCGCCACCGCCGATGGGCAGGAAATCTTCCGGCAACGGATCAACCTCAACCAACTGAATAACGATCAGTTTGCTATCGGCCTCCTGAGCGCGGATCCATCGGTGCTGAGCAGCGTGGCGACCGCCGATTTCGCCGTTGGGATGCGAGCGGTGATGTTGCCGCTCGATCCAGCGGCGCTGGCCGATCAGCCACTCTTGCTGAGCGCGTTCGACGCGATTGCGGTGCGCGAACTGACGAGTGACTTGCGTCCAGCTCAACGCGAAGCGCTGCTCCTCTGGGTACAGCAGGGGGGAGTATTGCTGATCGGTGGTGGCGCTGTTGGCGATCAGGCGATCCGAGCGTTTGCTGATGTCTTGCCGGTCACGGTAGGGCCGCTGCGCCGCGATGCGCCGGTTGGCGAGTTGGAGCGATTGGCGAATCTGAGCGGGATCAGCAACTTCGTGCCGTCGCTCACCGCCAATACGGTGACGCTCCGGCCCAATGCGCAGGCGCTGACCAACGATGGCCTGATCAGCCAAACGACGCTCGGCGCCGGTAAGATCATCTTCGCCGCGTTCGATCTCGCCGCGCTGCGGGCATGGCCGGGAGAGAGCAACTTGTGGGCAAGGGTGCTCGACCTGCAACTGCGGATCGAGCTCGACATCGGCGCTCAATTCCGCTTCGGCTTCAATGACCTGCTGCAAAACAGCTTAAACACCAGCCTCTTCCCGCTTCCCTCCACGATGGCATTGCTGGCATTGATTGGCGTATACATCATCGTGATCGGCCCGATCAACTTCCTCGCCCTGCGCCGGTTGCGCCGGTTAGAATGGGCATGGGTGACAACACCGCTCCTTATCGTCATCTTTCTGGCCGCAGCTTACGGGATGAGTTTTGCGCTGCGCGGCACGCAAACCCAAGTGCTGCAATTGGCGATCGTGCAAAGCGCAGCCACCGGCGGCGAGGCGACAACAACGACGTTTGCCGGTATCTTTGCGCCGCAACGGCAGAGCTATACCCTGACCTTTGCCGACTCGGCCCTCGTCACGCCGTTACGGATAGACGAACGCCTTGTGATCGAACATAACGATGCTGGACTCGCCATCCCTGATCTCTTGCTGGATGCGGCGGCTTTCAGCACCTTGATCGTCGAACAAATCACAACGAGCCCAGTGCAAATCCGCCACCAAATCGCGCTGAATGGCCAGCGCTGGAGCGGAACGCTTGCTAACGCCAGTTCCATTCCCTTGCGCGATGCGATAGTGGTGCATCGGAATGATATGCAGTGGATCGGCGCGCTGGATCCCGGCGCTGAAGTCGCGATTGATCTGAGGATTGACAGTGATAACTTTCTGCGCGATTTTATGCCTACCGAGGAAGACAGGCTGTTTAACCGCACCTTTGCGCTGGAAAACTTGTTTTGGAACGTGTCGAATCGCTTCGATCCATTCACGAACGGCCCGGCGCTACCCGGCGATGACATCTACTTGATCGGATGGAGCGATCAGGCTGCGCCAGTCGTGCAGATCAATGGCGCACCGGCGGCTGCCCGCGGCGAAACGTTGTATATCATAACGCTGCGTTAGCGCATTGGAATCGCTTATGACCGCTATCGTCGAAACGAAAAACCTGACCCGCTACTACGGCGAGCATCTGGCGCTCAACCATTTGAACTTGCAGATCCCGGCAGGAGCGGTATACGGGTTTATTGGCCCTAACGGCGCCGGCAAGACGACCACTATGCGGATTTTGACGACCCTACTGCGTCCATCAGGCGGCGAAGCATGGGTGGCGGGGTTGTCGGTCACGCATCAACGCGCCGAGGTGCGGCGCGCAGTCGGCTTTATGCCCGACTCGTTCGGCTTCTACAACAACATGACCGCCGCCGAGTATCTTGACTTCTTTGCCGCCGCTTACCATGTGCCGCCGGCCCGCCGGCCCGCCCTGATTGACGATCTGCTGGCGCTGGTTGATCTTGGTCACAAGCGGGATAGCGATGTGATGTCGCTGTCGCGCGGCATGAAACAGCGGCTCAGTCTGGCCCGCACGCTCATCCACGACCCGCAGTTGCTGATTTTGGATGAACCGGCTAGCGGGCTCGACCCGCGCGCGCGGGTGGAATTGCGCGAACTGCTGCGTGAGTTGCGCCGGTTGGGCAAGACGATCATGATCAGCTCGCACATCCTCACCGAGCTGGCCGAGATGTGTACCCATATCGGCATTATCGAGCGCGGTACGCTGCTGGCATCGGGTGATGTCGCGACGATCATGCGGTCGTTACGCCCGCACCGCACGTTTGTGGCGCACGTGATCAGCGATGTGCAAGCGGCGGCTGAGGTAGCCACTGCCGCGGAACACGTACTGGCAGTACGGGTGCTCAATGACGATGGCCCGCCGCGGATTGAGGTAGACATTGACGGCGATGATCACGCGGTCAGCGCGTTGCTGACCCGGCTGGTAAGCCATCAGGTCGAAATTGTCCATTTTGCCGCCCAAACCAGCAATCTGGAAGAGATTTTCCTCAAAGTGACTGAGGGAGTGGTGGGGTGAGGGCGATCACCTCGCCGCAGAGCAGGTCAAGACGCTGACGCCAAGACGCCGTAGAGCCGGACGGCTGTCCGGCTCCACCAAGACGCCGAGGACGCCAAGATCGCAAAGGGTAAACGCAAAGACGCAGAGATTCCGCAGAAGCGCAGAGGGATGGGGAAGCATGTCTCCATCCTTCGCATCCTTGATACCCTCGGCGGTAAACTAGTTGTTCCCCTACTTGAGGGAACCCGGCCCTGAAGGGCCGGCCTACGCTTACGAAACCCGCTGCGCGGGCTGCTGGCCCTCGTCTCCCCGCCCCTCTCTCACCTGACGGCGGGAGCAGGGGAGCCGCTGCGGGGGCAGCTAAAGACACTGCTCTCGCGAAACATAGGAACGACCCGCTCCCGCGCTAGTGGGAGCAGAGGAGAGATGCGGGCAATAGATAAAGCATCTCGCTCTTACCATCACCTGCACTGGCACGCGCCAAACCAGCCTTACGACGCCGCCATCGCCTTCAGACGGCTCTCGATCAAGTCAATCAGTTGCTGGGGCGTCACACGAGGATAGTAATCGTACTCGATCATAATTGCCGGCACGTCATCGCAGGCGGCCATACAATCGAGCTCAACAATGTGCAGCTCGTTGGGATGGGCAGCGCGCAGGCGGGCCAACGTCTGCCAAATATCGGGGCGGCTGCGCGCACAAAGCCGGCAGACGGTCAATTCAACCACGGCCATCCTCTGCCTTCCTTTCTGATCTGAGTGCCGGGCCAAAGGCAAGAGGCCATTGGGTTGCCAGTGTGCAATGAGATGTGTGCAATGCGTTCATGCGCATAGAGATGCCAGAACGGCCACCGCTGCAAGGTTTGGAATAAGCTACGAGGCAGCGCATCAACACTGAGCGAGTCGCCGTTGCTGCAATGAATATCGAGGCCGATACGCAATATCTGTGCAAACTAGCACAACGTACTCCTCTAGTGTACACGCTTTGTCAATAGATTGCAAATACAAAATTGTGCATACATTGAGCAAAACGAACAGCGAGGCTCCAACCTCCCAGTTGGAGCCGTGGAATTATCTGGCAGATGAGCATCGCTCCCATCCATTGGGAGACGAACGATCGTTACATACCGCTTGCGCAGGGGCATCGTGGCGCGAAACTCCTGCGCAAGCAGCTTGGCAATGACAGCACGCGCGATAACGACCGCTGTCTCACGTCCAATTGCCGACGGTCGCCTCATCGCGAAGTTGGGCAAGCTTCACGGCCAACCCAATATAGGCTGCCGGCGTCAGCGCCTGCAACTCGGCGCGCACGGCATCGCTCACCGGCAGACTGGCGATGAAGCGGGCCAGCTCATCAGCGGTGAGAGCGCGGCCACGGGTAAACTCCTTCAGCAACTCGTATGGCTCGGCAAAGCCTTCGCGGCGCAGGATGGTCTGAATCGCTTCCGCCAGCACTTCGGGATGGGCGTCGAGATCGCGGCGCAGGCGGGTGCGATCAACGGCGACCTTCTGCAAGCCGCGCAACAAGCGCCGGTACGCGAGCAGGCAATAGCCGAAGGCCAGCCCTAGATTGCGTAACACAGTGCTATCGGACAGATCGCGTTGCAGGCGCGAAATGGGCAACTTGCGGCTGAACAGCTCGAGCAGTGCGCCGGCCAAGGCCAAATTACCCTCGGCATTCTCAAAATCGATCGGGTTCACCTTATGCGGCATCGTTGATGAACCCACTTCACCGGCGCGCGCTGCCTGCACGAGATAGCCATCGCTGATGTAGCGCCAGCAATCTTGGCTAAGGTCGGTCAAAATGGCATTCACCCGCTTGAGCGCGTCGCAGAGCGCGGCCAAGGTATCGTGCGGCTCGATCTGGGTCGTGAGCAAGATCGGTTCAAGGTCGAGCGAGCGCACGAAGGCGCGCGAAAACTTGAGCCAGTCGATCTGCGGCAAGGCCGCATGATGGGCGGCAAAAACGCCGCTGGCTCCATTGAGCTTGCCGGTGATGCGGATGGCAGCGACATCATTGATGGCGCGTCGCAAGCGCATATAGAAGACATTCATCTCTTTGCCGAAGGTAGTGGGGGTGGCGGGTTGGCCGTGGGTGCGGGCCAACATCGGCGTCGCCGCTTCGGCATCGGCCAGTTGGCGCAACGGCTCGAGCAGCGCCTCCAGCGCCGGCAACACCACTAGCTCACGCGCTTCTTTCACCATGAGCGCATAGGCCAGATTGTTGACATCTTCGGACGTAATCGCAAAATGCACCGCCTCAAGGTGGCTGGTCAAGCCAAACGCCGTCAGCTTTTCGCGCAACCAATACTCAACCGCTTTGACATCGTGATTAACCCGCCGATCCCATGCGGCAATCGCCAGCGCATCCTCATCGCTAAACTGGCGGTAGAGCGCGCGCAACGCCGCTTGCTGCGGCGGGGTCAGCGATGGCACGAACGTGATACCGCGAGCACGGGAGAGAAAGATCAGATACTCAACCTCAACCCGCACCCGATAGCGAAACAGCGCCGCTTCACTGAAAAAGCCGGCTAGCGCCGCCACATCGTTGCGGTAACGGCCATCAAGCGGGCCGAGCGCAGCCAAACGAGCCATATCCTCAGTGGTCATCGATTCCTCCGTATCATTGTTTGCTTGCTGTGCGGAAGGGTACCACAAAAATGGATCGGGCATGGCATGGTGGCGAAAAGGCCATGATACTCCCTGTGCAAGACATTGACATTCCACCAGCAATCGGTTACGATGGGTATCAGAAGTCTAAATATTTGTTGCCAGAATAATTTACACCTTGAGCATACTTGCCAGTGAGGACGTGCATGCACGAGCACAACCCCCGCTCTCATCATACCAGCGCGATTGACGATATTGTCCGCCAGATTACGTGGCAAAGCCAGAAGCAGTTGTTGCAAACGCTCAGCCGGCCTGAAATCAACCTGACGCTGCCGCAGATGGTTACGTTGTTTGCCATTCGCGAAGCCGGCGTCTGCCGCATGAGCGAATTAGCTGAGATTACGCAGCAATCGGCGGGCACACTGACCGGCATCGTCGATCGGCTGATTGATGAACATCTGGTCGGGCGGGTGCGCGATGTCGAAGATCGGCGAGTAGTGCAAGTGATGCTCACCCGGCAAGGCGAGCAACGGCTGGCGCTGGTCGAGGCGGCCCGGCGCGCTGATATGGATCGGATTCTGGCCCGGTTTAGCCTCGAACAACTACGCGACCTTGAACATCTGCTGCAATTGTTGCTCGATGGGATCAATGAATTGATCAGCGACCGCGACCTCTCGCGCGCCGCCAATGGCCAAGCCAACCCATCATCACTCTCGCGCAGCGCCTAATCAGCGCACCGTTCCGCAACCTTCTTCATGATTACCCGTCAAATGGAGTAACGCTATCCCAGCTTCGTAGTATGATGATGCTGGCAGGTAGTGTGTGCGTCACAACGACTGAGGATCATTATGAGCCAATCATCCCGCCTCCGCCGCCGCCAGAACCGTCTGGTCTGGGGGATCGGCGCGTTGCTCATCGTCGGAGGCATTGTTGCCGGTCTCTTCTTGTTCAACCGCGGCCAACCCACGAATGTCCGGCTCAACTATGCGCTTACCAATCCGCAACGCGGCCCGATTAGCGCCACGGTCAACGCGAGTGGTTCGATCCAGCCGCAGCAGGTGCTCGATCTGACATTTGGCAGTAGCGGTTTGATTAGCGAAGTGCTTGTGCAGGTTGGCGATCAGGTGACTGCTGGTCAAGCGTTAGCCCGGCTCGACACGCGCGATCTGGAATTGCGGGTCGAGCAAGCCGCAGCGCAACTGGCGCAGGCCCAAGCGAATCTCGACCGGCTGCGGGCCGGGCCGCGCGAAGCCGAAGTTGCGGCGGCGGAAGCGCAATTAGCCCAAGCGCAAGCGCAACTGCGCCAAACCACCGGCAACGTGACCGAGAAGGATCTGGCTGCGGCGCAGGCGCAAGTTGAACAGGCACGAGCCAATCTCGAACGGCTCTTGGGAGGGCCAAAAGCCAGCGAGGTGGCACAGGCGCAAGCGCAGGTTGATCAGGCGGCGGCAGCCTTGCAAGCCCAACGCGACTCACTGTCGGCGGCTAAGACACGGGCCGAGTCGCAGTTGTTGCAAGCGGCGAATACCTTGCGTGATCGCCAAGCCGAGTACAGCCGGATTTACAACGAAAACCGCGAGCGCGAGCAGCAGTTGGCGCGGTTTGGTCAATCGCTGCCGCAATCGGCGCTCGATACAGAAGCGGCGGCCTTGCGCGCAGTCGAGAATGCTGAAGAGCAGATGCGGCAGGCTCTGGTGGCCTTTGAACAAGCGAAACAGGCCGAAATTACCGGCATTGCCCAAGCCGAAGCGCAATTGCGCAGTGCGCAGGCCAACCTTGAACGGATTTTGGCCGGCGCCGATCGCGATCAAGTCGCGGCAGCGCGCGCCCAATTGGCGCAAGCCGAAGCTAATTTGAACAAATTGTTGGGAGATCAGCGAGCCGGTAGCTTGGCCGCCGCGCAAGCAGCGGTCGCTAACGCGCAAGCCAATTTACAGCGCATCACCGCACCGCCAAGCGAAGCCGATCTGGCGAGTGCCGAAGCTCAAGTCGCCAGCGCCCGCGCCAGCCTCGCCCAAGCGCAATTGGCGCTGGAACGAGCCACTCTCACTGCCCCGATTGCCGGCGTGGTGGCCGAGGTCAACCTTGAGATTGGCGAATTCTACAACGCGGCTCGCCCAGCGGTGGTGCTGGCCGATCTCAGCGGTTATTATGTTGATGTGACCGTTGATGAAATCGATGTGGCCCAGATCGCGGTGGGCCAACCGGTCACACTGGTGCTTGATGCCCTGCCCAATCTCGATCTGCGCGGCAAGGTGGCGCGGATCAATCCGCTCTCGATTGTGCAATCGGGGGTTACGGCGTATACGGTACGGATCGTCACCGACAATCCGCCGGCGGCGGTCAGACCGGGGATGTCGGCCAGCGCCGACATTATCGTGGCCGAGAAGAGCGACGCGCTGATCGTGCCGCGCCGGGCCGTGCGCGCCGCCAGCGGCCAGTTCTTCGTTGATGTCACCGCTGATCCCGGCTTGTGCAACGTGGATATTGCGCAACGCCCGCCGCAACCGGCATTGCAGGCTATCGCCGTGCAGTTGGGCTTGAGCAACGATCAAGTGATTGAGATTGTCTCTGGCAATATCGACCTGAACAGTTGCGTGTATGTGCCGGGAGTAGACGCGCGGATCAACCTGTTTAACGCCGGCGGGCCGCCTCCCGGCGTGCGTAACCGGTGATGGCGCGGAGCAACGACTATGAACATCCTTGAAGCGATCCGCATTGCGTTCAATAGCCTGCTCGCCAACAAGCTGCGCGCTATTCTGACGATGCTCGGCATTATTATCGGCGTGGGGGCTGTGATCGCGCTACTGGCGTTGGGCGGCGCGATCCAAACACTGGTCACGAGCGAATTGCAAGGGCTGGGCAGTAATCTGGTCTTCCTTTTCGCCGGCACCAACGACCCAGAAACGAACCGGCGGGTGCCGCCGCGCTTGACCAACGAAGATATTGCCGCCATCGCCGACCCGCTCAACGTGCCGGCAGTCGCAGCGGTCTGCGCCGAGTTCAGCCGGCGCGCGCTCACCACCTATAGCGGGGCCAGTTACGACGCCCTCATTGCCGGCGTCAGCGCCAATTACCCGCAAGTGCGCAATGCACGGGTGGCCGAAGGAACGTTCTTCGATGAGCGGGCGATCGAATTGCGTTCGCGTGAAGCGGTGCTCGGCCATCGGGTGGCGCAACGTCTCTTTCCCGACGGCGCCGATCCGATCGGGCAGCGTATCCGCATCAATGGGATTGGCTTTCAAGTGATCGGAGTGATGGCCGAACGCGGCGGCAGCTTTGCCTCGAACGAAGACGACCAGATTTTTGTTCCGATCACGACTGCCCAAGACCGGCTTTTCCCACCGGCGCAGAATGTCACCCGCCGGGTCGAAGTAACGGTAGTCTATATTCAGGCCCGTGATGAAGACAGCATTGATGCGCTGATCGACCAGATCACCGCCTTGCTGCGCCAGCGCAACGGATTGACCTACCAAAACAACAACTTCACCATCGTCACCCAACAAGATCTAGTTAGTTCGTTTGCGACCATCACCGGCGCGATCACCATCTTTTTAGGGGCAATTGCCGCCATTTCGTTGGTGGTAGGCGGGATTGGGATCATGAACATTATGCTGGTCAGCGTGACCGAACGCACCCGCGAGATTGGGCTGCGCAAAGCGGTTGGCGCGCGGCGCAACGACATTCGCCTCCAGTTTTTGGTTGAAGCGACGGTATTGAGCCTGATGGGAGGCGTGCTGGGTATCGCCTTGGGGTACGGCTTAGCCGCGATCGGCACCGCGTTGCTGGCAAACTTCTCGCCCAATGCCCGCGCTGAAGTCAGCCTTGACGCCATTCTGCTGGCGACGATCACGTCGATTGCGGTCGGTATTTTCTTCGGCCTCTACCCTGCCGACCGGGCGGCACGGCTTGATCCGATCGCGGCGTTGCGGTATGAGTGAGCGTGGTATACTGAAGAGCACTACACCGCATCATCCCGCAGTAAAGAACATGGTATAGCGATATGCGCATCTTGATCACCGGCTCGTCAGGCATGATCGGCACCAACCTCGGCTTGCGCTTACTGGCGGAGGGGCATCAGGTCTTTGGGATTGACCGGCGGGTCAATCCGTGGACTGACCGCATTCCAACGCTTTTGCAAGACCTCGCCACGCCGCAGCGCGACTTCCGGGCCGGGATCGGCGGTGCGCCCTATCCGCCGTGCGATCTGGTCGTACACCTAGCGGCCAATGCCAAGGTCTACGAGCTGGTGAGCGAGCCGTATCGCGCACTCGAAAACATCAACATTACCTACAACGTGCTCGAATATTGCCGCGCGCATGATCTGCCAATCATTTTTGCTTCGTCACGCGAAGTCTACGGTGACATTCACCGCTACATCACCGAAGAGACGCGGGCCGACTTCAGTTTCACCGAAAGCCCGTACTCGGCCTCGAAGATTGCCGGCGAGGCGTTGATCTATGCCTACGCGCGCTGTTACGGCCTACGCTATATCGTCTTTCGCTTCTCGAACGTCTATGGCCGCTACGACAATGACTTAGCGCGGATGGAGCGGGTTATTCCGCTGTTTATTCACCGGATCAGTCGCGGTGAACCAGTCACGGTATACGGCGGCGACAAGGTGCTCGATTTTACCTACATTGACGACTGCGTTGATGGAATTGTGCGCGGGATCACCCGTTTATCTAGAGGAGAAGTTGTTAATCGTACGATTAATTTGGCCTATGGCGAAGGTAACACCCTCATACGCGCCGCCGAATTGATCGGTCTTGCCCTTGGTCGCCGGCCCGACATCATCGTGCAACCAATCAAGCGAGTGGGTGAAGTCGGTTACTATGTTGCCGACATCCGGCGCGCCCGCGAGCTGTTGGGCTATCAACCGCAGGTACCCCTAGCCGAGGGAATCCGGCGCGCCGTGGCATGGTCGCATGGAGAGCAAGCGCCATGACTGAACCGCAGCAAGAGATAGCAGCTATTGCCCAACCCACAATGCGCTTCATTCCGACCGAGCGGGTGCGGCGTTGGATGCAGGCGAGCACCGCATGGCTGGCGTTGCAAGAACCAGAACGGCTCTTCCCGGCGCTGGTCGCCGGCTTTGTTGAGGTTGTGCCGGCGCTGCGCGCGGCAATCCTCTGGCTCGCCACACCGAGCGGCTTGCAACCGGTGGCGCAGGCAGGGTTAACGATGCCACCGCTTCTCGAAGCGCAATGGCGGCAGATCAAATTACGGATGGGCGAGGGTGTGGCCGGTCTAGCATGGCAACGTGACACGATCGTGCAACAGCACGGCGAGCATAGCTACCGCGAATTGCAGGGGTTGGTCTCGGCGCAAGCCCAAACCATCTTTCAAGCGTTAAGCGATCTCTTGCCGCGCAGCTTGACGATTACGGCCACGCCATTGCGCGCTGGCAATCAGTTTGTCGGTGTGCTCGAACTCATTGGCGTTGATACCGAACCACTGGGGCTGGAGCCGGACGATCTCGAAATGATCACCAGCATTGTCGCGGCAGCCATCCGCAATGCCCAGTTGTACGACGAGATCCGGCGCAGCAACCAGCGGTTGAAAGCGTTTGACGCCGTCGTCACCTCGATTAGCACCGCTGCCGATCTGCCCGATCTGGTGCAGAGCGTGCTCACCGTCGTATTGGAATTGACCCCGGCCCACAGCGGCGCGCTCCTGATCTTCGATCCGGCGCAAGAACGCCTGCAGATCGGCGCATGGCGCGCGATTGATGTGGCTGCGTTGGCCTGTTTTGATCAAGCGCCGGTTGATGCTAGTCCATGCGCCGAAGTCGTGCGTTACGGGCAACCGGCGATCCGGCCCCTGCTGAGCGAACGTGGCGAGACGGCGTTGATCGCTGCCGGGGTGACGGCTGCCGCCTACTTGCCCTTGCTGGCCGGCGGCACCGTAACCGGCGTGTTAGCCCTCTTTGGCGATCTTGATTTGACCAGCCAGATTGATAAGGACTTGCTCATGCCGATCTGCAATCAGGTCGGTTTTGCGATTGCCAACGTGCGGCTGTATGAAGACAGCCAGCGCGAGCGTCGCAAGCTGAATACGGTCGTCGAGTCAATTGCCGAGGGGGTGCTGCTCTGCGATCGCTATGGACGCTTGACCTTGGCCAATCAGGCGGCGCACGAATTGCTCGAACAAGATAACCTCAGCTTTGAGATGCCGTTGGCCGCCATTCCTGACTTATACGATTTGCGCGATCTCGACGGCAATCCGCTGACGCCTGATGATCTGCCGTTTACTCGCGCTTTGCGCGGCGACACCTTCTACGATTACCGGTTAATGCGCCGGCGGGCAGACGGGAGTGAACGCTTTTTCAGCTTCACTGGCGCGCCGGCAGTGAACGAACACGGTGACGTGGAAGGAGCGGTCATCACGTTCCGCGACATCACGGCCAACCAGAAGGTACAGCGCGCCAAAGACGAGTTTCTGGCGGTGGCTGCGCACGAACTGCGCAGCCCGCTGGCGGCGGTGCGCAGCTATGCCGATCTCTTGCTCCGGCGTGAACAGCAGCGTGATGGCGATCCGCGCGATATTCACGGGCTGACCATCCTCACCCAGCAAGTCGCCCACATGCTGCGTCTCGTCGATAACCTGCTCGATGTGTCACGGCTCGATGCCGGCCAGTTCGATCTCCAATACCAGCCAACCAATCTGGTGATGCTGGCCCAACAAGTGATTGACCAGCAACGGCCCAGCGCCGGCAATCGTGAACTCTTGCTCGAAACCGAAACGACCGAATTACTCGTCGTCTGCGATGCTGTCCGCATCCGGCAAGTGTTGACCAACTTGCTCAACAACGCGATTAAATACAGCCCGCCTGATAGTGTGATTAGCGTGCGCCTGCGCAGCGCGCTGCTGCCGGCCAACAGCGCGCCAGCCGTCTTGATCAGCGTCAGTGATCAAGGGCCGGGCATCCCGGCGAGCGAACAAGAACGGGTCTTCCAACGCTATTACCGGTCACCGGGTCGGCGGGGCGAGGGATTGGGCCTCGGTTTGTATCTGAGCCGCGAGATTGTGCAGTTGCACGGCGGCCAGATTTGGATCGAAAGCCGCGAAGGGCAGGGGAGCACATTTATGGTGCTGTTGCCGGTTGAGCGGCCACGCGAACCGGGGAGCAGGGAGTAGGGAGTAGCAAGTTCCAATCTGTGGCCAGTGGTGAGATGGTTGCTGCGAGCAACCTTTGTCATTGCGAGGGCGCAGAGCGCCCGAAGCAATCTCCCGCTTCAGCAAGAACGAACGCTGTGCGACTGCACCCGTCCTTGCACGACAGTACGACCGGCAGCGCGCAAGGATACCACGGGAGCAAAGGTGCGTAAGAACATGCAAAGCGTATCATCATAGCTTCACATATTGTCTCATTTGCCAGTAATCGCTATGCACTAAACCGGAGTATTGCCTGTGCCGATCCGAAAGAAGCCGTTTCTCCAAGCCCTCTCACCGGCGCCGCCGCCGCGACTTGGGCCGGCAGGGCCGCCACCGATTCGCATGGCTGCCAACGAAAACCCCTTAGGGCCATCACCGCGGGCAGTGGCCGCAGTGCAAGCAGCGTTGGCCGAACTTCATCGCTACCCTGACGCCGGCGGAGCGGCGCTCAAGCATGCGCTGGCTGCACGCGCCAAGCTTGCCCCGGAAAGCGTGATGCTAGGCAATGGCTCTGACGAATTAATTATGTTGATCTGCCATGCTATGCTGGGAGAAGGCGATGAAGCGGTGCTAGCACACGGCTCATTCATCAGCTATGCGCGGCGGATACAGGCGCAAGGCGCGATTGCGCGCCAGATTCCGCTGCGCGATATGACCCACGACTTACCAGCAATGGCCGCAGCGATCACGCCGTACACCCGGCTCGTCTTCGTTTGCAATCCCAACAATCCCACCGGCACGACGGTCGGGGAGGCGGAACTGCTGGCTTTCCTCGATCAGGTGCCGGAAGATGTGCTGGTGGTGGTGGATGAAGCCTATATCGAGTTTGTCACCCGGCCCGATTTTCCCGATCTGCTGCCACTGATCCGGGCCGGACGCGATAATTTGCTGTTGTTGCGCACTTTTGCCAAAATCCACGGATTGGCCGGTCTGCGGCTTGGGTATGCCTTTGGCGCACCCGACCTGATCGCCTATCTAGAGCGGGCGCGGCCCGTCTTCAACGTCAATGCGCTCGCGCAGATTGCCGGTCTGGCTGCACTTGACGATGCTGATCATCTCGCCCGATCGTTGGCCCACGCCGCGCACAGCCGCACGGTGCTGAGCGAAGGTTTGCGGGCATTGGGATTAACCGTCATTCCCGGCGAGACGAATTTCGTAGCTGTGGCAGTGCCTGATGACCAAGCCCTTGCTGCCGCGTTGGCCAAGCGCGGTATATTGGTGACGCCGCTCAGTGGTTGGGGCTTGCCGGGTTGGATCCGGATTTCGTTCGGTACCGACGATGAAAACCGCGCTTGTATTGCGGCGTTGGGTGAGATATTGACCAATGAGTGAACGATTTGCATTGCTCGACTGCGGCTGGCTCGCTTAGGCGCGAGGTTGGCAGGCCGGCAGGCCAAACTCTTGGAAGTTGCGCCGGCAAGCCGGCGGCACACGCTCCCAGCCATCCATTGCCACCGAGCGATCACACACTGATCAGGAGTAGATATGAGTGAACCGCAACGACCATCTTTTTGCCCGCAATGCGGCCACCAACTAAAGGCGGACGATCGTTTTTGCCCGGAATGCGGTGCGCGCGTGCCAGATAAGGTCGCGCCGCCCACCACCATTCTCCCGCCCGACCAGCCTGCTGCTGCACCGCCGACCACCATCATCCCACCGGAGCGGCCCGCCGCCCCGCCCACCACCATCATCCCACCGGAGCGCCCTGCTGCGCCGCCGACTACCGTCATCCCACCCGACCGGCCCGCCGCTGCGCCGCCTACCCCACCGGTCATTCCGCCCGCCCAAAGCGCCGGCAGCCCGCCTGATCCTTTCATACCGCCACCACCATCGTATGGAATACCGGCCAGCAGTCCTCCACCGTACCAGATCCCAGCGAGCGCCGAGAGGCAAGCTGCCCCTCCGAACAACAAGCTCATCTGGTTCCTGATTGGCGGTATTGGCTTGCTGTTGCTCATCTTCATTGGCGCATGCGTCTTTATCGTGATCTCGCTGTCCTCATTTAGCTTCAGCGACGTGACCGTTACACCAACGCCCGTTATCGTTGAGCCTTCGACGAGCGGCGGCGGTGCAGTGGGTTCAGTGATTGGCGGCGAGATTGTCTTCCGCGATGACTTCGAGAACCCAGCGAACAGCAACTTAGGCACTAGTGAAGACAACAGCGCGCGCTACGCTTACGAGCAGGGAAACTACGTCATCGAAGTCAAGGAGCCAGAACTGCTGGTATGGGCACCGATTGACGGCAGCTATCGCAATGTCGTGATCGAGGTAAGTTATTCAATCCCGCGCAATAGTCCGGGTGGCGCCGCCGGATTGATCTTTCGCTATCAAGACGAAGACAACTTCTACTTGTTTAGCGTCTCGAACGATGGCTATTATGCGCTCGAATTGCTCGAAAACAACCAATGGGTCACGCTGATCGATTGGACGCAGCACGAAGCCATCAACCCGGAAAACAACCGCATGCGGGTTGAGCTGCGCGGCGATGAGATTACACTGTACGTCAACGACCGCCGGCTAGAGCAGACGCGCGATCCGACCTTTACCCGCGGCGAGGTTGGCTTAGCGGTCACCAGTTTCAATGAGAGCGGGATCATCGTGCGCTTCGACGAAATCACGATCCGGGAACGGTAGGAGTGTTGCGGCGCGCTCACTCCACTTCCCCCGCTGGGGCAATTGGCCCCCACCCCTAGCCCCGCCCCCGCTGGGGGAGGGGAATAGTGCATCGCAGAGGTCGCCGAGGGCGCGGAGGTGACGGGGACACAAGCGCGCTGGTATCTCTGCCACTAAACCCTTTGCGTGCTTTGCGCGCTCGGCGGCTTTGCGTTGAGAGCCTTTGCGCCTTGGCGGTTGCCCTCACCCCTTGCCCCGCCCCCGCTGGGGCCTCCCCCGCTGGAGGGGAATAGCCACAAAAAGACACAAGAAACACAAAAAAATCGCTGTGGTTTTTGCGGCTTTTCGTGGCTATGCCCCCGCGCCTTGGCGGTTGCCCTCACCCCTTGCCCCTCCCCCGCTGGGGGAATTGGCCCCCACCCCTTGCCCCTCCCCCGCTGGGGGAGGGGAATAGCCACAAACAGACACAAGAAGCACAAAAAATCGCTGCGGTTGTTGCGGCTTTTCGTGGCTATGCCCTCGCGCCTTGGCGTTAGCCCCCACCCCTTGCCCCTCCCCCGCTGGGATGTGGCCCCCACCCCTCGCCCCTCCCCCGCTGGGGGAGGGGAATAGCCACAAACAGACACAAGAAGCTCAAAAAATCGCTGCGGTTGTTGCGGCTTTTCGTGGCTATGCCCTCGCGCCTTGGCGTTAGCCACCACCCCTTGCCCCTCCCCCGCTGGG
>JAUQOZ010000136.1:0-816 GCA_030550625.1 Chloroflexota bacterium | reverse complement strand
TGCCCCCGCGCCTTGGCGGCTGCCCCCCACCCCTTGCCCCGCTCCCGCTGGGGCAATTGGCCCCCACCCCTTGCCCCTCCCCCGCTGGAGGAGGGGTCGGAATAGCCGCAAAGAGACACAAAAAGCACGACAAAACGTTGTGAGGGTTGCGTCTTGTGGTGGCTATGCTCTTGCGGCTTGACGTTAACCCTCACCTCCCGGCCCCCGCTCCCACCTTACGGCGGGAGAAGGTGAGCCGCTGTGTTGTCGGCCCAGCCACACGCTCAACCGAACGCGATGATCGCCCCTCTCCCGCGTTGCGGGAGAGGGGTAGGGGGTGAGGGTACACCATCGCCCGCTTGTCCGCTGTCATTGCGAGGGAGCGGCGGCCCCCAGCACTGCTGAGGGCACCCGACCAAAGCAATCTCCTGCTCTAGCAAAAGGGAAGCCTGAGCGGGCTCTTCCCGCCCTCGCAGGAGATTGCTTCGCTGCGCTGCGCTCCGCTCGCAATGACAGAAGGAAGAGTGGGAACGGCGGCTGAGCGGGATCGTCCCGTGCTCGCAGGGGATTACTTCGCATCACGGCGGGCGAGCGCTGCTCAACCCCGACCGATCGGCTCGCAATGACCATCAGAGCGGTGGCGCTCCCGCCCAAACTCCTTTGCGCTCTTTGCGGCTGTAGGTTGCCCTCACCCCTTGCCCCTCCCCCGCTGGGGGGGGAATAGCCACAAAAAGACACAAGAAGCACAAAAAATCTCTGTGGTTTTTGCGGCTTTTCGTGGCTATGCCCCCGCGCCTTGGCGGCTGCCCCCCACCCCTTGCCCCGCTCCCGCTGGGG
>JAUQOZ010000220.1 GCA_030550625.1 Chloroflexota bacterium | reverse complement strand
CGGCGGGAGAAGGGGAGCTGCTGCGTGGGCGGTAACGACACTGCTCTCGCGGAACAGAGCAGCGCCCCTCTCCCGCGCCAGTGGGAGAGGGGACGGGGGCGAGGGAAAGCGTCTTTACCGCAGAGGGCGCGGAGGACGCTGAGGATGATCGCCATCCCAAAACATCGTTGCGCCCTCTGCGTGCTTTGCGCCTTTGCGTTACGAGTCTTGGCGTCTTTGCTTGCTTTGCGACGCTGCTGAGCGGGTGGTAAAGCGATTGCTCTCGCGGAATAGAGCAGCGCCCCTCTCCCGCGCTAGTGGGAGAGGGGACGGGGGTGAGGGAAAACCAGCGCATCTCCAAACCGTATCTGCACTTAGACGTTCTGTTCGCCTATCTATGCCCGCCGGCACGATCCGTCGTCGCAGGCGGGATTGCCGCCGAAGAGGTAGCGGTTGCGGGCGACGAAGTCGTAGATTGGCCCGGCCACCATCAGCGCGCCGGGCAAGCGCATGAGTTCCCCCAACCCGCGCAACGCTGGTAGCCGCAACAAGAGTTCGCGCACTGCTTCAGCTCCGCGGTAAATTGTCCCGTCTGGCCCGACGACGTGCAGTTGCCCCATCGCTTCCTCGTGGCTAATCTGCGGAAACCGCTCGCGGGCAGCCGTGCTGTTAGCGTCAAGCAATTCGATTTGGCGCTGCTCGTCATACGCCGCGACCCATTCGGCTTGTTGGCGGCACATCCGGCAGTTGCCATCGTAGAGCATGGTATAGGGCATGTGGTACATCCTTTCTGCTTAATATGGCACAATCGCCGTCACCACTAGCGCCAGCACGAGGATGCCGATGATCACTGCGCTTAAGATGCGAAACCATTGTTGGTAGCGTTTGCGGCTCATCTTGATGCCTCCATAAATGCTTTTGCAAGGCTCTGCTTGTATTATATCAATTCTGCGATTCTTAGGTATGTGCGGCAGTTTGACTGCCGCACTCCATACGAAAGGAGGCGGCGTGATTGCCGCCGAGCGTGGGTCGTAGGTATGTGCGGCAGTTTGACTGCCGCACTCCATCCGCGAGCTAGTTAGTGATTGCTTGCCAAACCGCTTGCGTAACTGCCGCTACCACTGCGTGGTGCCGGTATGGTGGCGGGGTGCGGCGCGGGTAGGTGCGGTTGCACAACACGACGATGGCGAGCCGTGCATCCGGAATCCCAACCATGATCGGGCCGGTAAACCCGCTATGCCCAAATCCGCTCGCGATGGCTGGCCCTAGATATGGCCGCCGGAGCATCCAGCCCAATCCGCTGACCGGTTGCCCGGCGCGTTCGGTCTGTGGCGCCAGCGCGGCGTGTGCCGTTTCTGGTCGCAAGAGCTGCTGGCCTTCCCACGCCCCTTCGCGCAAGAAGAGTTGCACCAGCCGCAGCGTTTCGTTAGCGACGCCGAACATGCCGGCATGGCCGGCGACGCCGCCGAGCGCGTAGGCGCTCTCGTCGTGGGTGACGCCATGGACGAGACCGCCGCGCCACGCATCGTCCCATTCGGTAGGGGCAATGCGTGACTGCCATTCCGCCGGCGGGCGGAAACGGGTCGCTTCCATGCCGAGCGGCGCGCAGACCAGCTCGCTGATCGCGTGGTCGAGCGGGCCGCCGTAGATCGCTGCCACTAGCTCGCCGAGCAGAAAGGTGTTGAGGTTGGCGTATTCGGTCACGCTGCCGGGTGGGTGCTTGGGTGGCGCTGTATACACCGCTTGCCGGATCGCATGGGCGCCGGCGCGGGCCAGCGGCGCCATTTGCACGGCTAACCCGCTCTGATGGCTGAGCAGGTGGCGCACGGTGATGCCGCCAGCTTGTAGCTCTGGCAGCCAGTGTTGCACGGGCCGGTCAAGCGGCAGCATTCCGGCGTCGTGCAAGCGCAGCGCCGCAGTTGCGGTGAAGACTTTGGTCAGTGAGGCGAGATCGTAGATGGTGTCGAGCGTCACCGACCTCGTGCCGGGATCATCGTACATCGTCGTGCCGTAGGCAGCGGCGTGGATGAGGCGATCATCCTGTGTGACCAAAACGACTGCGCCGGGGAAGATGCGTTCGTGAATTGCGGTGGTGATGATGGTGTCAATAGCTGGGATCATAGCAAAGCTGACGTTTCATAACGCGAACCAATTCCGCCGCAGCGCAATTTCCGCTAGCCAGAGCGCCAAGGCTAGCCCCGCTAACAGCGGCCAGAGATATGTGACGGTGGATGGTATCGGCGGCGTGGTTGTTTCTGCCAGCGCCGGTTCCAGACTCCCTCCGGTGATGGCGGCGATCTGTTGCAAGAGGGCTTCCCCCTGCGCTGGATCGATCAGCGCATACTCAGCCGGGGGTGGCAACACGTAGCCGATGCTGCGCTGAAGCGTGTGCCCGCTGGCGAACAAGGCAACGGTGATCTGGTACGGCCCGGTTGTAGCCAAGGCCAGCTCACGCGCATACGTGCCCGGCGCTATCTGCGCCAAACTGACGCTCTGTTCGCTGCCGTCGGGGAGGGTAACGCGCGCGCTGGCCTGCGCCAAATCGATCGGTGTTCCTCCCGCAGTCTGCGCTGCAACCACCAGTCGCGCCCCGGCAGCCGTCGGTTCAACCCGCACCTGCAACGGCCCGCTATCGGGCGTAGGCAGCGTATAGCGCACAATCTGGCTCCAAAACCGATCGTATTCGGGCCATCCCGGCCACTGCGTCGCCCACGGCGCCGCGGCGCTCGCCGTCCACGCCACACTGCGGCCCAAGCCGTATTGCCAGACCGCCAGCAATGGATCATCTGCCGGGCTTTCGAGCACGATAGTGGCTTCAGGACGCGGTTGCAGCGCGATATAGCCATCAAGGATCGGCAGTGCGCGCGGATCAAGGTTGCGCACTAACGGATGCGGTTGCTTGACCAAGGCTGGTATTGGTTGTTCCACCGTGAGTTCAGCGCCGGCAATTTCGCTCTCTTGCAGGGTGATGCGTGGTAAATCAGTTGCATCAGAAACAAAATAGTAGCGTCCATTGCCCCATTGCGCCAATTGTTCGAGCAGTTCGGTGTCGGCGTCCAACCCAATCGCGATGGTGGAAAGGGTGATCTGGGCGGCGCGGGCCGTCTCGATCAATTGCTGATAACGCGGATAGTTATTCGAATAACTCCGCCCGTCAGTTAGCAAGACAGCGTGGCGCACGCTGTGCGGCTCGGCGGCTAGCTCCGGCAGCCCAACTGCCAGTGACCGTTCGATGTTGGTGCCGCCACCGAGCGGCATGGTCGCGATCTGCGTTTGCAAAGCGGCAACGTTCGCGCCTTCACCCACCGCTTGGAATGGCACTGTCCACAAGGTGTCGGTGTCGAAGGCCAGCACCCCGATCCGGTCGTCTGGTTGCAGGGCGGTGAGGGCGAGGATAGCCGCTTCCTTGGCCATGTCAAATTTGCTCACGCCAAACGCGGCGCTCATACTGGCCGAGCGGTCGATGATCAGCAAGAGCGACACTGGCGCGCGTTGCGGGCGTGGCGGCGGCGTCATCGCCAGCGGCAGCGCCTCGGCCAGCGGTGTCTCGGCGTAGCCGCCGAGGGTGAACGACTGGTTGCCGCCGAGCACTGTCAGTCCCTTGCCTTCGCTGCGCACGATTTCGCGCAGGGCAGCCATCTGCTCGAATGACAACTGGTTGGCTGGCACATCCACCAGCACGATGCCATCATAGGCAGCGAGCTGGTCGAGATTGGCTGGTAACGACGCCGCCGGCAAGCGTTCCACGAGCATACCCGACTGGCGCAGTGTTGCGGCGAGCACGGCGCCGCCATCGCGATAGCCTTCAACCAGTAGGATCGTTGGCGGCGGCATTACCAACGCCGTCGCTGCGGCAATATTGTTGGCAGGAAATGTGTCACTGCCAGCGGGGATCACTTCGGCGCGCAAGCGCAAGATTCCCGGTTCGCCAGCGGTATGGGTGATGGTAAACTGGTGCTGATCGGGTGGAATAAAAATCGGTTCTTCGCCGAGCAGTTGTTCATCGGCCCATACCCGCAGCCGGGCGGCTAGCGGTTCGGCGCTGTGCAGAGCGCGGTAGGCGGTGGTGATAGTGAGTTCAAATACCTCACCGCTGCGGAGCAAGGCCGGCAGGTCGAGCCGGGTGATGGCAACTTCCGCAATGGTTGGCGGGGCGACGTAACGCACATCGATCTGGATGCCGGCCTGCGCAGCGCGGTGCGCTTCGGCCAAGACATTGCCGCCGGTATGCTGGCCGTCACTGATCACAATCACTCTACCGCCGGCGGGTAACAGTTGGCGGGCCATCCGTAACGCGGCGGCGAGGTCGCTGCCGGCGCTATCGGGCAACCGATCACCGCCAGCTACCACATTGGCGCCAAACGCCAGCAGGCGCGTGGCCGGGCCGGCGGCATCGGCAATGGCTTGCGCCTCGGCACGGATCGCCGCCTGCCCATCCGCAGTGAGGCTCGCCGATTGATCGTACAGCACAAGGAGCGGGCCGGTTGCTGGCGCTCCCGGTTGCTGCCAGATTGGGTCGGCCAGTGCGGTGATCAGCAAGGCGACAATCAGCATTCTGATCCCAACCACCGGCCACGGCAAGCGCCGGCCCGCCCGCCGCCAGATGAGCACTAATGCCGGCAATGCCAACAAGAGCCAGAATAGATGAGGAGATTGCCACATCATCGCGCCTCCGCTTGGGGCCGGCGTTGGATGTACAGCCATTCGCCAATCAAAACGATGATCGCGGCCATGATCAGCCACGACCACAGCGGTTGCGGTGTCACGGCGCGGGTTACCGGTGTCTGCGCCGGCGCTGGGCCGATAGCGGCGCTGGCAAAGCGCGGCGTTGGATCAGCTTCGCCGATGGCGCCGGCATTCACCGGGAGCTGGATTTCGCGCAAGAGTTGGTCGCTGGCCCACTCTTGCACGCGATAGACGCCGGCTTGCCTTGGTTCGATGGTGGTCGGAATGGCCGGTTGCGCGGCGATCGTCGTTCTGTTTCCATTGGGGTCAATCACAACCAGTTGCGTTGCCCGAATATCGGCTTGGTAAACCAGCGATGCACCGAGAGTCACCGCAGCCGGCGCGGGCGGCGGGGTCAGGTCGCGCACAGTGCGGGCAACCAGCAGCGGAAAGGCTAACCGCGTTGTAAGGGGATTGTTTGCGAGATCGAAGTTCCATACCGCCACCTCGCTGCGCTCGAATCTCCCGCGCAGAATCAGTGGAATGCCATCGCTGAGCGCGAGCGGGGTTAACCACGCTGGCGGATCGATTGCGGCGATCCGCCCCCACGCGATCCCGCCCAGATTGACATCGCGCAATAATGCTTCACCGGCAGGGGTGAGGGTGAACGTTGTTCCGGCGGGCGTTAGGCCATTGGTGGGGAGTAACTCGCCAGCCGGAGGATTGATGATCAGCATGGCGCCCGCTAGCCAGCGTCGCGGTTGCGTGTTCACAAAGATCGTGAGATCGGCAGCGGGGTCAGGTACAAACGCTGCTGGATCGACGGTAGTCAGCCGCACTTCCGGCATCGCCTGCAAGGCCCGCACCAGCGCCGGTGCGTCGTCGGCAACCAGCACGACGTTGATCGGACGCTGGCCGCTGACATTCACCACTGCCGCATCGTCGAGCGGCAAGCCGTCGCTGCCGTTCAATGCCAACCGGATCTGTTGCGCCGGGCCGGGTAATGTCCATGCCAATTCCAAGGCTGCGTCGGGGCGGATGTTTACCGGTTCAGTGCGGCTGAGCCGTTCGTCAACCAGCAACTGTACATTGCCGCGGAACGGTTGATTGCCGTGGTTCGCTAGCCGGGCGTAGACATGCACTGCGCCGGCGTTGCCTGATCGCGCGGCGAGGGTGACGACAGCGCGGTTCGGTTGGGCCGTGCCGAGTACTTCGATCTGCAGCGGCAGTCGCAAAGCGGTGAGATCGGGTTGAGGCAAAGCGCCGTCGGTCAACCAGACCACCCGCGCGCCGGGTTGGTCGAGCAGAAACGTTTCGGCGATGGTCAGCGCGCCAGTGACATCACTGCCGGCGCCTTCGACGGTCACCTGTTCGAGTGCCGCTAGCAGGCGTGCCGCATCGGCGCTGCTACCGCGGTCAATCAGGCGCGCCTGCGGCCCGGCGCTGATCAGCACGACCTGATCGGCGCCGCGCATCTGCCTAATGAAGGTTGCGGCGTGCTGGCGCGCGCGTTCGAGCCGGGTGTTGCCGCCTTCGCGCAGTGCCATACTGGTCGAGGTGTCGATCAGGATCGCAGTTGCTCGCGCTGAACCCAGCCACGGCAAGGGGAACTGGGGTTGGGCCAAGGCTAACCCGATCAGCAACGCTGCCAGCAGGTGCAGCGCCAGCAACAACGTCCACCGCAGCCGCCGGCGCCGGCGGGCCGCCGGACGAGGCGGGATCTGTTGCCAGATCAAGAGCGAAGGCACGACCGTGCGCCGCCGGCGCGCTTGCCACAGGTGCAGTATGACGATCACCGGCAGCGTCAGTAGCGCGAGTAATCCTAGCGGGGCGAGTATTGTCATAGGTCTCCCGATATCAATATGTTGGCCCCCACCCCCGCCCCCTCCCCTGCTGGGGGAGGGGCAAGCGCCGCTGCTCTCCAGTTGTCATTGCGAGCCGCCGCTTTCCCTTTGTCATTGCGAGCCGCCGCTCTCCAGTTGTCCTTGCGAGCCGCCGAATGGCGGCGAAGCAATC
>JAUQOZ010000261.1 GCA_030550625.1 Chloroflexota bacterium | reverse complement strand
GCATCAGGCGACGTGGCTGTCGTGGCCGCATAAAGAGGCGAGCTGGCCGGGGATTATCGACCGCATCTGGCCGGTCTACGCGCGCTTTGTCGCCGAGTTGGCCCGCGGCGAGACGGTTCATATCAATGTCAACGATGCGGCGATGGCCGAGCAGGCGCGCGCGTTTTTGGCCGAAGCCGGCGCGCGCGGCGATATTCGCTTGCACGAGTTCCCGACCAACGACGCATGGTGCCGCGATCACGGCGCGATCTTTGTCGTGCGCGATGGCCCCAATGGCCGCGAGTTGGCCGCAACCGATTGGGAGTTTAATGCGTGGGGTGAGAAGTATCCGCCCTACGATCTCGATAACCAGATTCCGGCCCGCATGGCCGAATACCTCGGCGTACCACGCTTCCGCGGCGAGATGGTGCTCGAAGGAGGTTCGATCGATGTCGATGGCAACGGTCTGCTGCTCACCTCCGAGCAATGTCTGCTCAACCCCAACCGCAACCCGCACCTCGACCGGGCCGCAATCGAGCGACGCCTGCGCGCGATGCTTGGCGTGCATACGATCCTTTGGCTCGGTGAAGGCATTGTAGGCGATGACACTGATGGCCACATCGACGACATCGCCCGTTTCGTCGCGCCAAGCACAGTCGTCGCCGCCGTCGAAGAAGATCCCAGCGACGAGAACTACCATGCGTTGCAAGACAACCTCCGTCGCCTGCAGCTCATGCGTGACGCCGCCGGCAAGCCGCTCACGGTGCTGACCATCCCGATGCCGCCGCCGGTGGTCTTCCAAGGCCAGCGCCTGCCAGCCTCGTATGCCAATTTCTACATCGCTAATCACGCCGTGATCGTGCCAACCTTCAACCATCCCAACGATCACCGCGCCTGCGAGGTCTTGCAGCGCTGCTTCCCCGACCGGCGCGTGGTAGGTATCGACGCTACTGATGTCATCTGGGGGTTGGGTTCGTGGCATTGCCTTAGCCAGCAAGTGCCGGCAACCCGTTAGCGGAGGGTGTGACAGCTCAACGTGTGCTCAATCCTTGCGCGCCGCCGGCAGGCGGCGAAGCAATCCCCCCACCTCATCTGTCATTGCGAGGGAGCGGCGGCCCCCGCGCAGCACGGGGCCGCCCGACCGCAGCAATCCCTCGCGAGCACGGGAGCAATCCGCTCAGGCATCGCATCCGCTGAAGCGGGAGCTTGCTTCGGGCGCTGCGCCTCCTCGCAATGACAGACTGGTCATGCTCGCGCAATGACAGGGGCGAATATGCCCCGCACTCATCCTATCTGCCCTGCTCAATCACCTCGCGGATGCGATCGTGCGGTTCGATCACTAACATTCCGGCTGAACGGGCCACCGGAGCTAGTTCCGCCGGTTCAAGCACGCAGAGCAAGGGGTTGTCGCCGCCGAGGGCGCTGTGATCGGCGGCGCTGAGGCAGAAGAGATCGAACGTACCCATAATATAGCGAGGCAGTTCGAGAACGCCGCTCGCTCCCGGCGCGAGCTCAATCCAGCGATCCATCGCGGGGATGCTCACCACCATTGCTTCATGCGCCGTATTGCGGATGGTCAGCGCCGGCTCGTGGGTTGGCGGTAGGGAAATGCTCCCCGGCACGCAACCGTTGGCATTGATGGCAAGATCGACCGCCGGTGTTGGCGCGGCACATGCGCCCAACAAGATTGTACTGACCAATAGTATTGTTAGTATTGTGCTCCACCGGACAAACTGGCGCACGGCGCCTTTCCTCCGTGCCGAGATACCTACCGGCACCGCTGAATCACCGGCACAAACACACGATGTTCGGCGTTAGCCAGCCCTGCTTCTTCCGCTGACAGCACCGGCGGCAAATCCGCACCCCGGACAATGCCCAGCGGCGTGTACGACCCTAAGCCGGGAAAGATAGTTCCCAGCCTAGGATTGCCCAACCGGCGGATCAAGATCTCGCTCAGCACCTGCCGGAAGTCGGTCGTAATCTGCAAATCTTGCCGTTTATCGAGTTGATCGGGGTGCAACCCCGGCCACGTGCCATAGACTTTGCGCCCATTGACATTGCCGCCGAGCACCATCATCACATTGCCGTGCCCGTGATCGGTGCCGTTCGACTGGTTGCGCCCCAGCCGGCGGCCAAATTCGCTCAACACCACGATCGTCAGGCGCGAGTGATACGTCGCCAGATCGTTGTAGAACGCACCAATCCCTTGCGAGAGGGTGCCGAGCCGGTCAGGCAGATAGCCGCTGCCATCGCTATTCGCCTGCGCTTCGTGCGTGTCCCAGCCGCCGAAGTCGATCGTCGCCACTTGCAAGCCGATCTCGGCCTTAATCAATTGGGCAACCGTCTTGAGCGCATCGCCAAAGCTTCCTGATGGATACGCAATACTGCTAGTGGGGTTATAGTCGCCCATATTCCGCATCAGATCGATCACCTGCGTTACCCGCCGGCCAGCCGGGGCAAGCGGGTTGATCGCGCTGCGGTTGTACATCTCGCGGAGCGTGGTCAAGAACGGATAATTCTCATCGGGGCGGTTGTAGCGCCAGTACGTGCGAACAGTGAAACTGCTCGGCGATGTCATCGCGACTGCCGCCGCGTAATTGAGCAACGAAGCCGGTGTTGCGGTATTGGCTGCCACTGCCGGCAGCAAACTGCTCGTGCCGCCTTGTGATTGCAAGTGGCGCGTGATCCAGCCGCTGCTGGTCGTCTTGTTGCCCGGCGTCCCGCGCTCGATATAGTCCATTGCATCAAAATGGCTGCGCGTGTCGTCGGTAAGGCCGCAGGCGTGAATGAATGCGAGATGACCGCTGTTGTAGAGATCGCGTAGATGCGGCATCTTGCTATTGAGGCCAAAGCTGTTCGTGTTGTACGAGGGGTTGTAGGTGTCAATCCGCAATGGCGCATTGGCGCCGCTCAACGGCAAGGCGAGCGATCCGCGCGCTGTGCGATAGTGGCTATCATCGTAGGGGCTAAGCAAGCTGAGACCATCGCAACCGCCCCGCAAGAAGATCTGCACGAAGATCTCATTAGTCGCTTGCGGCTGGGCCGGCTCGGCGAATGCCAAGTGACCGATTCGGGCAGCGGCCATCGCAGCGATTGCAGCGCTACAACCCATCAGAAACTCGCGGCGTGTCCATTGCATGGTTGTGTTCTCCTTGGATTGGGCGTTGCTTACCGCAGCCAGAATTCGGGACTCATCGCCAACAATTGCACCATCGCGTTGATCCGATCACGCACTGCTTCGGCGCTGCCCCAATCGGGCGCGCCGCGCAACGGTTGCGGCGGCTGGTTTGGATCGCCGCCTTGGGCGAGGAAGTTGATCAGCAGGGTGCGCAGATCACCAGTTGGTATGTAGGCCAGCATCCGCTGGAGCCAGAAGTCAACAATTCCGGCGCACGACAGGCCGGCAGGGGTTTGGCCGACGATGTCGATGCCAACATTCCCGCCCCACGATTGAGGGAGGGTGTAAAAGCAATTCCACGATCGCAGCAGTGCGTTGGTGTTGGCCCAATACTCAGCCCGATCGGGATGGCCGGTTGGCGTATCCCACCCAAACAGGCGGTGACCGGTCTGATCGACATTCCAAAACAGACTCTGCCAATAGTTGCCTCTGGTGGCATCCCCATTCACCGAAGCGACATCACTTGGGAGATTGGCATTCGTGGCCCGCAAGAAGGCCCAAATTGCTTCGAGTGGACGGCGCACTTTGCGTCCGAAGGTATTTTTGGCCTCTGGCGAGAGCAGAATCGTTTCCACCACGCGCCGGATCTGATCTGGCGAGTCGCGATGTTGCATCCAGACCGTGTACGCTGTGTTGATCAGTGATTCAGGCGGGTCATCGGCGACTAATCGCTGGCAGAGCTTTTTGCACAGGTGGCGACCTGTGCCGGGGTGGCGGGCAACGAGGCGCAACGCGGCCTCACCGTCACGTTGCGCACCGTTGTTGAAGCCGAAATTGGGCGCAGGCGGGATGCCGGGGAGCGGCGCCGGTGCGAGCACCGTTTTCGGAAAGTTGTCGTGCCACGCTTCCATCAGGTAAAACGCGCCGGTATTCGGTCTCCCATCGCGCCCGTTGGCGATCGTCCAACCGGTGAGACAGCGTGACGCTTCGTAGACATCGTAGTCGATGTACGCCGCAGCAAACCGTTCGCTGCCGTATTCGACGACCGGAATGTTCTCGCGTTGGTCGTAGAACTTGAGATAATGATCGCTGCCGAGCGTATGTAGCTCGAACAGTTCACGGGCAAAGTTCTCATTGCCGCCTTCGCCGCCGCCTGCTTTGTTACTGACGTTGTTGAGGTAGTACATCATCGCCACGCTCTTCGTTACCTCGAGCAGCATCGTATGAAAGTTGCCGAGGGCGTGCGTGCGGATGATGCGGTCATAATCTGGCCACGTCGCCGCAATCCGTGAATCGGCGTCAGCCCGCACGTTGAAGTGGTTGTGCCAAAAATCGACCATCACCTCGAAGAGCTGTCGCCGGCTATATACCGCCCGAATCCAAGTGGCAACCCGTACTTCATCATACGGGCGCATCCGTTCCGCCCAAGCTAAATCAGGTACTACCCGATTCTGCCAGAGCGACTCGCGTGAAGCGTTGAGCCAATTTAGCGGGCGGATTTCATTCGTAGTCCGGTTATTGTAGGTGTAGCGAATCTTGAGTTGGGTTGCGGCAATCCGGTTGGCGCAAGGTGTGTTGTCGATTGCGGTATAGTTGAGTTGCTGGCGCACCCAGTTGTCGAACCGCTCTTCGTCACTGCTTCCCGGCGTGGCATCGTACATGGCCATCAGCTCAGGACTGGGGCCGAAGGCCAAGCGGCGCATCGCAATCGCGCGCAGCGATGGCGGGATGTACTGGCAGGCAGCGACCGGTGTGGCCGGGTGGCCGATAGCGGCGAAGCCGGCGGCTAGCCCAGCGATCAGCAGAGCGCCGCTTTCAAGGACATCGCGTCGAGTGAGTTCCATGCAAGGGTGTTCCTGATGAAGCTAACTTGATAATGAAAATAGTGCGTTCGTCGATGATCTCAGCCAAACGCAATGGCCTTTATCTGCGCTCAACAGAGATAACAGCTCGATCTGACAATAATGTAATCTTGATCCAAGAACTATGGAATCACCTGAAGGTACTATCTCCGTTTCGCGCGAAAGGCCAATACTGTGCAGATTGCCATTGTCGGGGGCGGGATCGGTGGGCTGACCGCAGCAATTGCATTGCAACAGCGCGGTTTTTCAGTGCGGGTGTATGAAGCTGCGGCGGCATGGCAACCTGTTGGCAAAGGCATCTGGTTGCCTACGAATGCGTTACAGGCGCTTGATCGACTAGGTTTGAGTGCGCCACTCACGCGCCGCGGTTGTGCGTTGGCCAAGATTGAAATACTCGATTGCCGTGATGGTTTGCTACAGCAAGTAGACCTTCGCTTGATCGCTGAGTGGCTAGGACATACCACTCTTTCGATCCGGCGGGCCGACTTGCATCAAGTTTTGCGCGATCACTTGTTGCCGGGAACCTGCCAGCTTGATCGCCGATGTACTGGTTTTACCCAAGATGATCAGCACGTGACGATTCACTTTGCCGATGGTTCCAAGACTGTTGCCGATCTTCTCATTGGGGCGGATGGCCTACATTCGATCATTCGCCAAACGCTCTTTCCCGGCATTGCTGTGCGGTATAGCGGGCAGACGTGTCTGCGCGGCATCGCCTCGTTTACATTGCCGCCACCTTTGGCTCATACCTGTCAAGAATGGTGGGATGGCAAGCACCGATTTGGTTTTTCAGCGATTGATGAGTGCTATGTGTACTGGTTTGCACCCATCCTTGCACCAGCGGGAGGAAATGAACCCCTAGAAACGCTTCAGTTAGAGAAACGTTATGCTGCATTTCCCCAACCAGTGCCAACGTTGCTTCACCATACGCCGTCTGCCGAGATCATCCGCACCGATCTCTACGAATTGCCGCCGCTGCCGCGTTGGTGGCAGCGGCGCGTGGTATTGCTCGGCGACGCGGCCCATGCAATGACGCCGAATCTTGGTCAAGGCGGTGCGCAGGCGATTGAAGATGCCGTTGTGTTGGCCGATTACATCAGCCAGCTCCCCTTGTTTGAAGCGTTGCCCGCTTATGAACAAGCGCGCCGGCCCCGCGTCGAGCGTATTGCCCGCACTGCGCGTCTGTTCGGCCAGATCGCGCATATCCGTTCAGGCCACTTACAATGGCTACGAAACAGGATATTACGGCTCACGCCTGCTTGGTTGAGCCAACGCCAGCTCAATTGGCTCTATCGGTTTCGCGAATGAACGTTCTAGCCGTTGCGCGCTATCAGATAGGGCATCGTGCGCATTGTGGAATGCGCCAGTTCACTGCTGTACGCCATAGCTATAAGGTGCAGCTTTATGGTGGGCTTGCTGCCGGTGATCACGATAGCGCTCGCGTATGTGTCGTGGCGTGCTGTGCGTACCCAAGCCAAAGAGCGCGGCATCTTGCATGCGAGCAAAAAACTACACCCCCCAGCCGGTTGGCTAGGGGGTGAATGAGTTGGCACCTGAACAGGCACGCGTGGTGATGCGCCGCGCCGTAGTATGATTGAGCAGTAATGGGATTGCTCCCTAGAAAGGAGGTGATCCAGCCGCACCTTCCGGTACGGCTACCTTGTTACGACTTCGTCCCAGTCGCGGCTCCTGCCCTCGGCCGCTGCCTCCCTTGCGGGTTAGCCCACGGACT
>JAUQOZ010000314.1 GCA_030550625.1 Chloroflexota bacterium | reverse complement strand
CGCTAGGGGCCGATATTGTCTTGCTGTTGGGGCGCGATTACAATCCGGCGTGGGCGTTGGCGCCGTGATGGCGATATTGCGCCGGGATAGGGCATGCTATTCAGGGCAATGAATGCTTGAGAGCCGCACGGCTGTGCGGCTCTACGGGGATATACGGAATGGTGTTATCGGAAACAATGCTGTGGTTGTTATTGGCGCTGGCACTGGTGACGCCACCAATCGGCGCTGTCATCCTGCGGCTGCTGCAAAACCGCATCGGCAGCTCCGGGGTAGCGGCAGGGGCAGGCTTGTTGCTGCTCATCGCGACAGTGGCACTGCTGACCATCGCCCGTTCGTCGTTGCCGCCGTTGCGGATCGGCGATCTGACCTTGCTGCCAGCGTGGTCGCCGCCGGTCGTCGAAGCAGTTGAAACTGAAGAAGCACCTGATCTGCCAACCGCCACTCCGCCGCCGGTGTTGCCAACCTTGACCCCGCGGCCAACGCAGACCCCAACCCTGACGGCGACGCCGGAGCCAACGCCAACCCCGGAGCCAACGCCAACCCCGGAACCGACGCCGACGCTGGAACCAACGCCGGAACCAACCCCAACGCCGGAGCCGCCTGCCGCCGGGCCGCGCCGCTATACGGTGCAGGCCGGCGACACCCTCCGCGCAATTGCCGAACGGTTTGGGGTTACAATTGAAGCGATCTTGCAGGCGAATAATCTGACCCCGGCGCAAGGCGATAACCTGCGCGTCGGGCAAGAACTGGTGATTCCATGACCACGATTCGCACCATTGAACGGCGCCCGCTGGTCGAGGCCGGGCCGGCGCCTTTGTTGCTGATGCTGCACGGGTTTGGCAGCCACGAACGCGATCTGTTTGAGCTGGCCGATCTGATCGACGACCGGATGCACATTGTCAGCGCACGCGCACCCATTGCCTTGCCGTGGGGCGGTTTTGCGTGGTACGAACTGAGCGGCGCTCCCGGTCGCCTGATCCCTGATCCGGTGGGACGGGCGCGAGCGGTGGATCTGTTGATCAAATTTGTCAGCGAACTGCCGGCCCGGATCGGCACCGATCCACGGCGCACCTATCTGTTTGGCTTCAGCCAAGGTGCGATCCTCAGTCTGGCATTGGCATGGCGCATTCCTGAAAAGCTGGCCGGGGTGATCGCAGCCAACGGCTATCTCGATCCGGCCTTGGCAACCGAGCCGCCAGCGGCGGGGTTGGCCCAGTTGCCGATCTTACAACTACACGGCAGCTACGATGATGTCATCCCGGTCGAACAGGCCCGCGCCACCCGTGATCTGTTAGCCCAACACGCGCCGCGCCACCATTACCACGAAGACCCGGTCGGGCATAGCCTGCACCCGAACGGGTTGAACCTGATGCAGCGCTGGCTGGCCGAGCAGCTCGATGGCCCGCCACCGCACAGTGATGGGTAACAGGTAGGCCTTCCGCGCGCCTCCTGTCATTGCGAGCCGCGCGTAGGGGCAGAGCACTGCTCTGCCCCCGCGCGGCGAAGCAATCCCCCGCGAGCACGGGAGATATGCGCTCAGGCATGCCTTCCGCTGAAGCGGGAGATTGCTGCGGTCGGGCGACCCCCGGCTGCGCGGGGGCCGCCGCTCCCTCGCCTTGACAAGCGACACGGGGGCCGTCCCTCCCTCGCCATGACAAACGAGAGCGTGTCGTTCCGCGCCGCAACGCCTCGCCGTATGGTATACATGAGCAATGCCAGCGCCATGCGCGGCAGAACCTTTGTGTGCTATCTGAGGTATCCCATGCCGGTTGATCTCACGCGCTGCGCTAGTTGCGGGCAACCGTTAACCAATGGCTACTACGTCTTGATCGACCGGCCTGACCGGTTTTGCCCGCAGTGCATTGCGACCCGGCCTCGGTGCGACACTTGCGGCGCGCCGCTCGGTAATCGCTTTTGGAATTTGCACGATGGCCGGCGACAGTGCGACGCTTGCCATGCAGTTGCGATTTACGATCCGGCGCAGGCGCAGCAGCTCTTTCAGCAGACGGCCAGCATGCTAGCTGAAGGCATGGGGTTGCGGTTGAATATCGGCGTCGCCTTCCGGCTCGTCGATGCGCCTACGATGGCCCAGCTCCGTGACCCGCAATTGCCCGGTCTGAACACGCTTGGCCTCTATCAGCGCCGGAACCATATTCGCGTGATTTATCTGCTCTATGGCTTGCCGTTGCTGGTGTTCCGCATCACGGCGGCCCATGAATACGCTCACGCTTGGCAAACCGAGCAATGCCCATTGCTGCGCGACGAGTTTGTGCGCGAGGGGCATGCCGAATGGGTGGCATATCACCATTTGTTGCAGCTTGGCAGCCGCAAAGCGGCGGCACGCATGCTCGACGACAACCATCCGTACTGCCAACCGCTGCGCCACATGCTGGCTCTGGAAGCACAGCTAGGGGTAACGGGGGTGAATGCCTATTTGACGCGGCTCGAGCAGTGATGGCATACAATATGCTACCATCCGCTCGATAGCAGGTTACTTTATGCATATCTGGTGGCTCGATCCCTTTCACGGCGGTTCGCATGCAGCAGTCGCCAGCGGCTACGCCGCTCATAGCGCGCACCGGGTGACGCTGATCACGCTGAGCCAAGCCGGTGGCTGGCGCTGGCGCATGCGCGGCGGGGCGATAACGTTGGCCCGGCAGGCGGCTGAGCGGTATGATGTACCCGACCTGATTGTCACTACTGATATGCTCGATGTAGCTACTTTTCGGGCCTTGACCCAGCGCCAGTTGGGCCATGTGCCGTTGGCCGTCTACTTTCACGAAAATCAATTGACCTACCCGCTGCCGCCGGGCCGCAAGCGTGATTACACGTTTGCATGGATCAACTTCACCAGCGCGCTGGTCGCCGATGCAGTGATCTTCAATTCTGCGTTTCACCGTCGCGACTTTTTGACGGCGCTGCCAGCGATGTTGCGGCGCTATCACGATTATCACGAATTGCAGACGGTTGATCAGATTGCGGCCAAAGCGCAGGTATTGCCACCCGGACTCGATCTGCCGCCGCGTCCGCCGCGTCCGCCGCGCGACCCCGCCGCGCCGCCGGTGATTCTGTGGAATGCGCGCTGGGAATACGATAAGCAGCCGCAGGTGGTGATGGCAGCGTTAGAATATCTGGCGGCGCAGGGGATTGACTTCCGCCTGATTGTGACCGGCGAGCATATTGACCCGACCATGCCCGATCTCGTGGCGGCGCGCGAACGGTGGCAGGCGCAGACGATCCATTGGGGCTATGCCGCCAGCCGCGCGGCCTATCTCCAGTTGTTGCAACAGGCTGACATTGTGGTCTCGGCGGCGATCCAAGAGTATTTCGGGATTGCGATTGTTGAGGCAATGGCGTGCGGCTGCATCCCGCTCTTGCCGGCGCGGCTCAACTATCCCGATTTGATCCCGCCGGCATGGCAGGGCGACTGCTTGTACGCTACCGATGACGAATTGCCGGCGGCGCTTGTCCGGCTGATTGCCAAGCTGCCAGAGCTGCGCCAACGCGATTGGCCGGCGCTGGCCGCGCCGTACCGCTGGGAAACGCTGGCGCCGCGCTATGATGCGGTGTTAGGTGAGATTTGTTCTGGAAAGGGGTTGCGTTGATGCGCGTTGGTGGAAGACTGTCGGTGGGAGGGACAGTGAGCTAACTCTGTGCGGGAGTGTGACTGCCGCACGCCAGAGGGGCAAGCGCGCTACAATCAATAGCACAACTTGCCTCCTCACCCCAGCGGGGGCGTTGGGAAGAAGCCAGATGTGTACCAAGCAGAAAGAGGTAGCTTCATGCGACACGAAGATCAGGTGGCGCTGCGCAAGCTCATTGACGAGAGCCATACCGCCGCGCTTGGCACGGTCACTCCCGATGGGGCGCCGTTTGTTTCGTATGTGCTGTACGCTGTCGAGCGACGCGACGGGCACGCGCCAACCCTCTTGCTACTGCTGAGCCGGTTGGCGGCGCATACGGGCCATCTGCTGGCCGAACCGCGCCTCTCGTTGCTGATCACCGCTGCACCGGGCAGCGTCGCCGATCCGCAGGCGCTGGCGCGGGTGACGTTGCAAGGCGCGGCCCAGCCGATCGGGCGCGATGCGCCTGATTATCCGGCGGCGCAGGCGTGCTATCTGGGCCAACTGCCCAGCCAGCAGCATCTCTTCGCCTTGCCCGATTTCACCCTGTTTCGGGTTGAGCTGCGCGAAGCGCGGTATGTCGGCGGTTTTGGCCGCGCCTTTACTCTCGATGCGGCCAAGCTGGCGGCAGTGTTGGCGGTAAGTGTCGCGAACCCAGCGTAAAGGGCGATCATCAGTGCGTATCCGTGGTATCATGGATGAAGTAGGCAGAGATCACCATCGGGCCGTAGCGCTATAGTGCAGACAACGCAAACCGCTAGATGCACTGACCACGGCCTTGATGCGCTTCAATAGTTTGAAAGACATAGGTGTAGTTGTGCCAGACCAAGAACGCCGTCCGACCACGTTGCTCTTAATCCGCCACGGGATGAACGATTGGGTGCATGGCCGGCTGGCCGGCTGGCTGCCGGGGGTGCATCTGAGCGAAGAGGGCCGGCGGCAAGCGGCGGCGCTGAGCGAACGGCTGGGTGATCTACCGATTACGGCGCTCTATACTAGCCCGCTCGATCGCTGTATCGAAACGGCGCGGGCGATTGCTGAACCGCGCGGGTTGCCGCTGCGAATTATCGAACAGATCGGCGAGGTGCGGTACGGCGAATGGGAAGGGGCCGAGCTGAAAGAGCTGTACAAACATGAACTTTGGCCGGGAGTGCAACACTACCCCAGCGGCACCCGCTTCCCCAAAGGTGAGACGCTCGGTGAAGCGCAGATGCGGATGGTCAGCGCGCTCGACCAACTGCGCGCCCGCCATCAAGGTGAACTGATTGCAGTGGTCTCGCACGCCGACCTGATCCGGTTGGCGTTAGCGTATTATATTGGTGTGCATATCGATCTGTTTCAGCGGCTGGTCATCAATCCGTGCTCGTTGAGCGCCGTCGCCTTCGAGCCGATGGGGCCTCGCCTGCTGGCCTACAATGAGACCGGGTCGCTTGAACATCTTCGCCCCAAACCACCCACACCGCCGGCTGAACCGGCGGCAACGTCCCCGTCGTCAACGGAGGCAGCGTAGGACTATGTCAGAGTTTACGTTTGATCTCGAATCGGTGCATCGCATCACTGCCGGCGCGGTTGGCCCGCGTGGCCGGCGCGTGTTTTACTTGCAGGCTCGGCGCGGCAACCGGCTGGTGACGCTGTTGGCCGAGAAGGAGCAGATCCGCGAGTTGGCCAACGCGATCAACCGCTTGCTCGAAACGATTGGCGAACGGAATCCGCGCTTAGCAACCTCTGACGATCTGATCGTGGCCGATATGAGCCTCGAAGAACCGCTAGAGCCGGAATTCCGCATTTATCAATTGGGCTTGGGCTACGATAGCGAACGCGATCGGGTGGTGTTGCTGGCGCAAGGCATGCCCGAAGGCAACGATGAAGAGCCGCTTTCGGCCCGGTTTTACGCCACCCGCGAGCAGATGAAGGCGTTGAGCATTCACGCTGAGCGGGTCGTCGCCGCTGGACGCCCGATCTGCGGCAATTGCGGTCGCCCGATCGATCCGAGCGGCCATTTCTGCCCGCACCGCAACGGCCATGGGCCGGTGTATAGCTGAGCCGCCGTTGCGTCTTGGCGTTGAGCGACCAATCCATCAGACGGCAAGGGGACGGTATGGAGCTTGATCGCAGCCACTCGCGTGAATTGAGCGTCGCCCGCGTGTTGACGGCGTTGGCGCAGGGTGAAATGAACATCGAAGCGGCGATGCCGTACAGCAGCAACTACACGCTGCTGACCAGCATTGTGCATGAGGATCTGCACTTGCTGGCGGTGTACAAACCGCAACGCGGCGAGCGCCCGCTCTGGGATTTCCCGCGCGGCACGCTCTACCGGCGCGAGGCGGCGGCGTATGTGGTCAGCGAGGCGCTCGGCTTTCATCTCGTGCCGCCGACAGTGGTGCGCGACGGCCCGTATGGGGTGGGGATGGTGCAGCTCTTCATCGACAACGACGAAGAGGTGCATTTGTTTACGATGTTGAAGCAGGGTGGTTACGAGCAGGAGATTAAACAGCTCTGCGCGTTTGATTGTCTGGTCAACAATGCCGATCGCAAGAGCGGCCATTGCTTGCAAGGGCGGGATGGTCGCTTGTGGGCAATTGACCATGGCATCTGCTTTCATGTCGAACCCAAGCTGCGCACGGTGTTGTGGGATTTTGTCGGCGAGCCGTTGCCGGATGAGGTGATGGCAGCGTTTACCGCCTTTCGCCAGCAGCTCGAGCAGAACGATCAGGTGGCGCAGGCGCTGCACATGCTGCTCGATCGGGCTGAGGTCAAAGCGTTGCGTCGCCGTCTTAACCATCTGCTCGACACTGGTCGCTACCCCCCGCCCGGCCCCGGCCCGCATGTGCCGTGGCCGCCGGTATGATGGATGTGCCCCCACCCCCAACCCCTCCCCCGCTGGGGGATGTGCCCCCACCCCCAACCCCTCCCCCGCTGGGGGAGGGGGGTTGTTTACCGCAGCGGGCGCGGAGGGCGCGGAGGATGCTCTATCCCAACCCTCTCTGCGCCCTTTGCGTCCTCTGCGCCTTTGCGTTACGAATCTCTGCGGCTTGGCTCGCTCTGCGCCTTGGCAGTTGCCCCCACCCCCAACCCCCCCC
>JAUQOZ010000196.1 GCA_030550625.1 Chloroflexota bacterium | reverse complement strand
GTACTATTGTAGGCGGATTGGTCGGATTGATGATTTACAGCGTGTCGTTGCTGTTTACGTAAACGAGCGATGGCGCTCAATGCGCAAGGAGGCGTTGTATGAGCAAGCAGAGCAAGCAGACCACGATCGATGGCCAGCGGCTGCATCCCGAAAGCTTGATGATGAGCTACGGCTATGTGCCGGCGCTATCAGAAGGCGCGATCAAGTGCCCCATTTTTCAGACCTCAACCTTTGTCTTTCAAACAGCGGAAGAGGGCAAAGCCTTCTTCGAGCTAGCCTACGGCTTGCGCCATCCGCACGAAGGCGAAGAGATTGGTCTCATTTATAGCCGGCATAATAATCCCGATCTCGAGATCTTGGAGGATCGGCTCACGCTCTGGGATCAGGCCGAAGCGGCGGCGGTGTTTGCCAGCGGCATGGCGGCGATTACCACGACTCTGCTGACCTTCCTGCGCCCCGGCGACGTGATTGTGCATAGCGAGCCGGTCTATGGCGGCACCGATTATCTGCTCAAGCACGTTCTGCCGGCCTTTGGCATCCGGCGGTACGGTTTTGTATCGGGCGTCTCGCCCGAACAGGTCGAGACCCAGCTCCGGCGCGCCGGATTATTCGATGCGGTGGCGATGATCTACCTCGAAACGCCGGCCAACCCGACCAACGCACTGGTGGATATTGCCGGTTTTGCGGCGCTGGCCAAACGGGCGCCGCGTCGAGTGTTGACGGCGGTTGACAACACCTTCCTCGGCCCGCTCTGGCAGCATCCGCTGGCACACGGCGCCGATTTGGTGCTCTATTCGGCGACGAAGTACATCGGCGGGCATAGCGATGTGATCGCCGGCGTCTGTTTGGGCAGCCGTGAACTGATCGCGCAGGTGAAAGGCATGCGCACGATTATGGGCACCATGGCGGGTGCGCATACGGGGTGGCTGCTCTTGCGTTCGCTGGAAACGCTCAAGGTGCGGATGGAAGCGCAGCAGGCCGGGGCGCGGCGAGTAGCCGATTTTCTCGCCAAGCATCCCAAGGTCGAGCGGGTCTATTATTTAGGACATCTAAATAGTGATGATCCGCAGTACCATATCTACCGGCGACAGTGCTTGGGGCCGGGGGCGATGATCTCGTTCGATCTGCGTGGCGGTGAAGCGGAAGCGTTTCGCTTCCTCAACCATCTGCAACTGATCCATCTAGCGGTCAGTTTGGGCGGCACCGAGTCGCTGGCCGAGCATCCGGCGACGATGACCCATGCCGATGTTGATCCGGAAGAGCGGATCGAATTTGGGATTGGCCCCAATATGGTGCGCCTGTCGGTTGGGGTCGAGCATCCTGATGATCTGATCGCCGATTTGAACCAAGCTTTGCGCGCTGTCTGATGGTGAAAATTTTGACATAAAAAGAGTGATGCATTTCACATATACAAGCTTGACAGGAGGTGATTCTGGATTCATCATGCTAAAAGCATAGTTGCAAACAGTATGTCTTTACCGCTGTTCACCACCATTTTGGCAGGAGAGTGCGATTGCGACCTGTTTTCGGCGAAATCTGGCCCACGTTCGCTAGGGCTGCTATACCATAGAGTGCCACTGATGAAATGAGGTGATCGTTATCGAAGCGCGGCCCCGCTCGACAGCAGAAGACCATCTGCGCGCAGTTGTAAGCCATGACGCTGATGGCGCGATCATTGTCGATCACAGCGGGGCAGTGCGTTTTCTCAACAGTGCTGCCGAGCGGTTGTTGAATCGCCATGGCGCCGAACTGCACGGCCAGATTTTTGGCTTTCCGCTAGTGGTCGGCGAGCGAGCGGAAGTTGAGGTGTTGCGTCCTGATGGTGAATTTGCCGTCGCTGAGATGCGAGTCTTGTCGATCGTGTGGGAAGGACAAGATGCGCTCTTGATCACGTTACGCGATGTCACCTTCGAGCGACAGGCTGAGGCGGCCCTCCGGGAAGCGGAAGCATTCAGCATTGCGATCCTCAATTCGTTGACCAGCGAAATTGTGGTATTGGATAAGCAAGGCAAAATTGTGGCGGTCAACGAAGCATGGATCCAGTTTGGCCGCGAAAACGGCATTACCGATCTAGCGTCGATCAGTGTAGGCGCTGATTATTTTGCGGCCTGCGCGGCGGCGGGGCCGGGTACCGGCGGCCCGGAAGCGTTGCAGGGGTTGAAGGCGGTTCTTTCCGGTGAGCTGGCCGAATTCACGTATGAATACCCCTGCCCCGGCCCGCAGGGCATGCGCTGGTTTGCTTTGCGGGCAGTGCCATTGCGAGGGTCGCGACAAGGGTTAGTCGTGGCCCACAACGATATTACCGACCAGCGTCGCGCCGCCCAAATTGCTGCCGAAGCCGAGATGTTGCGCGAACAGGTGCGCCAAATGGAGCGCGAGCTGGTCTCGGTGGAGGCGATCTCGCGGCCTGATGAGATGGTGCGATCGTTGACGGCGCCATTGCGCCAACGTGCCCCAGAGCTGTTCAGCCAAGGGCTGGAACGGTACGGCGCATTACTCGAAGAGGCGTTGTACAGCCGTGTTCATCGCACCCCGGCGCCATCGCGGGCCTTGCGCGAATTGGGCGAATGGTTTGGTTCGATTTGGGCAGCGCCCCGTGATCTGATCGAAGTTCATTTGCAAGCGATGCGTGATCGCAGCCAACATAATACGCCCAAGAAGCTGCAAGCATATTTTGAAGAAGGACGCCTGCTTCTGCTAGAATTAATGGGTCATCTGGCATCGTATTATCGATCCATGGCGGCTGGTGAATTGTCTTTCCGTGATTCAGAGTAGCGGCGGCTGAAATTGTTGCCGGGACGAACAGACTGTGAGCAAGATTGTTTTGCATCTCTATATCGCTGGTCAAACACCACGCGCCGAACGGGCGATTAGCACGCTTCGCCGGATGATTGAGCAGGAGTTGGCCGGCCATGAATGTGAATTGACCATTATTGATGTGCTTGCTGATCCGCAGCAGGCCGAGAATCAAAAGATTTTGGCGACGCCGACCCTGATCAAGAGTTCGCCGCCACCGTACCGGCGGGTGATTGGCGACCTGTCGAGCGTTACGGATTTGTTGAATGTCTTGAATCTACCGCCACAGTCTTGAGACGTTCTTGCCTCTGTGCAACCGATAAGGAGAACGCTGGTGTGCGCTGATCAGATCGAACGGCTTCCTACCGGAATCACCGGCTTTGACCATATCGCTAACGGTGGCTTGCCCAAAGGTCGGACGACCCTTGTGTCAGGCACAGCCGGTAGCGCGAAGACGGTCTTTGCGGCCCAGTTTTTGGCGGCTGGCATTAAGCGGGGCGAGCCGGGCGTATTTGTGACGTTTGAAGAGACGCCGGAAGCCTTGCGCCGCAATATGCTGGGGTTTGGCTGGGATATTGCCCGCTGGGAGGCTGAAGGGAAATGGGCCTTTGTTGATGTGTCGCCGCAACCGGAAGAGGAGCTGGTTGAACTTGGCTCGTACGATCTTGGTGCGCTGCTCGCGCGCATCGAGCACGCCGTGCGGAGTATTGGCGCGATCCGGCTGTCGATGGATTCGCTGGGCGCGATTTTTACCCGCCTGAATGACTCGCGGGTGGTGCGCAACGAATTGCTCCGGATTGTCAGCACGCTGCGCCGGTTGGGAGTGACCGCTGTGCTGACCGCCGAGCGCACGCAGGAGTATGGCGAAATTGCCCGCTACGGCGTTGAAGAGTTCGTTTCAGATGACGTGGTGATCCTGCGCAACCTGCTCGAAGATGAGAAGCGCCGGCGCACGGTTGAGATTCTCAAGTTCCGCGGCACCTCGCACCAGAAGGGCAGTTTCCCCTTCACCGTCATTCCCGGCGAGGGCATTCACGTGATCCCGCTCTCGGCGATCGAGTTGAAACAACGCTCGTCGAGTGTGCGCACTACTTCGGGCAATGCTGAACTCGACCGGATGTGCGGCGGCGGCTTCTTCCGCGATTCGATCGTGCTGGTAAGCGGCGCGACCGGCACTGGCAAGACGCTGATGGCAACGACGTTTATGGCCGCCGGCGTGCGCCAAAACGAACGCTCGCTGCTGTTTGCCTTTGAAGAGAGCCGCGACCAACTCTTCCGCAACGCGATCGGCTGGGGGATCGATTTCGAGCAGATGGAACGCGATGGTCTGCTGCGTGTGATCTGCAACTACCCTGAAGTGACCAGCCTCGAAGATCAACTGATCTTTATGAAGGCAGAAATTGATCGTTTCCGCCCGCAACGGGTGGCGGTTGACAGCCTCTCGGCGCTCGAACGGGTGGCGACGATTAAAGGCTTCCGCGAGTTTGTGATTGGCCTGACCTCGTTCATCAAACATCAAGAGATGGCCGGGCTCTATACCGCGACAACGCCAACCTTGCTTGGCGGTTCGTCAATTACCGAAGCGCATATTTCGACGATCACCGACTCGATCATTCTCTTGCGCTATGTCGAGCTGTTCGGCGAGATGCGGCGCGGGTTGACCGTCCTCAAGATGCGCGGCTCAAGCCACGATAAAGACATTCGCGAATTTACCATCGATAGCCGTGGCATGCATATTGGCCGGCCCTTCCGCAATATCTCCGGCATCTTGTCTGGGCAGTTTACCCACATTGCGCCGAGCGAGATTGACCGGCTGAGTGCGATGTTCCGCGATGACGAGGGCGACGAACCCGCCAGAGATACTGCGCCAACCAATTAGCTTGCGACGTTCAAGTGGCACTGGCTGGGTGTGGGGGAGATTGCCACAGTGCAGCACGATCCTTCTGCTTCCGAACCACACAGCACTGCTGATCGTCCGGCGCCATATCCTGACCAACGATCGTTGCAGGCAATCGTGGCCAATAATACCAATGCCCTGCTTGTGCTCGATCTCGCCGGTACGGTGCTTTTTGCCAATGAAGCTGCGCTGCGCCTGTTTGGCCGGCGTGCTGATCAGGTGCAGGGCAGCCCATTTGGCTTTCCCCTTCAACCGGGCCTGACGGTCGATGCTGAGATCGTGCGCCCTGATCACTCGGTGGTGATCGTTGATTTGCGGGTTGAGCCAATTGAATGGGATGGCTCGCCGGCAATGTTGGCGCTGCTCCACGATATTACCGAGCGTAAGCAGGCTGAGCAGTTGCTGATCGAAACCCAGCAATTGCTCCATTCGGCGCTCGATGCCCTGCCGTCGGCAATTGCGATTCTTGACCGGTATGGGCAAGTTTTGGCCGCTAATGTACGTTGGTTGCAACTAGGGCCGTTATTGGGGGTGGAAGCGATCGATTGCACGGTCGGGGCATCGTTTCTGGCCGCTTGCCAGCTTGGGGTTGGCCCGGCAGTGGTGGTCGCAGCGGCGATCGAGCAATTGCTGGCCAGCGAACTGGAACGTTATGAAGGGGAGTTTGCCGCGGTCACGAATGATCGCTGCTGGCTGGCGGTGCGTGCAGTGCGGTTTGGGGCTAGCGAGCGAGTGCGCGTTGTGATGGTGCTGGAAGATGTATCGGCCCGCCACCAAGCCGAGCAGATCAGTCTGGCGCGCCGGCGGGTGCTCGAGTTGATCGCCCGCCAGTACGATCTGAGAACGATTATCCGCGAGATGTTGCAGTTGCTCGGCGAGCAGATGACGGATTTAGTCTATGCGGCGTATGTGGTGCGTTCAGCGGCAGTTTTTGCTAGCTACAACCGTTACATTTTGCATGATGATCTGCCGCACTTAGATCAGTGGGCAAGTGAATTACTGACCCGGTTGCCGTACCGTAATCAGCGGATCAGCGAGTTTGAATCTGATTCGCCGTATTGGCAGAAGATTCAGTCACTCATTCAGATGCAAGTCATTAGCCGCAGTTGGTTGATCGTCTTGCGCACCAATCGCGATCCGGCTGATGGGTGGCTATTGCTTTGCCGGCAAAGTGATGCGTCGCTGGCCTTAGAAGAACAACAACTGCTCGATCACATCGAACAATTGACGACCATTGCGCTCGAACAACATGCGACGCTGCACAAATTAGCGTACCAAGCCCATCACGATGCGTTGACCGGCTTGCCGAACCGTTTGTTGTTTGAAGATCGCTTGCAGCATGCCATCGAGCATGCGCGTCGTAATAATACGCTGGTGGCGGTGCTCTTTATCGATCTCGACCGCTTCAAGCAGGTGAATGACACGCTGGGCCATGCGATCGGCGACCTCTTATTGATACAGGTGGCGCGCCGGTTTGAATTGTGCGTGAGAGCGACCGATACGCTTGCCCGCCATGGCGGTGATGAGTTTCTGTTGGCGTTGCCTGAGATCAATTCGCCGCAGCAAGTCACTGCCATTGCCCGCCGCTTGCACGAAGCGCTTGAGCACCCATTTTTTATTAATGGGCATGAAATTTTTGTCAGTGCCAGTATTGGTGCGAGCCTGTACCCGATCGATGGCACCGATGTGATTACGCTGCAACGAGCGGCGGATATGGCGATGTATCGCGCCAAAGGCACTCTGCGTAATAGTTTTCAGTTCTTCGACGCAGCTATTACGAGCACATCGATCGAGCAATTGCAGATCGAGACGCTGCTGCGGCGGGCGATTGAGCGCAATGAGTTGTTGTTGCACTATCAACCGAAAGTCGATCGAGCCGGAAAACTGGTTGGTTTTGAAGCCTTGATCCGCTGGCAGAATGCTGAGCTTGGCATGGTCTCGCCGGCGCGTTTCATCCCCATCGCTGAAGAGACGGGGTTAATTGTTGCGATTGGAGCGTGGGTACTGCACGAGATTGCCCGGCAGA
>JAUQOZ010000289.1:722-6753 GCA_030550625.1 Chloroflexota bacterium | reverse complement strand
CCCCCCGCCCCCTCCCCCCCCTGTCGGCGGGAGAGGGGGAGCCGCTGGGTCGTCGCGACCGGCACTGTGGAGCGGAACGCAGCAGCGCCCCTCGCCCACGCCAGTGGGAGAGGGGTTGGGGGTGAGGGTGGGAGGAGGGAGATAGGGAGGTGGGCATAGGCAGGAGGAACGATACCTACCTTCCTTCTCCCCATCCCAAACACCCTTTGCGTCCTTGGCGTCCTCTGCGTCTTTGCGTTTGAAGTCTTTGCGCCTTGGCTCACTTTGCGGCGTTGCGTTGACGCCCTCACCCCCCGGCCCCCTCTCCCCCCTGTCGGCGGGAGAGGGGGAGCCGCTGGGTCATCGCGACAGGCACTGTGGAGCGGAACGCAGCAGCGCCCCTCGCCCACGCCAGTGGGAGAGGGGATGGGGGTGAGGGTGAGAGGAGGGAGATAGGGAGTGGGGAATAGGCAGGAGGAACGATACGTCCTACCTTCCTCCTCGCCACCCCAACCAACCTGTGCGCCCTCTGCGGCGCCGGACAGCCGTCCGGCTCTACACTGCGCCCTTTGCGGCGCCGGACAGCCACGGTGCTACGGCGCCGCCGGGCGGCCAAACACATACGGGTACTGGGTGATGATGGCGTCCCAGTCGTCGGTGTGGCCGAAGCGGATGACGGTATACCCCATATCTTCAAGGCATGCTTGTTGCGCAGCGTCGCGGGCGGCCCGTTCGGGGAACAGGTGGTGGGGGCCGTCAATGTACACCGCGACCTGCTCGTCACGATAGACGAAATCGGGCCGGGTTTGGCAGTCCGCGATCAGGGATTGGGCGTGCGACGGCAAGCGCAACCCGCGTTCGGCGAGGAAGCGCAGCCACTGCCGTTCGAGGTCGGAACCGGCTTGGCGCAGCAGCGCGTCGAGATGGTCGGCGCGGCTGCGGGCCGCTGGTGCGGCGTCAACCCGGCTCTGCGTCAGATCGAGCAACACCGCGCGGATGGCCTGCCGGTCGAGGATGGCATGGTCGCGCTGGTTGGTGTAGCTGAGCAGACAGTCGTAGCAGGCCGCTTCACAATCCTCGCGGGAGCGGGGCGCGCGCCGGAGGTCGGCGCCGGTTGCGGGGTCGAAATGGCAGATGCGCAGCGCCTCTTGGGCGACACGGGCCAACGCATCGGGTTCGTCGAGCAGGCGGCTGAGCACGCCGGCTCCGCCTTCGGCAGCCTCGTAGAAGAGGAGCAGCCGGCGATCCGCCTCGGACGGCAGCGGGTCAACCGCGAGTTCGTTATCTTCGAGGTGGAAGACGGCCTGCATGGCATGCTTGAGGGCGGCTTGCAACGATGCCATTGCCGCCAGCGAGAGCGGCGCCGCCGGTTGGACGAGCAGGCAGTTGCGGTAATCTTCAACATACGGGATCACGCGCCGGACGCGCTCGGAGATCGGATCATCGCTGGTATCCGCCCGGTCATGCTTTTCCCAATAGCCGCGCTCGATATCGAGCAGAAAGCCGTGTTGTTCCTTGACCTTGCGCCGCTTCCAGCCGAGGTTGATCCGCCAGATGGTCGCGTTGTGGCCATACGTGAGGCGAGCCAGCGGGGTGTCGCCGCGCATGACGGTCGCGACCCGCTTGGCTTCACCGCGTTGGCCGCTCTCGGCAAAGCGCACGCCGGTGATCACCTCATAGCCGATCCGCATGCGCTCTTCTTCATCAGAGGTAATTTGGTCGCGCCGTTTGGTCGCGACGTTCTGCAAGCGGAACAAGCTGCGGAACGGCGGATCAAGCAGTTCACCGCAATGGTGGCAGCGATCGGGATCGCCGGCGCTGGTGCGTGGATGGAGATAGCCGCACTGCGCGCACCGCTTGGCCTCGCTGGTCAGCGGCTCATCTTCGCTGGCGGGGGGCATAATGACCTTGTTGATGATGTAGCGCGACCCTTCGTGGTAGACGATCGCGCGCGGGCCAAACTCGGTAATCGCCAAAAAGCGCGGGCGGGAGAGAAATTCATCGCGATCGCGCTGGCGGGTGCGGCGAGCGGGAATATAGGCCGACAACGGCAGGCGCGGGAAGTTGTAGCCGGGCAAGAAGCCTTCGCTGGCGAAGTAGCGATAGCTGTAGAAGTCGGATTGGAGCAGATCATCAACCGCGGTGAGCAGCTTGAGTTGCTGTTCGGCCTCGGCGCGCAGCCGCCCGGCTTGATCTTTGTCGCCAGCGCTGCGCGACGCATCGCGGATGATCCGATCTTGGGCCGCCGCTTGGGTCAGCGCCGACCGGTACAAGCTGCGCCAGCGGTCACAGGCGCGGTTGAATGCCGCCGGGATCTGCGCGATGACCTGATCGAGCCAGCCGTCGTGAAACCACCCTACCGTTTGCAAGGCCGGACGGAGCGAGGCGAGCACCTGCTCGGCGCGGGCGCGGGTGCGCTGGCGCGCGCCGGGGTCGGCCAACGCCGCCGCAACGTGCGGTTGCAGATCTAACGAGGGATTGTCACCGGCAACATCGAGCACATCACGCAAGGACACACCGAGACTGAGGCCCGCTTCGGCCAGCCAGATGGCGTGGACGTGGGCGCGGAGCAAGTCTTGGTTGGCGAGATCGAGGCGCGGCGGCGTCACTGCGCCGGCCACCATCCGTTCGGGCCGCCGGAAGAAATACTGGTCGTGCGGGCTGCCGGTTGAGCAGTAGGTCATGACCAGCGCCGGTTGGCCGCTGCGCCCGGCCCGTCCGCTGCGCTGGGCATAGTTGGCGGGGGTCGGCGGCACATTGCGCAAGTAGACCACATTCAGTTCGGCAATATCCACCCCCAGCTCCATGGTCGGCGAACAGTAGAGGATGGGCAATGTCCCCTCGCGGAAGGCCTGTTCGCGCGCTTGGCGATCCGCTGCCGGCACTTGCGCGGTATGTTCGCGGGCTTCGATGCCGGTCAGCTTCTTCGCCACCTCGCGGTAAAAGCGGACGAAGAACGGATTGGTGCGCCCGCCGTCGTGCGACTCGTTGGGCATACGGATGGGGTCGCGGAAGGGGCGTGTCCCATCGCCGGCCAGCCAGCGCATGCCGGACGCCTTGAGCTGATAGCCCGGCACGTCGCGCGGCGTGCGGGGGTGATCCACCACCGCCGCCAATCCCGCGATTACGAGCGCCTCAAGGAGCTGGCGGATGATCACCTCGGTATCGGCAAGACGGATGCGTTCGCTGTACTCAGGAAAGGTGGCGCGCCGGCGAAGGAAGCGACCAAAGCTTGAGCGGGCCGAGAGGTAGAGATGGCCGCCGTAGTCGTTCGGGCCGCGCGACCGCGGATAGAGCACGGCGGCATGCTCCATCTGCTCGTCTTCATCGAGCGCCCACGGCGCGATCAGGTATTGGTTGCTGGCTTGGCGCAGCCGCTCGTGATACGTCGAGTCGAGATATTCGACCTGAATCGCCAACTCGCGCCGCATCACATCGAGCAGCGTCCGCGCCACGTACTGGCGGGTCGCCGGTGACGCGCTAGCGAGGGCCGGATGCGTCGCTTGCCAGATATCATCGGCAGCACACAGCTCGTCGAGCGACTCGTAGGAAATCTCCAGCAAGCCGCACTGTTCAAGGTTGGGCGAGGTAATCCGCCAGCCACGCTTGAGATCGCGATAGATGCGATAGCCCAACACGTTGCGGAGGGCTTGCTTGGTGTCGCGCTCAGCTTGGAAGCGGGCCTGCGGATTGGCGGCGTAGGCCGCAAACGGCAGGCTGAGCGCCTCGAACACCTGTTGGGTTAACTCATCGAAGCGCATTCCCTGCGGCCCAGCGCGCTGGGCCGCCGCATAGATCGCGCCGCGCAGCACGCCAATCTCGACAAAATCGTTGAAGTGACCGGCTTGCAGCGCCGCGTCTTGGCGATTATCGGTAAAGCTCAGCACCTTCTGCGCCCGGCGCGGCAGCTCCGACTCGCGGAGGGCGTGAATGGCGGCGAGATTGAGAATCGTGGTCGCCGTGCTGCGCCCTTCCGAGCTGAGGGTGCTCAGCTTGGCAAACTCGCCGATCCGAGGTTGATACGAGACGCCGCAGCGCAAGCAGAAGCGGAACGGCGCCGGCACGTAGTGGCAGGTGAGCGTACCGCCACCGGCTTCACCGGCAGGCGTCACGATCATCTGCTCTGGCACAAACTTGCGCTGGTCTTTGCGCACCCGCAGATCGCCGGCGGGAGTCTCTTCCAGCCATTCGTCGGGCAGCCGGTCGAGCTGCGCGTCCCACTCATCCGGCCACGGCGCATCACTGCTGAGGTAGAGATAGCCAGCCACGCGCTCGCTCTGCTCATCGCCATCACTCGTCTCATCCGGCAAGCGCGGCACGACCACCTCCCGTCCGGTCTGGCTGTCGCGCACGCGGAAGACGAGATAGTACTCTTGCCCGCACTCGCGGCAGAACGCAAGCGGAAACAGCCGTTTGTCACGCGCACTGGGGACAAACTGCTGGCCGTGGACGGTAATAAAGCGGCGGTCTTCCGGTTCGAGCGAGGCGTAGACGGTATCGCCGCGACTGATGAACTGGTGGAGGCGAAAGGCAAACGGGCGCATGCCGGTGGCGGGGTCGGGTTCGCAGGCATAGCCGCCGAGCAGCGTGGTTTGGATGGCGGTGGCGCAATCTGCCAGCGGCGCGCCGGTGAGCGCGTGCAGCTCCTGCGCCGCGCCGGTGATGCTGCGCGGCTGCGCGCGTACCAAGCGCCCGCTGCCGGGTTCGGCGCGCACGCCAAACGCGCTTTCGATCCAGCTCGCGAGCGGGTCGGCGGTAAACGCGGCGAAGGTGGTGGGCGGCGCGGCGACAGGCGCGCGGAGGCGGTCGCGCAGCGCGGCCAGAAATGCCGGGTCGTCCACCCGCCGCTCTGGCGTGATCCGGCGGAGCGTCTCGCCAATCACCTGCTCCGGCGCAACTGTGACGCCGAAGATCTGCGACGCCACCTTCGCCACTTCCGCCTGCTGCTCGGCAAACGTCCCCGCGCCGGCCAGCGTCGCCGAGGTGCCGACCATCTGGAGCTGCGCGGACGCGAGCCGATCCTGCACCCGCCGGATCAGCAGCGCCACATCCGCCCCTTGGCGGCCACGGTAGGTATGCAGCTCATCAAAGACCAGAAACCGCAGCCCCTGCGCCTGCGCCACCAACTGGCGTTCGAGCGGGCGGGTCAAGATGAGTTCGAGCATCACATAGTTGGTGAGCAGAATATCGGGCGGGTTGGCAATGATCGCTTGGCGCGTGGCATCATCCTCTTGGCCGGTATAGCGGGCAAAGGTGACTGGGCCGCGCCCATCGGGAAAGCCGGCGCAGAGAAACTTCTCCAGCTCGCCGTACTGGCTATTGGCCAGCGCGTTCATCGGGTAGACGATGATCGCCTGAATGCCGTTGCCCGAGCCGCGCCGCAGCACGTGATCCACGATCGGAACAATGTAGGACAGACTTTTGCCGGAACCGGTGCCGGTGGTGAGGACGTAATGATGGCCGGCGCGGGCCGTGCGCACCGCGGCTTCTTGATGGGTATGCAAGCGCAACGGTTCGCCGGAGCCGCGATCCTTGTGGCGACGGAAGATCTGGCCACAGGTGGGATGCAACACCCCCTCAGCTACCAGCTCGTCGATCCACGCCCCCGGCTGAAAGGCCGGGTTGAGTTGGATCAGCGCATCCGGCCAGAGCAACCCATCGGCGATCGCGTCCTCGACCGTCTGGCGGATCCGCGCATCGCGGATCTGGTAGAAGCTGCTGGTGTAATCGCGATACTCGCCAATCAACCGGTCACGGAGCGTAAAGATGTTCATGGCGTTGTCCCATGCAAATCACGCGAAAAAGGTATGCAAAAAGTATATCACGGCAATGGCGCGGGTGCAGGACGCTAACCGGAAGGAAGGTGGCTCCGCATCCGACCGCGTTTGAATAGGACAAGCATACACCCGGATGTTACGGATAGACACGGCTTTTCAGTAACGCAGAACGGTGGAAATCCGTTCCATCCGTGTTTATCTGTGTCCTATTGAATGGGCCTAGCCCTCACGCTGCGAGCCAGCGCAGCGCTCGCGCATCATAGCCCGCCGCTTAC
>JAUQOZ010000289.1:0-712 GCA_030550625.1 Chloroflexota bacterium | reverse complement strand
ATGAACTCAAAGTTGTGGTCTCATAAAGCGATCTCAACTGTTTAGGATTCGCTCGCCTGCAATCGTTGTCGCAATGCTTCCAACCATCGTGCATCCCGTTCAGCATCGGGATGGTTGATGGACTGAGCAAATGCGACGGACACTTGGATACATTCAATAGCGCGATGGAGATCGCCCTGCTGCTCGTACAACAGCCCTAAGTTCCAGCTATCGGTGGCCTCAGCTGAACGATCGCCGATCTGCCGATCAATAGCTAGAGCTTGCGTATAGCACTCAATCGCCCGCTCTATATTGGCCAACCGCTTGTAGGCTACGCCAAGACTTCCTAGCGCCGCGCTAGCGCCACGCAGATCGCCCACTTCTTGGGCAATCATAAGTTGTTGCTCAAAGCAGGTAATTGCTTGCGAGAAGTCGCCTAACCCTAAATAGGCATTGCCCAAATTCGTCAGAGCATTGCCCTCAGAGCGTCGATCACCGATGCGGCGCAGCACCAGCAGCGCTTCGGTGGCATAGATAACGCCCTGCTGGAAATCGCGACAGCTATTGTACGCTAAAGCCAAATTGCCGAGTGCAATCCCCTCGCCGCGCTGATCCCCGATCTTACGCGCAATCGTCAGGTGACGAGTAAAAACATTGATTGCCTCGCGATAGCGACCTATCATGAGACAGAGGTTGCCCAAGTTACTGTATTGCGCCCCTTCAGCCCGCTCAT
>JAUQOZ010000211.1 GCA_030550625.1 Chloroflexota bacterium | reverse complement strand
CGCCAATGGGAGCGATGATGAGGATGCTATCATGCTCTTCGCCGAAGGCGCCGAGGGGGCGTCACCCATGTGTCATTGCGAGGGCGCGCAGCGCCCAAAGCAATCTCCCGCAGCGGCGGAACACATACCTGAGTGAATGGCTCCCGCTCGTGAGTTAAGGAGTGGACAGAAGATGCGGTCGAGCACCACCGTTGATCGCTGTACGCTGCCGCAACGTCCGGCACTACACATCTTCTTCCCCAATCCCTAATCCCTACTCCCCAACGAGTTGTCTCTTCGCCTGCTCTGTGCTATGCTGTATAGAACAAGTTACTGTCGTAAGATCGGTTTTTATCGAATAGGTGCAACGATGACCATCACCGATCGCATGCTGACCGGCGCTATTGCCAACAACCCCGGCAATTACCATGGCGATGGCGAGTGGCGCTACTCGATTACCCAGCGCACCCTCTACTTCAGCAAAGCAGCCGCCCCCGATCCGCGCGATAAAGAGCCGTTTTTCCCCCTGCCATCACTAAATCCCGATGGATCAGGGCGGATGGAACGCGCGTTTCGCCAATTTATCCGCCGGCGTTGGCCGCCGAGCCGGTGCGCCGAATTAGAGAAGTTTGCCGAACGCAAAGGTTGGCATTTGGCGATGGAATTGAAGTACGGCGGCGGCGCACTCGAAGACCACGAAGCCGCCGAATGGCAGTACGTGGTCAATCGTGAATTGCAGCGGCTCGCCGCCGAAGTGCGGGCCCGCATCGCCGAACTAGAAGCGCAAGCTACCCAACCTGACCCGACGCCTGCATCTGGCGGGTGAACGTCCAACCCAACCGGCGGTAGACCAACGTCGCCGTGATGGTATACGCCTCACCGGCCCGCGCCGTTCCAATCAACGGCACCTCAGCCTCGAGCGCCTCGCCGTCAACGGTGACGCTGCCGGTGGCGCCACCGGCAAATTGCAGATCAAAGATCACATTGACCGGCCGGCTGCCGGCGCTGTAGCCCCAACTCACGGTCGCATACACCGGCCCGATCCCGCTGAGGCTGGTAATCCGCAGATTGCGCAGCCGCGCCGGAATGATCGCGCCGCGCACCGTCATAATGGTCACTACCGACCAGAACGAGAGCCAGAACCCGCGTTGCAAGGCTTTCGTATTCATACGTGGATCTTCCTCTGTGCCGGATCGCGGTGCTGGCGGTAGAGGATCGCCGTGTGGCCGATAATTGCCACCAACATCGCCCCGGTCGTCGCCACTATCGTCTCGACCAACTCCTCTTTCATATCTTTGTAGTCGAGAAACCGCACTTTGATCAACTCGTGGGCATCAAGTTCTTGCTCGACCTTCGACAGAATGTTTTCGGTCAGGCCATGCTTGCCGATCATCACCGTGACCGGCAACGCATGGGCGAGGCGGCGCAAATGCGCACGTTGGCTAGGAGTCATCGGGGAGCAACCTCCTCTACCGGGGCGGATGTGACATCATACCGGCCACGGAGATCATTCCAGCGCACCCGTAGCACATCGCGCAGGTTGCGCCACGAGTCGCGTAGCGGATTAACTTTGGTTTCCGCGCCGTAGCGCCACGTCACCGGAATCTCGGCGATTGGATAGCCGCGGCGTTGGGCAAGGAAGAGCAATTCGACATCATACGCAGTCACAGCGGCGCCGCGCACGACCGGCGCATCATCGCCATAAATGCGCACCCGGCGAAAGAGATCGCGGGCCACTTCACGGCGCAACGCCTTGAAGCCGCACTGGGTATCGTTGATACCCCGCAGGGCCACGAGGCGAATGATCCAATTGAACACCCGGCCCATCACATGCCGATACCACGGTTCACCCTCGCGGGTCGCGCCAACCCCCTCGCGCGACCCAATCGCAATCGGATAGCCGGCCTCGATCGCAGCGCGCAATCGCGGCCATTCCTCGATCGGCACCGCTAAATCAGCATCACACAGCAAAATGATCGAACCACGCGCTGCCAGCGCCCCCGCGCGCACCGCAAACCCTTTGCCACGATGATCGCAGCGCAACACGGTGACACCGGGGAAGGCAGCGGCAATCTCGGCGGTGCGATCCTCGCTGCCATCATCGACAACGATCACTTCGCTGGCGTATGGCTCGGCGGCGAGAAAGGTCATAATTGCAGCGAGCGTTGCTGGCAAGCGCCGCTCTTCGTTGTACGCTGGGATCACAATGGACAGGAATGGTTCGTTGGTCATGATGCACTCTGCGTAGGTGGCTGGCCAAGCGCCAATGCGGCGACGACCGGCGCTGTTTCTTCGGGTAATGCGGAACGGCGTGACAGAAAGCGCGGCAACTCGCGCAAACCAGCCAATTGGCCGCGCAGCCGCGCCCGCGCGGCTGGTTCGCGAACATGCAACAAGCTGTGCAGGGCGAAACGCACCTGCGAGATCACGAGCGCCGGCCAATAGCGGCGCGCCAGCGGCGGCGGCATATTTTTCACCCAGACGAGCGGAAAATTGCGCCCGCAATAATAACTGGCCAAAGCGCCGCCACCGCTGGCGCTCAGCCGGTGGTAGACGACTGCGGTGGGGACAAAGATAGTACGCAGACCTTTGCGCCGCGCGCGCAAGTTGAGATCGACATCCTCGCAGTACATTACCAATTCTTCGTCAAAGACGTTACCATCTTCGGCCAGCAGTTCTAGTGCGCTGCGCCGGTAAGCGGCTGCGCCGGCGCATGGCCCGAACACCTCGGTGTAAGCATCATATTGGCCGCGATCGACTTCCCATACGCCGCGATTGCCCGGTTCGCCGTTCAAGCGATAGAAATCACCTGCCGAATGCAACACCTCGCGCCGGTCGAACAGACGCAGCTTCGCGGCGGCAAAAGCAAACTGCGGCCAGCGTTCGAGCGCGCCGATCAGCGCCTCTAACCACTTAGGGTCAGCTTCGGTATCGTTGTTGAGCAAAACCACAAAAGGGCGATCGGTCGCTGCTATCGCTGCATTCACCGCCGCTGCAAACCCGCGGTTCTGCGCCAAGGCCAACACCCGCATTTCTGGGTAGCGCGCCCGCACCAACTCAACCGAGTCGTCGGTACTGGCGTCATCAACCACCGTCACCACAAAATCACGCCGGGTCTGCGCGCGCAACGAGTCAAGACACACCGGCAGCAACGCGCTGCCATTGTAATTGGGCACAATCACATCAATCATGGCAATGACGCTTCGCGGCGCAAGCGGGCAAGATAGGCTTCGAGCGCCTCTTGCCACGGACGGAAGGTAATGCCTAACGCTGCACCGGCCACATTGGCCAGCGGCGTATAGGGCGGCGGCGTGCTATCGCGTTGAAAATCGCGCAAACGGATAGGGTGAAGCGGGGTGTCAATACCGGCGCGGCGCAGGATTTCAGCCGCAAACTCATAGCGTGAGCACATGCCATCGTTGACAAAGTGATAGGTGCCGTAGTAATCGGTCGTGATCAACCGCGCCAAACCCGCCGCCACATCAGGCGCGTACGTGGGGCTGCCGATCTCGTCAGCCACCATCCGCAACCCTCCCGCCGGCGGATTGGCCGCTAGCCGCAACACCGTGCGGACAAAATTGCGTTCGCCGCCAAACAGCCATGCCACTCGCACGATGAAATGGCGCGGCCACAGCTCCCGCACGGCGTGCTCGCCGGCCAACTTGCTCTGGCCATACGGATTGATCGGGCCGGTGGGATCGTGCTCGAAATAGGGCCGCCGGCCATCACCGGCAAACACCTCGTTGGTGCTGATATAGACCAGCACCGCATTAATCCGGCGACAGCCAAGGGCCACATAGCGCGTACCCAAGCCATTGACCCGATAAGCCAGCAATGGATCGCGCGCGCACCCATCTACATTGGTGTAGGCGGCAGCGTGAATCACCACCTCGGCGCCGGTGGCCGCAATCTGATCGACAGTTGCCGGATCAGCCAACTCAAGCTGGCCATGCCCCAACGGCACCAGATCGTGTTGATCGGCGAGCGCGGCCATCACAGCCTGCCCTAATTGCCCATGTGCTCCGGTGATTGCAATCCGCAAGCTCTGGCTCCTTCTCTGCGCTTAACCGGCTTCACAGAGTAGCAGAAGAGCTGATAAGCGTCAACTCAGCGTTCACCCGCACCGATCACAACGCCACGCGCCTGTTCTTCCGCAAAGGGAATGCGGATTTCGACACAGATGCCGGGCCGATCAGGGCGATTATGAATCTGGTAGCTGCCGCCAACCGCCAATACGATCCGCGCCACCTGCGCCAACCCCAGCCCCATCCCTTCAACCTGCCCGGTAAAGCTACGCTCGGCCTGATAGTACGGCTGCCAAATCTTGCGCAGTTGTTCGGGCGGCAAATGGATTCCATCATCGCAAACCAACAACCGCACCTGATCACGAACCAGATCAGCATCAACGCGCACCATCACCGCCGGGTTGCGTTGGGGGTGAAATTTCTTTGCATTTTCGCACAATTCCCGCAATACCGTTTCAAGGCTACGCCGCGAAATCCGCAACCGCCGCGCATCGAGCGCGGGGTCAAGATTGAGGCTGACGGTTTGCATGCCCAATTCTTGGCTGATCGCAGCGATCATGGCGGGCAGTTCAAACACCGTGCATGTATCAAGGTAATGGGCATCACCGGGACTGCGCACATACAGCAAAATATCATCAATCTCGCTTTGCAGCCGGTGCGCGCCGCTGAGGGCAATCGCCGCAATGTTCCGCGCAATCGAGCGATCAAGCTGATCCATATTGTCGTGCAAAATATTCAAGCCGCCAATAATACTGACCAGCGGCGTGCGCAGTTTATGCGAGATCGCGGTATGAAACGTCCACATATCGCGTTGAGCCGTGATTTGTTGCGTCAAATCACGGATGGTCACAACAATTTGATCGTCAGCCGGATGGACGACTGCCGGCTCAACTTTGAGCCACTGTTCAGAACTGTGCAGCGTTTCAGGATGCACTAAGAAGCACTGGAGATCAGCCGGGGCCGGCCACTGCTCCCATGCCTCGGATGGCACCAACTGGTATCGCTGCGCAGCTAGCTCACGGAAGGTCCGGCTCGGCTGCTCGTCAGCCGTCAAGCCAAGGTATGCCCGAGCGCGGGGATTGGCGTAGGTGATCCGGTCCTGCTGGTCAAGAATGAGGTACGCGTTATCCGATGTCTCGACCACCCACTCAAACCGCGCTCGTTCGGCATTCACGCGCGCTTGCTCTTGCAAGAGCCGGCGGTATCGATTCAAGCGCAATAAGGTGTTAATCCGCGCTTGCAATTCACCGAGATCAAACGGTTTGGTAATAAATTCATCCGCGCCAGCCTCGAAACCGCGTATTTTTGCTTCGCGATCATTCAAGGCGGTGATCATAACAATCGGAATCTGGGCTAACATCGGATCATCGCGCAACAATCGGCATACTTCAAAGCCGTCAACATCCGGCATCATGACGTCGAGTAGGATCAGATCAGGGTGATACTGTCTGGCCAATTGTAACGCCTGATCCCCGCGCTGCGCAGTTAGCAGACGGAGGTTGAAGGGGGCTATAGTTTCGATGAGCAGCGCGCGCATCTGCTCATCGTCGTCAACGATTAACACAGTATTTTGCTCCATGGTTATATCCTACCACGGAGCTATTACCAGTGGCATGACAAAATTGTTTATTTTAGGTCTAGGTATAGCTTAGATCGGACCGACCTTACCCTGCGTTGCCCGTACAATACTGAGCACTTCCTCATCACTGAGCGGTTGGCCATTCTGTTCCCACCACTGCCGGTACCAGCTTAAGTTGGCCGTAAACCCCCGGACGACTTCATCGCGATTTAATGGCGGCACCTTGCGCCGCAACGCTTCCCGTACCTCTTGCCGGTCGCTTTCGGTTAACTCTGGCAAGGTCTCAAGTATGCGATCTGCGCGCAATAAAAACAGCTCACGCTCAATCGTCGGAAATTCCCCTGCGATCTGGCGAATATTGCCGAGATAGGCAATCGTGCGTTGCCGCGGCTGACCCCGTTCGTCACGGTAGCTCTCGACAAGGTAGGCGTCATAGAAATTGGTATTGGCAATTTCAGCGTTTTTGTGCCGCCGCACAACCCAGCGAATATACATAGCGCCGGCTCCTGTGCGAATACTCGTCAAGCTCAGATTGGACGATACCGAAAGAGGTATGCCTGCACAGACAGGAGATGAGTCCTCCACCCTGCGATGATCTCCAGCGGTTACAGTCGCTCGTGTCTGTCCTCTGCCTCAGCGAGGTGATTGCGTCTTCCGGTAGCAAGTGATGATACGCCAAGATAAGACTTTTTGATCTTGTTTGCCTATTATATCATGATACGCCAATTTTAGCATGACTTTTTTGCTTGAAAGTCAAAAAATTGTCTGAAAAACACTTCTTGTCGCACAACGAGCGGGTGAGGTTTGGCAGGCCTCGCTTCTCTGTATGCTGCTAAAAACCGGTTGCCGCTCCTCATCAGAAGCGGCAACCGGGTAAGAACGCTGCAATCGCCTGTTAGCGCTGGATGATCGGCACGAGCACCCGATACGTGAATTGCAGCGCTGGACTGTGCAAGGCAAACTCGTTGCGGCTGCCGCCAGCTTCGATCTCGACCAGCCAGTAGTGATAGCTCACGTTCGGCTGGGCCGTGCGATCGAGCCACTGGTAGTTCGCACCACCACCCGCGCTGCCCTGCGCCGGGATCGGCGTCGCCACGATCTGTACCGCATCCGCCCGGTTGCCGCTCGCACTGCGCAAGATCACGAAGCCGAGCGTATCCCGTTCGCTACCCGTCACCCAGCGCAGCAGCACACCGTTGCTCTGCCGCTCGGCGGTGAAGCTGAGCAGCGTGATCGCGGTCGGCGGCGCGCGGTGGATGCCTGCCCACCAACTGAGGTCATTCTGGCCGCTGGTGAGCGTGAAGACCTGCGTGCGTTGCGTGTTCGGGTCAACATCGCTGTCACGCCCGCTATCATTACCCTGTCCTTGCGGGCTAAATCCCCATCCATCCGGCAGACCAAACTCGATGTAGTAGCTCCCCGGCGGCAAGTCGGTGAATAGGTAGCTGCCATCATCGCCGGTCACGACCGTGCCAACCAGCGTGCCGTCAGACCGATACAACCTGACCGTGACCCCGCTGACGCCCTCTTCACCCGCCTCGGCAATGCCGTTGGCGTTGAGGTCGTTCCAGACCCGGTTGCCCACGCTGGCCGGCTGGAAGATGCCGAAGTCAATAGTCAGATTGCTGTCGCGCCCATCACCATCAACGGCTGTATCTGGCTCGCTGTCAGGCCGCAGCTCGATCACGCCGCTGACGATGTTGAAGTCCGAGTCAGCATCCGCCTGCCGTGTGCCGTTATCGTCGTTGTCGCGATCGTTGTTGGCGTCAGGCGCCGGCTCGTATGGCCCAGCCGTTAGCGAGAAGTCGCCAGTGCTGCTACGGTAGCCGGGCCAGAAGCCGTCGATACCGAATTGCCATCCCGGCAAGACTACGAAGTAGTTGCCTTGCGGCAAGCCGGTAAAGCGGTAATTGCCATTGCTATCCGTCCACGTGGTGGCAACCAGTTGATCGGCGGCATCCCACACCCCGTTGCCGTTGCTGTCACGGTAGAGCCGCACTTGCACCCCGCTCGCCCCGCGCTCGCCGCTATCCACCACGCCGTTGTTGTTCGCATCGACCCAAACCAGATTGCCGAGGCTCAACAACGGATACAGACCGGCATCACGCGACAGATCGTTCTGACCTCTGCCGAGGTCAAAGACCGCCGTTTCACCGCCGCTCGTGATGACATCACTATCAGCGGTATCATCGCCGCCTTGATCGGCCGGGCTGAAGGTTAATCCAGCCGGAATATCGCTAAAGGTCAGCCGGTAGCTGCCCGGCGGCAAGTTGTCAAAGAGGTATTCACCGTTGCTATCGGTGATCGTGCTCAGATCAACCGGGTTGCCGTCAATGTCAGTACCGGTCAGGCGCACGGTGACGCCTTCGATCCCGCGCTCACCGCTGTCTTGCACGCCGTTGCCGTTGGCATCCAGCCAGACACGGTTGCCCACACTGGCCGGCAGGAGCAGACCGGCGTCCCAATCCCAAGCGATCGTGCCGCTCTCGAGCGAGAAGACGGCAGTCACGCCAGTGACCGGGTCGGCATCCGAGTCGAGCGTGTCATCAGCGCCTTGATCGGCGGCGGTGAAGCGCGCTCCCGCCGGCAATTCACTGAAGACCAGATAGTAGTCGCCCGGCAACAGGTCGGTAAACTCGTAGAAGCCATTGCTATCGGTGAGCTGCGTCGCCACCTCGACGTCGTCAGCCGTGCCGGCAATGCCGTCAACGCCAACGTAGTAAAGGGTGACGCGCACATTCGCCACTCCCGGCTCCTCGGCGTCTTGGACGCCATTGCCGTCGCGATCGCTCCAGACCAGATCACCCACCACCGCCGGCCGGAAGATGCCGAAGTCGATGGTCAGATTGCTGTCGCGCCCGTCGCCGTCAACGGCTGTATCCGGCTCGCTATCAGGCCGCAGCTCGATCAGGCCGCTGACGATGTTGAAGTCCGAGTCAGCATCGGCCTGCCGCGTACCGTTATCGTCGTTGTCGAGATCGGTATTGGCGTCAGGCGCCGGCTCATACGGCCCAGCCGTCAGCGAGAACGCGCCGGTGCTGCTGCGGTAGCCGTACCAGAAGCCGTCGATGCCGAATTGCCATCCCGGCAAGACCACGAAGTAGTTGCCTTGCGGCAAGCCGGTGAAGCGGTAATTGCCATTGCTATCCGTCCACGTGGTGGCAACCAGTTGATCGGCCGCATCCCACACCCCATTGCCGTTGCTGTCGCGGTAGAGCCGGACTTGCACGCTGCTCGCGCCGCTCTCGCTGCCGTCCACGATGCCGTTGTTGTTGGTATCGACCCAGACCAGATTGCCGAGGCTCAACAACGGATACAGACCGGCATCACGCGACAGATCGCTCTGGCCGCTGGCAAGGGCAAAGACACCGGTAGCGCCGCCGCTCGTGATGACATCACTATCAGCGGTATCATCGCTGCCTTGATCGGCTGGGCTGAAGGTCAATCCAGCCGGAATATCGCTAAAGGTCAGCCGGTAGTTGCCCGGCGGCAGGTTGTCAAAGAGGTACTCACCGTTGCTATCGGTGGTCGTGGTGCGGCTGACATCATCTGCCGTGCCGAACACGCCATCCGGCCCGGCCCCGGTCAGCGTCACAGTGACGCCGCCGATACCGGGTTCGCCAGCATCTTGCACACCGTCACCGTTCACATCGCGCCAGACAAAGTTGCCCACGCTGGCCGGCTGGTAGAGACCGGCATCCCACGTCAGGTCTTCCTCGCCCGACACCAAGATCGTCGCGCTCATCGCGCCGGTGGTTGGATCGGCGTCTGAATCCACCGCATCGTCTGTTCCCTGATTGGCCGCAGTGAACTCGTAGCCGCTTGGCCGCGCCACCGTCACCGTGTAGGTACCCGGCGCGAGACCATCGAACAGGTAGAAGCCGTTGCTATCGGTAGTGGTGCTGCGGTTGACCGCCACTCCCGCGCCGGTCGTCCCGCTCAGCGTCACCGTCACGTTCGCCACCCCCGGCTCGCTGGCGTCTTGGATGCCATCACCGTTCAGGTCTTCCCAGACGAAGTTGCCAATGCTGGCTGGACGGTAGAGACCCGCGTCCCACGTCAGGTCTTCCTCGCCCGACACCAAGATTGTTGCGCTCATCGCGCCGGTGGTTGGATCGGCGTCCGAGTCCACATCGTCTGTGCCTTGATTGGCCACGGTGAACTCGTAACCGCTCGGTTGCACCACCGTCACCGTGTACGTACCCGGTGCGAGACCATCGAACAGGTAGAAGCCATTGCTATCGGTAGTGGTGCTGCGGTTGACCGCCACCCCCGCGCCGGTCGTCCCGCTCAGCGTCACCGTCACGTTCGCCACCCCCGGCTCGCCAGCATCTTGGATGCCGTTGCCATTGAGGTCTTCCCACACCCGGTCGCCGATGCTGGCCGCGCCGAACAGACCCGCATCCCACGTGAGGTCTTCCTCGCCCGACGTCAGCGTCGTGCTTGGCATCGCCCCACTGGCGTCTGCGTCAGAGTCGAGCGTATCATCGCCACCCTGATTGGGCACGGTGAAGGCGTCGTTGGGCGGCGCGATCACGGTGATGGCGTATTCACCCGGCGCAAGGCCGTCGAACCGGTAGAGGCCATCGCTATCGGTGAAGGTGGTGCGATTAACTGACACACCGGCACCAGTCGTCCCGCTCAACCGCACTTCAACATTCGCCACCCCCAGCTCGCCGGCGTCTTGCACACCATTGCCGTTAGAGTCACGCCACACGCGATCGCCGATGCTGGCCGGCCGGTAGAGACCGGCGTCCCACGTCAGGTCTTCCTCGCCCGACACCAACACGGTCGCGCTCATCGCGCCGGTGGTTGGATCGGCGTCCGAATCCACCGCATCATCCGCACCCTGATTAGCCACGGTGAACTCGTAGCCGCTCGGCAGCGCCACCGCCACCGTGTACGTACCCGGCGCCAAACCGTCGAACAGGTAGAGGCCACCGCCGTTGGTGGTGGTGGTGCGATTGACCGTCACCCCTGCGCCAGTCGTGCCGCTCAGCGTCACCGTCACGTTCGCCACCCCCGGCTCACCGGTGTCTTGCACCCCGTTGCCGTTCAGGTCTTCCCAGACGTAGTTACCAATGCTGGCTGGCCGGTAGAGACCGGCATCCCACGTCAGGTCGCTCTGCCCGCTGACCAAGATGAAGTTGGCCGTGCGACCAGTGGTTGGGTTGGCATCCGAATCGACCGCGTTATCACTGCCCTGATCAGCCGCCGTGAAGACATAGCCGCTGGGCAGGTTGCTGAAGACGATGTAGTACTCGCCGGGCACGAGGCCGGTAATGCTGTAGGAGCCATCGAGCGCGGTTGTAGCGATCCCTGCCACCGAGTTGTCGCTCGCGCGGTAGACCGTCACGGTCACGCCGCTAATTCCCGACTCGCCGGCATCTTGCACCCCGTTGCCATTCAGATCTTCCCAGACGAAATTGCCCACGCTGGCAGGATTGTAGAGACCCATATCCCACGTCGGGTCATTATCGCCCGAATTGAGCGTGATCACCGTGGTTTGGCGCGAGATCGGGTTCGGATCGCTATCAATCGTATCATCACCACCCTGATCCTGCGGGCTGATTGCGCTGAATCCGGCCGGCAGGTTGAAGAGCAGATAGTAGCGGCCCGGCGCCAACCCGCTGAAGCTGTAGTTGCCATTGCCATCAGTGCTGGTCGTGGCTATGAGCACATCATCGCCGCCGCCAACCACACCATCAGGGCCAACGCTGAAGAGCGCAACGCCTACGCTAGCCACCCCCAGCTCACCGCTCTCCTGTACGCCATTCGCGTTGAGATCGTGCCAGACCCGGTCGCCAAGGCTGGCTGGCCGGTAGAGACCGGCGTCCCACGTCTGGTCGCTCTGGCCGCTGACCAACGTGAAGTTGGCAGTGCGGCCAGTCGTCGGGCTGGCATCTGAATCAACCGCGTTATCACTGCCTTGATCAGCCACCGTGAAGACATAGCCGCTGGGCAGGTTGCTAAAGACCACGTAGTACTCGCCGGGCAAAAGACCGGTGAAGCTGTACAAGCCATCACCATCGGTCGTGTCAACGGCTACCACCGAGTCATCGCTCGCGCGGTAGAGGGTCACGGTCACACCGGGGATTCCCGGCTCGCCGGCATCTTGCACCCCGTTGCCGTTGCGATCTTCCCAGACGAAGTTGCCGACGCTGGCCCGGTTGAAGACACCCATATCCCACGTTGGGTCGTTATCGCCGGCGGCCAGCGCGATCACCACCGTCTGGCGGGTGACCGGATCGGCGTCGCTGTCGATCGCGTTGTCGCTACCCTGATCTTGCGGGCTAACATCGGTGTAGCCGGCGGGCAGGGCAAAGCGGACATAGTAGTTACCGGGGATCAAGTGGCTGAAGCCGTAGATCCCGCTGGCATCGGTGGTCGTGGTTGCTACCAGCGTATCGTCACCGCCGCCGATCTGACCATCAGCGCCGGCGCTGTACAGCTCGACAGTCACGTTGCTAATACCGCTCTCGCCGCTCTCTTGCAGACCGTTGGCGTTCACATCGTGCCAGACCCGGTCGCCGAGGCGGGCATGGCGGAAGAAGCCGAAGTCAACCGTCAAGTTGCCGTTGTCGCCATCGCCGTCAGTCACCGGCTCAGTGCCGCGGGCAAGCGTGATCGGCAGGCTATCGACGTTGCCGCCGGGGCCGGTCGTGCCGTTATCGTCGTTATCGACGTTATTGTCGGGATCGGGCGCCGGCTCAAACGGCCCGATCGGGCTGCCGTTCGTGCCAGTGCTCGAGACGAAACCGGCCAACGGTTGGCCCGTCGCGAACTGGCTGGCTGGGATGCGCACAATGTAGTTGCCTTCGATCAAGTCGCTGAAGGTGTAGAGGCCGCCGCCTGCCGTGGTAGTGAAGGCAACGAACTCACCCGCATCGACCTGACCGTTGTCGTTGCTGTCGAGGTACAACTCGACGCGCACGCCATCGATGCCAGTTTCACCGGTCTCGAACAGACCGTTGTTGTTCACGTCGTTCCACACCAGATTACCCAGCGTCAACGGCTCGAAGAAGCCGAAGTCGAGGGTCAGGTTGCCGTTGGCGTCATCGCCGTCGGTGGTTGGCTCGAACGACGGGTTAAGTGTGATCGGGCGGCTGACGACACCAACGGTTGGCACATCAGTGCCATTGTCATCATTGTCAACGTTGTTATCCGGATCGGGCGCCGGCTCATAGGGGCCGGTCGCCGCGCCATTGGCGCCGGTGCTCGAGCGGTGGCGGTAGAGCGGCTGGCCCAGCGCGAAATTGCTCTCTGGGATGACCACGATATAGTCACCCTGCTCAAGGCCGGTGAAGAGGTAGTTGCCGCTGGCATCGGTAGTCGTGAAGGTAACGAACTCGCCGGCATCAGGCTGGCTGTTGCCATTGCTATCGCGGTAGAGTTCGACCCGCACGCCGAGGATGCCGTTCTCGCCGCTATCCACCACGCCGTTGTCGTTGCTGTCGTACCAGACCAAATTGCCTAGCGTGAGCCGCGGGTAGAGACCGAGATCCCACGTCAGGTCGTTGTTATTGGTTGCGCCGAGCGTGATCGTCGCCGTGCGCAGGGTTGCCGGATCGACATCCGAGTCGACCGCATTATCAGCGCCCTGATCAAGCGGACTAATCGCGTACTGCGCCGGAATGTCGCTAAAGACCAGATAGTAGGAGCCGGCGATCAGGCGGTCGAAGAGATAGCTCGTCACCGCCGCCGTCGAGGTGCGTGTAATCGGCTGGATGCCCGGCGTCCCCGGATCGCCGTCGAGCGGCTGGTTGGTCGTGGCATCGTAGATCGTGATCGTCACCCCAGCGATGTTGGTGGTTTCGCCGGCATCCTGCAACCCGTTGCCGTTCACATCGAGCCAGACCCGATCGCCGATTTGGGCTTCGTCGAACAGGCCGAAGTCAATGGTCAGGTTGCTGTTAGCATCGATCGCCGGGTTCGTAATACCAGTCGGCAAGACAGTATCAGCCTCGCCAGTAGGCATCGACCCAACCCGCACCGTGAAATCCGGGCTGCGTACATTGGTGCTGCTGGCAACCGCCGTACCGTTGTCGTTGTTATCACCAGTGTCAGTATCCGGATCGAGACCCGGCTCATAGGGGCCGGCTGCCATGCCATTGATGCCCGTACTCGACACCAGCGTCCCATCCGAAACCACCTGAATGGCGTAGGTGCCGCCATCACGCAAACCGCCGAAGAAGTAGCGACCGCCATTGTTGGTGTTGAAGGTGGCAAGAACGGTAGTGAGTTCGGCGCCCTCTAGCACGCCATTGCCGTTGGCATCGTAGAGCAACTGCACCGGCGTATTATTGGCAACACCAGACTCGCCGGCATCCACGACGCCATTGTTATTGGCATCGATCCACACCCGGTTGCCAATGGTTAAGCTATAGAAGCCGAAGTCAACCGTCAGATTGGTGTTGCTGTCGCCATCTTCAGCGGTTGGCTCGCCACCAACGCTCAGCGTGACTGCTCTACTGACGACCCGATGATTCGTAGCACCAGTCACAATTCCCACATTCGGCCCGATGCCGTTGTCGTCATTATCAACGTCGTTATCGGGATCGGGCGTGCCAGTGCTGTCGTTGGCATTGCCGCCATCACTGCTGCGGAAGAAGCGCAACGCGCCGCTAGCGCCAAAGTTGCTCCCCGGAATGACGACGAGGTAGTCGCCGGGAGCGAGGTTGTCAAAGCGGTAGAAACCGCCGCCGGCAGTGGTGGTCGTCGCTACCAGCGCATCAGTGCCGGCATCGTAGACGCCGTTACCGTTGGTATCGCGGTAGAGCTGCACCGTCACGCCATCGATGCCGGGTTCGCCAGCATCAACCGCACGGTTGTTGTTGTAATCGTGCCAGACGAAGTTGCCCAGCGCCAGCGGGCGGAAGAAGCCGAAGTCAACCGTCAGGTTACCGTTATTGCCGTCACCGTCGTTGGTTGGCTCATCTTGCGAGCGCAGCGTGATCAGGGCCGCGCGCACATTGCCGCTGCCGTCGGTGGTACCGTTGTCGTCGTTATCGACGTTATTATCGGGATCGGGTGCTGGCTCAAACGGCCCAGTCGGGCTACCGTTCGTTCCAGTGCTGGAACGGAAGGCCGGCATAGTGCCGCTCGGCCCCAGCACCCCGCCGGCAGCGAAGTTGCTGGCCGGAATCTCGACCAGATAGTTGCCCGGATCGAGGTCGGCAAAGGCATAGAACCCGCCACCGCTGGTGGTGGTAGTTGCGAACGGCGTATTCTCTGCGCCATCGATCACACCGTTGCGATTAGCGTCGTAGTAGAGATTGACGGTCACGCCATCAATGCCGCTTTCGCCGCCATCGAGCTGGCCGTTGTTGTTGACATCATTCCAGACCTGATTGCCAAGGTTAACCAATTGGTAGAGACCGGCGTCCCACCTCTGGTCATTCTGGCCAGCAACCAGCGTGATCAACACGGTGGCGCCGCTCGTCCGGTCGGGATCGCTATCGGCCGTATCATCGCTACCCTGATCGCGCGGACTGCGCACATACCCGGTGGGCAGGTCGAAGACCAGATAGTAGTTATTCGCCGGGATCAGATAGTTAAAGCCGTAGATCCCAGAAGCATTGGTCGTAGTCTCGGCGATGAGGCTATCGCCGGCGCTGGGGCCAGCGGTGCCGTCATCATCACGGTAGAGCCGCACCTGCACGCCACTAATCCCCGTCTCATCACCGCCGTTCTGCACGCCGTTGGCATCGCGGTCGAACCAGACCAGATTGCCAAGGCTAGCCGGGCGGAAAAGACCGAAGTCAACCGTCAGGTTGCTGTTCTCGTCGCGGGCCGGATCGCTGATCGCGGCGGGCAACGGATCGGTCTCGCCAGTCGGTTCGGTGCTGGGCCGCAAGCGCACAATCGAGCTGCGGACGACACTGCCGCTCTGGGTGCCGTTGTCATCACTATCGGTACTGTTGGCATCAGCATCGGGCGCCGGCTCGTAGGGGCCGCTGGCGCTGCCGTTCGTGCCGGTGCTCGAGACATAGCCGCTCGGCAAGACCACCTCAACCAGATAGTCGCCTTGCTCTAAGCCACTGAACAGATAGTAGCCGCCGTTGCTGGTCGTCGTGGTCGCCACCGGTGTCGTCTCGCCGGAGTCGTTGACATCACCGTCACCGTTGAGGTCACGGTAGAGACGGACTTGCACGCCATCGAGCCCGCTCTCGCCGCTATCAAGCACGCCGTTGTTATTCACATCCTCCCACACCCGGTTGCCCAGCGAGAGGAGCTGGTAGAGACCAGCGTCCCATGTTGGATCATTCTCACCCGACTCTAGATCAATCGTGATCGTCGTCGCGGTCGCCGCCACACCGGCAGGCACGTCCGAGTCGGTCGCGTCGGTCGCTGCTGCCGCATCACCCACCGTAAAGGCGTAGCCAGCCGGGCGGGTAAAGCGGACACGGTAGAGGCCGGGTTGCAGGTCGGCAAAGCCGTAGCTGCCGCTACCATTGGTAGTCGTCGTCGCTAACGTATCGTCGGCGGTGCCGAAGGTGCGGTCGCGCCCAGCCCCAATCAGCGCAACGGTCACATTTGGGAAGCCGGGTTCGCCTGCCTCTTGCACACCGTTGCCGTTGAGGTCTTCCCAGACCAAATCGCCCACACTGGCCGGAATGACCAGACCGGCATCCCATGTCAGATCATTCTCACCCGACTCCAGCGTAGTGGCGATCATTACACCGCTGGCATCAGCATCGCTATCGTTGGCATCGGTCGCGCCGGCTACTTCGGCGGCGGTAATGTCGCGGTAGGTAAACTGTTCGCCGCCCGGCGCGGTGACGGTAATCTGATAGGTGCCCGGCGCAAGATTGGTGAAGCTATAGAGGCCGCCGCCAGCAGTGGTCGTGGTCTGGTTGACCGTCACACCTGCACCGGTCGTTCCGGTTAGTGTCACAGTAACACCATCAATTCCAGCTTCACCGGCGTCTTGCAGACCATTGCCGTTGGTATCGCGCCAGACAAAGTTGCCGATGCTGGCTGGCCGGTAGAGACCGGCGTCCCACGTCAAGTCTTCTTCACCCGATTCGAGCGTGGTGGTAGCCATCACACCGCTATCATCGGCGTCAGAGTCACCCAGATCGTCACCTTGATTGGCAGCGGTGAAGACATAGCCAGATGGCGCCGTGACGCTGACGGTGTACGTACCCGGCACGAGATTATCGAACAGATAGAAGCCGTTCGCATCGGTCGTCTGCGACAGCGTCACCGGATCGCCGGGGCCGGTGGTGCCGGTCAGCGTCACCGTCACGCCGGGAATCGCCGGTTCGCCGGCATCTTGGCGGCCGTTGCCGTTGCGGTCTTCCCAAACGAAGTTGCCAATCCTCGCCAACCGGTAGAGACCAAGGTCGTACTGCGGATTATTGCCCGATACCGGCGTAAACGGCGCCGTCTCGAAGCTGATGTTGGCGTCGCTATCGAGCTGATCGTCCGTGCCGCGATCCTGCGGACTGCGGAAGTATCCGGCTGGAATCTCGCTGAAGCGGATGCGATAGGTGCCGGGGAAGAGATTGGTGAACTGGTAGAGACCGTTCAGATCGGTGTAGGTCACATCGAGCACCGCGCCGTCACTGTCACGCAGCAACTCGACCCGCACGCCGGGCACGCCATCGGTCTCGCCGGCATCTTGAATGCCATCCGCATTGCGGTCGATCCAGACCCGATCGCCGACCGTGATCGTCTCGAAGATACCGGCGTCAACGGTCAGGTTGGTCTCACCCGAAGCAAGCCGGACGATGCCGGTGCGCCCGTCGAGCGGGTTGGCATCGCTATCGAGCGCATCGTCGCTGCCCTGATCAGGGCGGGTGAACGAGCGATTGGCGGGCAGATTGCTAAAGACAACGTAGTATTCACCCGGCAGCAGGTTCGTAAACAGGTAGAGGCCGTCGTTATCGGTATTCTGCGTCGCCACCAGCGTGCCGTTGAGGGTGTACAAGCTGACCGTCACACCCTGCACGCCGGTTTCGCCACTATCCTGAATCCCGTTCACATTAGCGTCAAACCAGACGTAGTTGCCGAGGGTGGCTGGGTTGAGCACACCCATATCAAGGGTGAGATTGGCCGTACTCGACGCCAACTCAACGATCGGCGTGCGCCGGTTGTCGTCAACATCGCTGTCGGTTTCGTCGGTCGCCGCAGCCGCGTCGCGCGGGCTCAGCAAGCTGTAGCCGGGAGCCGCACCGAACTGGACGAAGTAGCGGCCGGGCATCAAGTTATCAAAGCGGTAGAATCCATCAATATCGGTGGTCGTACTGTTAACCAGCACATCATCAGCAGTGCCAGCCAAGCCATCGGGGCCGGGTTGGTAGAGCGACACCGGCACGTTGGGCACGCCGAGCTCGCCGCCGTCTTGGCGGCCATTGCCATTGACATCGTGCCACACCCGGTCGCCAATGCTGGCCAACTGGTAGAGACCAAGATCCCAGCGCAGATCGTTCTCACCGGCGCTTAGGGTCGTCGGCGCCGTCAGGAAGGTCGTTGGATCAACGTCCGAGTCCGCATTATCGTTCCCACCCTGATCCTGCGGACTGACGATAAAGCTGGCGGGCACGACGAAGCGCAGGTAGTAATCGCCGGCCAACAGATTATCAAAGCGGTAGAAGCCATCAGCATCGGTGACGGTGGTATTGAGTACATTACCTGCACCGTCGTAGAGCACGACTTGCACGCCGGGCACACCAGCCGTCTCGTTAGCATCTTGAATACCGTTGGCGTTGAGATCGAGCCAGACCCGATCGCCGATGCTGGCGGTCGGTACAATGCCGAAATCCCACGTTGGATCATTCTCACCCGGATCGAGCGTGGTCGCAATCGTCTGGCGCGTGACCGGATCGGCGTCGCTGTCGAGCGTATCATCCGATCCTTGATCACGCGGGCTCGCGCGGTAGCCGCTGGGCAGGCTAAACTCAACGTAGTAATCGGCGGGAATGAGATTGGTAAAGGTGTAGAAGCCACTACTATTGGTAGTAGTGGTCGCCACCGGCACACTGCTGCCGGGCCGGTAGAGGCGCACTTGCACCCCACCAACTCCCGGTTCGCCGGCATCTTGGATGCCGTTATTGTTCGTATCGCTCCAGACCCGATCGCCGATAGTAGCGAAGACGAACAACCCCATATCCCAATTGGGATCGTTCTGGCCCGGCGCAAGATCGATCAGCGCGGTACGGCGAGTGGTGAGGTCAGCATCGCTATCGGCAGCGTCATCCGCCCCCTGATCAGTCGCTGTGATCGTATACCCAGCCGGCGGCGGGCCAAACTGGACGAAGTAGCGGCCGGGGGGCAAGTTGGTGAAGCTGTAGTTGCCGCTGCTATCGGTCGTAGTGGTTGCCACTAACTCATCATCGGACGTACCAGCGACGCCATCGTAGCCGGGCCGGTAGAGGCTGACCTCCACCCCGCTCACCCCCGGCTCACCGGCATCTTGGATGCCGTTGTAATTGAGATCGTTCCAAACCCGATCGCCAAGGCTGGCCGGCGCCGCCACCAGACCGGCATCCCAGCGCAGGTCAGTCTGATTGGCAGCCAGCGTAATCACCGGCGTGAGACCGGTTGCGTCAGCATCGCTATCGAGCGCATCGTTCGCCCCCTGATCGGGCGTGGTGAAACTGTAGCCGCTAGGCAGACCGCTAAAGCGCACGCGATACGTGCCGGCGCTCAGACCGGTAAAGCCATAGCGGCCAGCGCCATCGGTGACGGTGATGGTCGGTTGTACACCCGGAGTCGCCGGATCACTATCGATCGGATTGCCACTGCCATCGAGCAGTTCAACCGTCACGCCGGGCACGCCGGGCTCGCCAGCATCTTGGATGCCGTTATTGTTGGTATCGAACCAAACCCGATCACCCAGCGCAGCGCCATTGATAAAGCCGAAATCGAGGGTCTGGTTGCCGTTGGCGTCATCGCCATCGTTCACCGGCTCACCGCCCACCGAGAGGGTCATCGGCAACGAGCGCACAATGCCGCCGATCAGATCGCCGTTATCATCGTGGTCAACATCGTTATCGGGATCAGGCGCCGGATCGTTGCCGCTGCTGGTGCGCATGCCGAACAACGCGCCGCCGGGGGCGAAATTGCTGTCATCAACCACCACAATGTAGTTACCGGCGGCCAAATTGGTGAACTGGTAATAGCCGGCTTCGCCGCCAACCGTCATCGTCACCGAGCTGCCAACATACTCACCGGGGTCAGGCTGGCCGTTGTTGTTGAAATCGCGGAACAGGCTCAGCGACACCCCATTAATGCCGGTCTCGCCATTGGCCGGCTCATAGCGGCCATCGTTATCGCGGTCAAACCAAACTCGATTGCCCAACCGGAGCGTGCCGGACGGTGCAAGCAGACCGGCATCGCGGCTACGGTCGAGCTGATTTGCGGCAAGGGTAAATACCCCCGTGCGGCCAGTCGTCGGATTCGCGTCCGAATCAGCCTCATCGTTGCTGCCGGCATCGGCCGTAGTGAAGGTAAAGCCGGTGGGCAAAACAAATTCGATGTAGTAATCACCAGCGCTGAGATCGCTAAAGATGTAGTAACCGGGATTGCCAAGGAAATCGTCGGCGGTAACGGTCGTCGCCACCAGCGTATTATCTGACCGGTAGAGCCGCACGGTCACGCCATTGACGCCATCGCCGGGAGGTTCATCTTGAATCCCATTGCCGTTACGGTCAATCCAGACATAATTGCCAACCGCCGTCACCGTCACCAAACCGACGTCCCACGTATCATCATGCTCGCCTGAGACCAGCTCGGTCACGGCGCTATAGCGGCTCGCCGGATCAATATCCGAATCGATTGCGTCGTTGGCTCCCACATTCGGGGTAGTGAAGCCGTAGCCAGCCGGCGGCGTCACGCGGATATAGTAATTGCCGGGCGGAATATCATCCGGATCAGAGAAGAGATAGAAACCGGGATTGCCGTCGTTATCCGGGCCAGAGATGGTAAAGCCAACCCAGCGATCGCCGGCGCTAGGGCCGGTGATGCCGTCATTATCCTGATAGAAATCGATCCGGGCGCCATTGACACCCACCTCACCGGGGTCTTGGAGACCGTTGAGATTCGCGTCGAGCCAGACATAGTTCCCATACGAAGGCGGCAACACAGGCCCTCGCCGGATGCCAACTTGAGCTGGCTCAGCGGCTAAGAGCGGGTTGCCATTAATATCCGTAGCCTGATAGCCAAACGAGTTCCATGCCACCTCGTTGAGATCGCCGCCAACCGGCGCGCGCATCGGCCACGTAATCACCACTGAGTCTTGGGGATAGAGAATCCGGCTGCCGAAATTGATCCGGATCGAGCGCACGGTGGTAATATCAGCCGGCAACGAGGTTGACCACTGCGGATCGACACAGCCGGGTGAGTCGATTGGATTACCATCGACATCAGTCAGGCCGAGATCAGGATTCCGGCATGGATTATTGGTCGTGCTGTAATAGACCGTTGCGCCATCGGGCACGCTAATCGGGCCGGCTAGATAAGGCTGCCACTGGCTGCCGCGCGACTGGTCAAAGCGCACGACACCAACATCGCCAACCCACGGCAAAATGTCGATCAGCACCAGATTAGTCAGCGCAACCGAATTGGTATTGGTAATAATCAACTGGTAATCGGCCATACCGCCGGGGGTGGTCAGACCAAAATCGGGATAGCGCGTCCAAACCGTATCGAGCTGACCCAGCACCCACTTCGCCGAACTTGCATTCGCAGCGGCAGCCAGACTGAGGCTGGTAATTGACGACGAGCAGAGCAATTCGGTGATATTGCCATCGCCATCAAAGTCATGAGTATCAGGGTTTTGCTGACTGCAGCGATCGATAAAGATCTCGCCGGGCGGATTGGCAAAACTCGCCAACGAAGCGGTATTATTGACCGTGCCGGCCAAAGTACGCGGATCAATCTGGGCTTGGAAACGGATCGTGAACGCTGCATTCGGCGGCAAGCTATAGCTATCCCAGCGCCAGCGCAGCAAGGTGCGGCCAGTGCCGTTGTAATTCGGGATCGCTTCAAAGATCGGATCGGGCGCACCGGACGGGCGCGACACGACCGACCAACTGCCGGGCACATAACTCAGGCTCGTCACCAGCAAATCGGCCAACACCGGATTCACCAGCGCCGCCGCCGGCGTCCCGACCTGCTCATTCTGCAATGTAATCGTATACTCTACCGTATCACCCGAATAGGCGATCGTCGGATCAACTGATTTGGTGACAATGGCGCGCGCGCCGGGTTCGATAATGCGGGTGCGCGCTTCGCTGACCCGCGTGGAGGTAAACCCATTGAAGGTATAGGCGCTGGTCGCCTGATTGACGATCACCGCATTCACCGGGCTAGCGGTGACAACGGCGCTGAAATTGTGGCCGGTGGCGCTAAAGCCAAACGGCAACGGATCGAGATAGCGCCAGCGAATGGCCGTAATCTGCTCGCCGGGGGCTAAAGTCAGGGTCGCGCAACCGCCGCCGGTTGTAGGCGCGATATTAACGCAGCTCGTCGTAGTAAAGGGACTGCCGGGAACGGCGGTAAAGGTCGAGTTGAGATTCGTCGTATATTCGAGCGCAACCCGAATGCCGGAAATGTTCCCGCCGCCAGCGGTGATCCGCGTCACCTGCAACTCCGGCGGCACCGGATCGGTAATCACCACATCAGTTAGCGCGGTCGTACCAGTATTCACCGCGCTGAGGGTATAGGTCACGGTATCGCCAATTAACGCCGAAGCGGGGCCGCTCTTGCTCGAACCCAAACCGGGGGTAGGCGGCTGGATCCGGCGCACGTCATCAGCGGTCAAGGTCAACGTCACCGAACCGGCTTGCGCCGTGACATCCATCACATTCCGCACCTCAGTACCAACCGGGAAAGAGGCTGAGGGGAAGATCACAGTCACAGTACGGGTGGCGCAGAGACTGCCCGGCACGGTCAGGCTGGTTGCCGGCCACGTCACCGTATTCGTGACATTATTATAGGTACCGCCATCGGATGCGCTCACAAACGTCGCGCCGGCGGGCAGGGTATCAACAATCTGGACATTGGTCAGATTGAGCGAACCAGAGCCATTATTCGGAATACAAACCTGCAACTGGTAGGTCGTCGGCACATCAGGCGCGCCACCGGAAACAAAGGTCTTGGTCGCGACAGCCTGCGGCTCGGCGCGGGCCGTAATCGTCAGCGGGTTCGAGAGGCGCGGAGGCGCGGTGGTCGCGCGCATCTCGGCGCGGAGGGTAGCCGTCGTGCCATCAGGCGTCGAGCCGGCGGGGAAGCGCACTCGCAGCTCAAGCCGGCCGGAATCACCGGCGGCCAGCGGTGAAGTAAACGTCCACGTTACCGTGCGGGTTGCCGGATTGTACGAGGGCGACGTCCCAGCGCCGAGAGCTTGGACATCGCCGGCGCCGCCAGCCAATTCAGGCGGGATCACGACCGTTACAGTGGCATTTTCGCACGGCGTATTGAGCACGCTCGAACAGCTATAATCAACATTAATAACTGACCAATCGCCGCTATTCACCACTGGGAAATTGGTGCTGAGCACCACATTGACGGTCGCGTTCGCGAACGCAACATCAGGCCGCAATCCCACAAAGGCTACAGCCATGATCAACAACAAGCTGAGGATGGAACGGCGAACGGTAGCAAATTGGCGTGACATGAACGTAGCCTCTTATAGACAACTGGTGCTATGACGACGACGACAATGCCCCTCGGCAGCAGCCGAAAGCTGACCGAAAGGTCTTGCAACAGTATACATTCGACGACGAACCAGCGTATTACCAGAACGCCATGCATAGCCACAGTAAAAAAACGCGCCTCTTCACAGCACCTAATAGTTATGAAATCGTAAAAGAAACCGGGAAAAGGTGTGTAAACGCTTCGTCTTGAGCCGAATATTGGTGGGAAGGCCGGGGCAATTAGCAAAGAACTATCTCTCTATGCTTCAACCAGCGCGGTCACATCGACGCCTTTACAACATCCGCAGCGATGTGATGTATGGACGCAGCCCATTTTGAGATAACACACCGCAGAGTCTAGATACCGGAATTGCTCAGCAGCAAACGCGGGTTCTCATACCTTCTTGAACGGGGCCAGATGCCGTCCAAGGCGAGGATATTGTTTGCACGGCAAATAGTAGACAGCTTGGCGCAACCATCTTATCTCTGTGTAGAGAGTCCACAACCAGCGACCACACCATCAGGAATGCAAATAGTATCAACTGCCATGCAATTGATCATAATACTCATTTAATGAAAGTTCGATGATATTACTAAGCTTTACAGAGCGATCTGCCAGAAGGAACATCATCAAACGCTTCCATTGAGGTGTATATATGCAAAATTTTGAGGTTGACAAGCGATTGCACAATTTTTGCAAATATTGCACACGCCTGTAATATATGCTATACTCGCTGCGAAAAGAACATTCCGAATGCCTCCATTATCTACAGTGATTGCTTGCCGCGTCTGCCGACAGCGAGTTATTCGTTGCGCCCGAAAAAAGTAGTACGCATTCTGCGCTACAGGTTTATTCGCCTCATCGGAAACAACTAGAAAGGTGTGCGTGATGGGTCTGCTCCGTTTCGCCGTCAAAACCTTTCGCCTCTCGCTGATGCGGGTAGGCGCCGGATGGATGTTCGCGCTGTTGACGTTCAACTTCAACCGGGTCACCATTGCCGACCTCGGCGCGATGGCGGTTATTGTCACCACCCTGATCGGCCTGCACCACTTCATCTCGTTCTTCCAAGTGTATTGGGGCCGCTTCACCGACCGCTACCCCATCTTCGGTCTCCGGCGCACCCCTTACGTCATCTTGTCAAATATTGGCGCGGCGTTGATCTTCATGGCACTGCCAAGCATTGCGGTTGGGCTTGGCGAACGCTCACTGGCAGCTACGCTCGAGGCGTTCGGTCTCATCTTCCTCTTTGGCGTGTTGATGGCAATGAACGGCAGCTCGTCGAATGCTTTGATCGCCGAGGTAACGACGCCGAAAGAGCGCGGCGCAGTGGTGGCGTTCATCTGGGCAACGGTCATCATCAGCGGGATCGTTTCAGCCGGTGTGTCGCGGGTGATTATGCCGCACTACACGCCTGAGGCGATGCAATACCTCTATAACCTGACCCCGATTATTGTGACGGTGACGGTATTACTCGGCGTGATTGGGCTTGAGAAGCCGATCTCGCCGGAAGAGCACCGCAAGCTGCTGCTAGCGGCGCCAGAGAAGGGCGAGGCCGGCCCGATTGAGACATGGCGGGTGGCGACCGGCCTGATGGGGCGCAATCCACAGGTGCGCGGCTTCTTCGCCTTCGTGCTGCTGGCAATTATGGGCATCTTCTTGCAAGATGCCATTCTTGAGCCATTTGGCGCTGAAGTCTTTGGTATGCCGCAGAAAGACACCGCCGCCTTCCAGCAGATGTGGGGCGCGGGTGCGCTGCTTGGCATGCTTGGCATCGGCATTTTATCGAGCATCTTCCCCATCCAGAAGAAGACAATTGCCACACTGGGCGGTCTCGGCATAGCCGGCGGGCTGGCCCTTCTGATGATTTCGGCACTGAGTCATCACCGCGAGATCATCAATCCGGCGCTAGTTATTATGGGATTAGGCATCGGTCTCTTCAATGTAGGCGCGCTGGCTATGATGATGGAAATGACGGTCGAAGGGCAGACCGGTCTTTATATGGGCATGTGGGGCATGGCGCAGGGTCTCGGCAATGGGTTTGCGAACGTGCTAAGCGGGTTGGGGCATACGATTATGATCGAAGGCGGGATTGTGACCCCAGCCATTGGGTATGGTCTCGTCTTTGGCATCGAGGCGCTCTTGATGGTGACAGCGATCGGTATCTTGCGCGGCATCTCGGTACAAGAGTTCAAGGGTCTGACCCGGCAAGAGATTACAACTGCATTGGCAATGGATACCGCTTCGTAAGGTGTGGTTGAAGGGTGCGGGCTGGCACGTGTCAGCCCGCGTCACTGGAAAGCTGTAGCCAATATGGCTATCGAGATCGCCTTCGATAAGATTGCCGACGTCTACGACGCACAACGCGCACACCCACCCGAAGCAGCCATCACCATCGGACAAGCCATCGTTGCCCAGACCGGTAATGGCGCGAGTGTGCTTGAGATTGGGATCGGCAGTGGCCGGATTGCCCTGCCCGTCGCCGCTGCCGGCGCAAACGTGATCGGGATCGATATTTCGACCGGGATGCTGGCCACGGCGCGGGAACGAGCCAAAGAAGCCGGTCTGCCGCTCGGGTTGATCAAGGCTGATGCCCAAGCGTTGCCCTTCGCTGATGGCGTCTTCGATGCCGTCTTGGCCGTCCACGTGCTGCATCTGCTGCCGGATTGGCGAGCGGCGCTGGCCGAGATGGTGCGAGTGGTAAAGCCGGGGGGAGCCATTATCCAAGGCGTTGATTGGCGCGATCCGGCTTCGTGCGTCGGTCTGCTGCGCGGGCAATTGCGACAGGCAGTCATGGACTTGTTGCCCGGCGCCCGCCCGCCCGGCGCTGGCGCGGCAGTGACGCAACACCTCGCCAAACTCGGCGCACCAGCGGGCGAACCGATCGAGGCCGCCCGCTGGCAACGCACCATTAGTCCGGCTGAAGTCATTGCCGGCATGGCCGCCCGGATTGACGCCGAGACGTGGGCGCTGAGCGATGAGATTTTGGCTGCGGCGATCGAGCGCGTGCAGGCATGGGCTAGCCAGCAATGGCCCGATTTGAATGAACCGCAGGTGGTAGAACACCGGTTTTTGCTGACGGTTAGCCGTACCGGCGCCAGCGCGCCGGCACAAGGAGCATAAAGCGGAGGGATGTCATGTACACTCCCGAACAATTGGAACGGCGCAACCGATCGCCGTGGACAAAAGCCCAGTTTATTCTGGCCCCGATCCAGTTCATCGTCTTTATTATCAGTTTTGCGCTGGTCATCCGGTATCTAGCCACCGGTGAGGGATACTGGATTGCAACCATCAGCGTCTGGATCAAGATCGCGCTGATTTGGGCGCTGACCATCACCGGCATGCTGTGGGAGCATGACATCTACGGCAAATACTTCATGGCGCCCGAATTCTTCTGGGAAGACTTGGGCAATCTGATCGCCATCATCACCCACAATGCCTATTTCGTGGCGGTGTGGCTCCACCTCGATAGCCGCACGGTGATGTGGGTGATGGTTTTTGCCTATGTCACCTATTTGTTCAACGCCGGCCAATTCCTCTGGCGCGGGATCCGTTCGGCCAAAGAACGGCGCTTGTTGCAAGCGCAATTGCAAGCGCAATCGGCAGGCGCAGCGAAGTCGCAATAGCAACGATGAAGTTGAAGACATAGCTCGAGGTTGGCTGTGTCACTGAGCAGAGATTACGCTCCGGCGTACTAGAAAGCGATCGACCGTATGCCGATCAAATCGCGCGCGGTAGTCATCCCAAAACGGAACACGATCGAGATTCGCACGGTGCAGGTCAATGAGCCGAAAGCCGGTGATGTGCTGATCAGAACGGCCTTTACCTCGATCAGCGCCGGCACCGAACGGATGCTGCTCGATGGTCGTCTGCCGCAACCACAGCTCCTCTTCCCAGTTGTGCCCGGCTACGAGACCGTTGGGCAGGTGGTGCAAGTTGGCAGCAAAGCGCCGAAGGAATTGCTCGGCCAATGGGTCTATATCGGCGGCGCGCGTTGTTTCCGCGGCGTCAACGCAGCTTGGGGCGGGCAGAGCGAGTATATCACTGCCGAACATGAGCGGGTTGTGCCGTTGGGATCGATCGATCCGGCTACCGGCGTGCTGCTGGCACTGGCCGCGACGGCGCTGCACGGCGTGAAGGTTGGTCAGATCCGGCGGACTGATCGGGTGCTCGTGTTAGGGCAGGGCATCGTCGGCCAATTGGCAGCGCGGCTGGCCAAACTCGCCGGCGCGCAGCACGTGGCTGTCGCTGACCGCGTTGCCGTTCGGTTGCAGGCCAGCCAAGCCGATCAAGTGATCGATGTGACCCGCGAGTCGCTCGATGAGGCGATTGGCGAGTCGAAGGTTGACGTGTTGATCGAGGCGACCGGCTCGATGGGGGCGCTGGCCGGAGCGTTGCCGCTGCTCGCCAACCACGGGCGCGTCGTGCTGCTCGGCTACTACGACCATATCAACATTCCCTACGCACCGGTCTTTATGCGCGAAGCGCAGATCTTAGTCGCCCGTGAGTGGGAATTTGGCCCCGATGGCGATTTGCCACGAGTGCGCGACTTGCTCGCCAGCGGTGAATTGAATGTGGATGGCCTGCTCACCCATCACGTACCGCTCGACCGGATTCAGGCCGCGTACCGGCTGGCGTTGGAAGATCCGGCTTGCTTGAAAGTGGTTGTGACGTGGCCGCAAAACGGGAATGGGCCGGAAGGGGTGTAGTGACATTTCACCTAGAAAGAGACCATACGCATGCCAGCGCATCCTAAACAGAAGCAAACCGGTACAACCGCGCGGATGCTCGCCGTCTACGGCAAAGGCGGCATGGGGAAGTCGTTCTTCACCACCAATCTGGTCAGCAAACTGGCGCTGTTGGGGAATCGGGTGCTCCAGCTTGGCTGCGATCCGAAGCACGATAGCTGTAACGCGCTATTTGGCGGCGTCAGCTTGCCCACCCTCGGCGACGTCTGGCGCGAGTTTAAGGAAGCCGGGCGCGAAGATGAATTGGCCGCGCATCACGTGATCTTCAAGACGACCATTATGGGCCGGGCCACCGTCTATGGCTGCGAGATCGGCGGCCCGGAGGTCGGGCGCGGCTGCGGCGGGCGCGGGATCACGTTCGGCTTCGATATGCTCGAAAAGTTCGGCCTCAGCCAGTGGGCGCTCGATTATGTGGTGATGGACTTTCTGGGTGATGTGGTGTGCGGCGGCTTCGCGACGCCGCTCTCGCGCTCGCTGGCCGAAGAGGTGATTATCCTCTGTGGCAACGACCGCCAAAGCCTCTACGCGGCCAATAATATTGCGAGCGCTGCCAAGTATTTCGCCAGCATGGGCGGGCGCACCAAACTGCTGGGGCTGGTGGTCAACCGCGATGATGGCAGCGGTGTGGCGGCCCGGTTTGCCGAGAAGATCAACCTACCCATCTTGACCAGCATCCCGCTGGATCGCACGGTGCGCGAATTGGCCGACGCTTGCCAGTTGGCGCTGCAAGAGCCGCGCTTCGACGCGATCTTCGACCGGCTGGCTCGCCAGATCATCGATCGCACCTTGCCGGCAGTCAAGATGGAAGATGTCCGCCCGCTTGAGTACAAAGAGTTCTTGAGCGTGTTCGGGGCCGAAGAGCCAGATATTGTGCCTGATGGCGCCACTGCAGAAGAACTGTTCGGCGGCCAAACGGTGCGGCGGCCAGCACCGGTGATAACGCTCGGTCTGATGGAACGGGCGGTTGGCGATAAGCCGGAGATGGACGCCCCCACCCGCATGGTCGTCAAACGTCTGCTCAATGAGTTGGGGATGTACGTGACCGAAGCCAACCACGACCCCAAGAAAGGAATGACGTTGACCATCGATGGCCATACCACCATCTGCATGGGCAGCGCCGACGATCTTGACAGCAAGATTGCGATTCTGGCCGCGTTGCAGCGATCGGGCGAACAATTCCGCTACGTTGACCTGCGCCGTCCGGCCAGCCCGTTCTACCGCTAGCCGGCTAGCGCATTGTAACCGTAAGCCGGATGATGGAGGTGAGCAATGCGGCTACACCTTGCGACAAAACCCACCGAGTATCGCGTAGCGCCGCTGGCGCTGAGAATACGCTGGTGGATTGAGGGATGGATCTGGCGCTGGGGCCAAACGGCAATGGAATTGCACGCCGAAAGCCCAGAGTTGCAACATCCGCTATGGAGGCGGTAATGAGCGAAGTCGATACGATTCCCGATTTGAAGGAACTCAACCGCCTCTTGATCGAGCGGATGCGGGTGAAGCGACGACCAGTTGCGATCACCTACTGCTACGATGGGCCGCCACCGGGATACGAACCGGCCAATGTGGTGGCGTGCGCAATTGTGCGCGAAGCCGAACAGGGGCGGCGGGTCTATGTTGATGCCGAGCATCATGACTGCTGGGTCGGTCAATATCACCTCGGTCTGAATCCCAATCCGGGGCCATACATTACCGAGGGTGTCTATCTGACCGACGCGCAAGGCTTCTACACGCCGGAAGCAGCGGCCTGCAATAAACAGCAGAGCTACTCGCTGCCGGCGGGGATGATCAAAGCATTGGCAGCCGCACCGCTCGATGACGTGCCCGACGGCGTGCCGGTTGATCTGATGGTGTGTGTGGTCGATCCACAGCGGGCGATGCAGATTGCCGGGGCAGCCAGCGTGCGGATCGGCACATTTCCGGTTGGCGAGTTGGGCGCTAGCGCATGCGCCTCGATTTTTGCTGCGCCATGGCACACGAAAAATTCAGTGTTTGCGATTGGCGACGGCGGCGGACGGATGCATAACCGGCTCGATCCGAGTGAAATGTTCGTTTCCATCCCGCGATCACATTTGCGCTACGTGGTAGAATTAATAGAGAACTTCCGCATCGACCCGCAGAAGATGCGTGAGGTAATCATGCCGTCGTATGCCGCAAAGGCAAAACAGTCGCGAGAGGAGTGAACACTATGCCAAGCGGACTCGGTGAAGCCACTCAAATGATCGGTCCGTTGACGCCGGCCATCCTGTGTTGGGCCTGTTTAATCCTGACCGTCCTTGGCCTCGGTCTCACATTCCTGTGGACGAATGTGACCGCCTTTGCGCGCCGCACGCGTAGCGGGCGGAAGCCGGCAGCGGGATCGGTCGTCAAGTCACAGCGTTAATTTGGCCCACAGCGGGATCACGGCACGCCCGTCGCGCGCAATTGTGACCGGGTTGTTATTGTCTGTCCCGCCTGATTCGGGTTTGATGGGTTGGGCGGGCACTTGCCCGCCCATTCATTTTGCAAAGGTGCTGCGCAATGAACAAAGAACACGACCAAGCCGTCGAAACAACCGAACCGTCAACCAATGGTCAGACTCCCCCGCCTGCCAATGGGCCGATTCCACCGTACCCATTTGTTGCGATTGTCGGTCAAGCTGAATTGAAATTAGCCCTGTTGCTGTGTGTAGTCAATCCAACGATTGGCGGCGTGATGGTCATGGGGCACCGCGGCACCGCGAAATCGACCGCAGTGCGCGCCTTGGCCGCGATGTTGCCGCCGATTAAGGCGGTGGCCGGTTGTCCCTATTCGTGCGCACCCGACCGCACCGCCGGATTGTGCGACCAGTGCCGGGCAGTGCCGAATCAAACCGGCAAGCCGAAAAAGCCGAGCGTGATCAGTATCCCGGTGCCGGTGGTTGATTTACCACTCGGCGCAACCGAAGACCGTGTTTGTGGCACGCTTGATATCGAGCGGGCGTTGACCCAAGGCGTGCAAGCGTTCGCCCCCGGCCTGTTGGCCCGCGCCAACCGCGGCTTCTTGTACATTGATGAAGTCAACCTGCTCGAAGACCATCTGGTTGACGTGTTGCTCGACGTCGCCGCTTCGGGCGTGAACGTCGTCGAACGTGAAGGGGTGAGCGTGCGCCACCCGGCCCGCTTTGTGTTGGTCGGATCGGGCAACCCCGAAGAGGGCGATTTACGCCCGCAATTGCTCGACCGCTTCGGCTTACATGCGCGCATCACCACCATCACCGATGTCAACGAGCGGGTCGAAATTGTGAAACGGCGGCGCGAATATGACGCCAACCCATTTGCGTTTACCGAAAAGTGGGCAAAAGAGACGCAAAAATTGCAGCGCAAGATCAAGCAGGCCCAACGCCGCCTGCCTGATGTGGTCTTGCCTGATCCGGTGCTGTACAAGATTGCCGAACTGTGCGTCAAGCTTGAGGTTGATGGCCACCGCGGCGAACTAACGTTGGCCCGCACAGCAACGGCACTGGCTGCGCTCGAGGGGCGCAACGAGGTGAACGTGAACGACGTGCGCCGGATTGCGGTGCTGGCGCTGCGCCACCGGCTGCGCAAAGATCCGTTGGAGACGCAAGACGATGCGGTGCGGATCGAGCGGGCGGTGGAAGAGGTGTTGGCGCCGTAACTGGAAGAGTACCGCGAAGGTGAAATGCAACAGGCATCGTATGGCGATAGCGCAATGAGCCGGCCCCACAGCAACCAAGCGTTATGGAGTGCGGCAGTGAAACTGCCGCACTTTATGCCAGTACTACGACCATGCAATGGATGAATGACGCGCGTATGCGCCTTTTACCCTAGACAGGATGCAGCGCGCTGTTGCAGTGCTGGGAGATTGGCTGCTTGTGGAGCAGGATAGTTCATTGTCGAACAGATGTCACTGCTGCGTCCATGCGACGGCTGAACGAGACAAGCTTTTGTTTGCCGTGATACCCTAACGCGCACGTTCCGTTCATCATTGATCATCTGGCAGTGTGACGCACGATAACGATCACGCTGGCAGGAGCAGATTATGGCACAAAGAGTAAAAGAACTGCCATCAGCGCCGCTCCCGTTCACGGCGATTGTCGGCCTTGAGACGGCCCGGCAGGCCCTGTTGTTGCTGGCGGTCGATCCGATGCTGGCCGGCGTTGCGATTGGGGCTGGGGCCGGCACCGGCAAGAGCGCGCTGGTGCGCGCCTTTGCCCGTATGCTGGCTAGCGGGCGCGAGTTTGACCCCACCTTGCCCTGCAATTTAGTCGAGATGCCGGTTGGTGTGAGCGAAGATCGGCTCCTTGGCGGGA
>JAUQOZ010000334.1 GCA_030550625.1 Chloroflexota bacterium | reverse complement strand
TTGCCCAGATCGAGACAAAAATCAGGCAGATTGAAGCAATTTGGGCGCGATGGCAAGATGGTGCGTTGCAACCAGATGATCTGTACGAGCTTCAGCGGATTGCGCACAATTTGGCCGGTTCAGGGGCGACATTCGGGCTCGCAGCGGTTAGTGATGCTGCGCGCGCACTTGATGTCGCCCTGCAGCCGGTGATCCACCGGGCTGATGCAGAGGAGGCAGCGGCGAGTCTGGCGTCGCTAGTGGACAACCTGCTTGATGTGATGCGCAATCGCGGCGCGCCAGAGCTGCAACCGCTCAGCCGCGGCCAGCCGGCGGCAGCCGCAACTCTGATTTATCTGGCCGGGCGCAATCAAGACGAGACGGAAGAATTAGCGCGCCAAATTGCTTATTTTGGTTATACCACGGCCCAGTTTCGCAGCAGTGCCGAACTGTTAGCGGCGGTCGAGCGCCAGATGCCGAACGTGCTCATCCTCGATCTTGATCTGCAAGAAGGGGAACAGAGCGGTATTGCGGCGGCTGCCATCTTGCATGATCGATACGGTCAGGCGCTGCCGATTTTCTTTACCGCCAGTGCATCAGATTTTACCTTGCGTCTTGCTGCGGTGCGCGCCGGCGGGCGCGGTTATTTTACGCGCCCGATCGATGTCGGCTTGCTGATTGATCAGATCGATCAAATGACGCAGCGGGTGATTACAGAGCCGTATACGGTGATGATCGTTGACGATTCGCCGTTAATGGCCGAGGTGTATGCGTTGGCATTGCGGGCGGCTGGAATGCGCGTGGTGACCACAACCGATCCGCTGGAAGCGCCGACGCTTTTGGCCGAACAGCCGCCTGATCTCATCTTGCTCGATGTCTATATGCCCGACTGTAACGGGCAGGAATTAGCAGCGGTCATTCGCCAGCAGCCGGAATACCACAGCATACCGATCGTATTCCTATCAGGAGAAACCGATCGCTCGGCGCAGTTGGCGGCGCTGGCGCAAGGTGGCGACGATTTCTTGACGAAACCTATCAATTTAGAGCATCTGGTGGCCGCGATCAGTTCGCGCATTCAGCGAGCGCGGGCGATGCGCAGCTTGATGGTGCGCGATAGCCTGACCGGGTTGTTTAATCACAGCGTCACCCAAGACTTACTGATCCGCGAGGTGGCGCGCGCGCGGCGGAACAACCAGCCGTTGTCGGTGGTGTTGATCGATATTGACCATTTCAAGCAGGTGAATGATCGGTATGGCCATCAAGTTGGTGATCGGGTGTTGAAAAGTCTTGCCCGGCTGTTGCGGCAACGGCTGCGCGCGACCGACCTGATCGGTCGTTATGGCGGGGAAGAGTTTTTGATCGTGATGCCGGAAACACGCGCCGCCAGTGCGGCAATGGTGGTTGACAGCTTGCGCGAGCGGTTTGCCCATATCGAGCATCAGCGCGAGGGAGCGCCGTTGCGGGTGACGTTTTCGGCGGGTGTGGCCGAATGGATGCAAGGCATGGATGCCAGCGGGTTGATCGAAAAGGCTGATGCGGCGCTGTATCAAGCCAAACGGCATGGCCGCAATCAAGTCTTGATCGCCGATGCGCAGACTGGGCAGCCGCCGCAGCGCCGCGCCTTGCCGTTAACCTCCAATCGGCTCCACCATGCGCCAGTGGTGTTGGTGGTTGATGATGACCCAGATATTGGCCGATTGTTACAGCTCTGGCTCGCTGATGCCGGCTATCGGGTCGAATTGACGCAGAGCGGGTTTGAGGCATTGCAGCGGATTGCGCAGGGTGGGATTGACATTGCGTTGGTTGAAAGCCTCTTGCCGGAAATTAGCGGGATTGACGTGCTCGATCATGTGCGCCGGATAGGGCCGGAACCGGCGGTGATCATGACAACCGCGTTTGGTTCAGAGCAGATTGCGGTCAATGCCATTCGCCACGGCGCCGACGACTACTTGCGCAAACCAATTGACCGCCAAGAGCTATTGATGGTGATCGAGCGCACGCTGACCAATCTACGGCTACGGCGCGAGAATGCTACTTTACAACGCCGGCTTGATGAGAAGCGGCGCGAATTGGAGGCCGAAATCAAGCATGCAGCGCAGATTCAAGCTGAAATGCTGCCGCAGCAGATGCCGCGCATTCCGGGGTACACGATTGCTGCGCGCTGCATCCCGGCGCGTGAAGTTGGCGGTGATTTCTACGATTGGCATTTCCCGGCCCCGCATTTATTAAATCTGACATTTGGCGACGTGATGGGCAAGGGGATGTCGGCGGCATTGTTGATGACGACGACGCGCGCGGTGATTCGGTCGGTAGCGCGTGATACATCGCCAGAAGTGAATATGCGGTATGCGGTGAATGCCTTGCATGCCGATCTTGACCGCACCAACAGCTTTGTGACATTGTGCCATTTGCAGTTAAACTTAACTACCCATACACTAGCCTTTGTCGATGCTGGCCATGGGTTAGGCTTCATCCGTCGCCATGGCGGGCAGTGTGATCGGCTCGAACCACGGGGTGCGCCGCTGGGTATTTTCTCGCACGAGCCGTACCGGCAGGGTGAAACGGTGCTAAACCCCGGTGATGCCTTGATCTTGTTCAGCGATGGGTTACTTGATCCGTGGCCGGCGCTGGCGCGCGATCCGCTTCAGATTAACGACCTGCTCGCCGACGGGATGTCGGCGACAGCGATCGTTGACCGGTTGTTAGCACTGCCGGCCTTGCTCGGCCCATTGACCGATGACTTGACAGTAGTGGTGCTCGCGCGGGATGGATTGTCAGAGGATGCAGCATGAGCCGGTGGATGCGGTGGTGGCTAGTCTTGCTCGTGAGTTTGCTTATGGTCATCGCTCCAGCGCCAGTCCAAGGACAAAGCGCGGCCAAACGCTTTGCTGACCTTGGCTACGGCGACCGCACAGCACGCGGGATCGATGCAGCACTCGATTATTACTTTCCGATCCCGACAGGGTTGCGTCCAGCGAGCGATGGCTTGTTAACGTTGCGGTTTAGCCACTCGCCATTGTTACGGCCTGATCGATCAACGCTGACGGTTGCCTTGAACGGACGGTCGCTGGCAAGCACCCGGTTGACGGCGGAAAATGCTGCCGATGGCGTGTTGGCCGTACCGTTGCCAGTGGCCGGTTTTACCGGGCCGGGGTTGTTTGTGCAGGTGCAGATTCATATGCGCTTGACCGATGACGCCTGCGAAGAGGTGCAGAATCCAGCGTTATGGACGGTTGTGAGCGGCGATTCAACCCTCCGGCTTGATTTGCAACCGGTGACGGAAGGCACCTTAGCCGATCTAGCGGCCTTGTTTGCGCCGTTGCCCCTCAGCGCTCCTACCAGCCGTTTGCCGCCGGCGCTCGTTTTATCGCCGGCCACCGATCCAGCGACGTTACACGCAGGCGGTATAGCGGCCTTTGCCGTTGGTCAATGGGCAGCGCAGGCCGGGCAAGATCCGGTCTTGACGGTCGCAGATGCGCTTCCTGCCCAAGCTCCTGCGATTGTGATCGCCTTAGGGTCGTTGCCGGCAGGAGATTGGGGGGCAGTGCGTTGGAATGGCACTGCCTATGAAGTGGATGGACAGACGATTCCGGCGGATCACGGCATTTTGGCATTAGCGCTTACCGCACCGCCGCAACTGCTCGTGGCAGGCGCAACCCCCACTGCACTAGAGTACGCCGCGCGGGCTTTAACGACCGCGTTGCCGGCGGCGCCGGCGCTGGCAGTGACTCAAGCGCCGCCGGCGCCAGTCGCTCCAGCGTGGCGGGAAGGTGCAGCCAGTTTTGCCCAGTTGGGCATCGCACAGCGCCGGGTGAGCGGCCCGGGTGAGCACCAGATCGATTATGCCTTTGAGCGTCCGCCGGGATGGGATTTACGGGTAGGGGCAACGTTGGAGTTGCACGTGGTCACGGCGGCTGGGTTGACGCCGGCGACGTCGTGGCTGGCAGTGACTGTGAACGGCATCACCCTTGGTTCGCAGCGGCTGCGAGTAGAAACCAACACGATCGAGCGGTATCGGTTTGAGTTGCCCGCCGATCTGCTCAACAGCGATTTGGCCGGTACACCGTTGCGCCGGATGGATCTCCAAGTGCGGCTCTATCTCGATCTGCCAAATATCGGCTGTGAAGAGGTTGATACATCGGCAGCATGGGCAGTGATTGAGCCAACCTCGGCATGGCGTTTACCCCATGATCCAGCGGCGGCAGACGATCTTGGCCGGTTTCCGGCAGCGCTCATTGGTGACACGAGCGCGCGGCTGGTATTGCCGGCGCAGCCAACTCTCGCCGAGATCCAAGCCGGTTTGGAGTTGGCGGCAGCGATCGGCCGCTGGAGTGCGCTACCTGATGTGTTGCCGCCGCGTCTCGTGGTTGCTGATGCAATAGGTGATGAACGAAGCGGGCCATTAGCGATTCTGGGAGATCGCAACCGTAATCCATTAACAATGACCCTTAATACTGCCGCAAACACACCGTTTGTGTATCAACCCGGTCGCGGCGCCCAAGCGACGTTGAGTCTGATCCCGTCGCCGTGGCAATCTGGTGCGCGAGTGTTGCTGATCGACGCTATTGACGGTGCAGGCATGCGGCTAGGGGTGCGAGCGTTGCGTGAACGAGCGCTCTTAGATGTGTTGCGCGGAGCGCAGGCCCAGATTACAGGGGATCGCGATAGTACTGTCGTGCCATTGACGCCGCCGCTAGCCGACCCGCCGCAGACCTTGACGCCGCACATTGAAGTCGTATTGCTTGAGCGCATCCCGGCATGGCAAGTTGTCGGCGGCATCCTGCTGATCGCCTTGCTGGCAACGGCAGTGTTGGTTGTTCGTATTCGTTGGTTGCGCAAACCGTAAAGCGCTTTGCTGCCGGTTACGCCTATGCAGTCTTCGCGCCTCGACACAACCTTCCTGCGCGCTAATTGGGGGCCGGCGGAATGGGCTGCGTTCCGGCGCGGCCTGATCAAGATTCTGGTGATTACCAACCTAACGCTCGGCGCATACTACCTGCTCTGGCGAGGAACCGTTTCGCTCAACTGGAATGCGTGGCTGTTTGCGTTAGCATTGTTTGGCGCTGAGCTGTACAGCTATATTGGCAGCTTCCTCTTTGGACTCACCGTCTTTCGGCTGCGCGAGCGGGGCGAGCCGCCGCCGGCCCCGCCCGGTCTGCGGGTTGATGTCTTTATCACTTGCTATAACGAGCCGGTCGAACTAGTGCGCAAGACGGTGCGGGCAGCAATGGCGATTCGCTATCCGCACCAGACCTATCTGCTCGATGATGGCAATAGTCCGGCAATGCGGGCAATGGCGGCGGAAGAGGGATGTGGCTATATCACCCGTTCGGCGGCATGGAAGGGATTTGATCGGCACGCCAAAGCCGGCAATTTGATCAATGCACTCGAGCAGACAACCGGCGATTTTGTGTTGATCCTTGATGCCGATCAGGTGCCGTTGCCGCAGATCCTTGACCGTACCCTCGGTTATTTTGCCGATCCACTGGTTGCGTTGGTGCAGACGCCGCAATACTTTATCAATGTACCACCGGGTGATCCGTTCGGTAGCCAAGCGCCGCTCTTTTACGGCCCGATCCAACAGGGAAAGGACGGTTGGAACGCAGCGTTTTTCTGCGGTTCCAACGCTGTGTTGCGTCGCGAGGCGCTGGCTCGCACCGGATTGCGCTTCTTTGTGCGCGATGTCGAGCGGCGTATCCGGCGGGCATTGCGCGAGGCCGATACGGTGATCCGGCAAGCGGAACGGCGTTTGACCAAAGCGGATCGGCGGCGGATTGCGCCGGCGTTGCGCGAGCTGCGCCGGGCGGTGGCACAAGCGCGGCGTGAGCTAGATCGCGGTGATACCTTTCAAGAAGTGACCGAGCGGTTTCAGCGGCGAGCCGAAGAAGCGGCGCGGATGGTGGTGGCGGCTGATTTGCAACAGATCATGGCCGATCTGGCTGAAATTCAAGCGGTCGAAGCTGCCGAGATTATGCGCGCGCTGAATGACGAGGCGCTCTTGGCGGAACTGGCAGCGCGCGATCGATCGCCGTTGGCGGCGATCGAAACTGTGCGGCAACTCATCCCGCTGCTTGTTAATGAAGCGATGGATTACCTTCCGATTTCGACGATCTCAGTTACCGAAGACATGTCAACTTCAATGCGCATGCATGCGACTGGTTGGCGTTCGGTCTACCACGATGAAATTTTGGCCCACGGGTTAGCGCCAGAAGATCTGCGCAGCGCGCTGCAACAGCGATTACGGTGGGCGCAGGGCACGATTCAAGTCATGCTGCGGGAAAATCCGCTGACCTTGCCGGGCTTGAGTTTGGGCCAACGCCTCGCCTATTTTGATACGATGTGGAGCTATCTGTCGGGAGTGCCGACGATTATTTATTTGATTTCACCGGTGCTGTACCTCGTCTTTGGCTTATTGCCGGTCAATGCGTTATCCGATGAATTTTTCTGGCGGTTGGCGCCGTATCTGATCGTCAACCAATTGCTCTTTGCCGTGATCAGTTGGGGCCGGCCAACGTGGCGTGGGCAGCAATACAGTCTGGCGCTCTTCCCGCTCTGGATCAAGGCGGTGACGACTGCGGCAGCCAATGTGTGGTTCGGTAAGAAACTCGGTTTTATCGTTACGCCGAAGACCCGGCAAGCGGGGCGCTATTTTGGGCTGGTACGCTGGCAGCTCTTGATGATGGCATTGCTTGCGATAGCGATTGTGGTGGGGCTAGGGCAATTGGCGTTGGGCTGGCGGAACGATGGGTTGCCGGTGGTGGTCAATGTCTTTTGGGCGGTGTATGATCTCGTTATGCTCAGTGTAGTCATCGAT
>JAUQOZ010000132.1 GCA_030550625.1 Chloroflexota bacterium | reverse complement strand
TCGCCGGTGGCGGCGATGGCTCAGATGGTTGAACGGCGGGTGTTGGCATCGCTGACGCTAGCGGTGGTTCAGATGCCGATTCCGGCAAGACAGTCGTAACTTTCCCTTCCTTCACCATCCGCTGCAACAGCATCATCTGCTGGGCCAAAGCGTGGCGAGCCGCGGCGTCGAGGGGTTGGTCATGTTCGAGCCACTCTTTCAGGCCGATGTCAATCTCGCGGGCAACCGCACCCAAATCGGCAAAACCGAACATTGCCGCCGAGCCGGCCAGTTTGTGGGCAAGTTGGCGGGTCTCCATTCCAACCGTCTTGTCCCATTGGCTCTGCTCGAGCTGGCGCCAAGCCGCCGCAATCGCCTCGACCCGTTCGCCAATTTGCGAGGCGTAGCGCCGGCGCAATGCTTCAAACTGTTCAGCGGGATCGGGTTTCATAGGCTTTCATCCAGATTGCCGCCACTTGCGCTGATAATGTCATGGGATCAAATGGCTTCGAGATCACATCGGCTGCGCCGAGCGCCAAGTATTGCTCGACTTCATGGCGTTGCACTCGCGCCGTCATAAAGATCACCGGTGTCTGTGCCAGTGCCGGATTCTTCCGCAACTCGGCCAGCGTCGTCGGGCCGTCCATCCCCGGCATCATCACATCGAGCAGGATTAGATCAGGCGCGAATTGTTCAGCTACTGCCAACGCTTCAGCGCCTGAACTACACATCTGCACAGTGTAGCCGCCGACGGCTTCTAAGGCCAATTGGGCCACCATCTGAATATCAGGATCGTCTTCGACGAAGAGGATTTTCTGCAACGATGCCATACGCGGTTCTCCTTTACCTAGGCGATGTGGGCGAGGTTGCGGCTGGAGCGGCCTGATCGAGCAGGCGCGTCACGGCGGTCAGGAGCTCAGCATTCGTCGTGCGTGATTTGACCAGCGTCACGGCGACACGATTGGCAATGTCCGGGTCGAGATCGCGCACCGAGAAGAGAATGACTTGCAGTGGCGGTTGCTGGCTCTCGATCAGTGGTAAGAGATCAATCCCGTTGCCGTCAGGCAAATTCTGATCGAGAATGACCAGATCAAACGCTTGGGTACGTAATAAGTGCTGCGCTTCAGCGATGGTGGCGGCCTGTTGCACCTCAGCAATATCGGCTAACAACAACCGCACGACCGCAACCACATCACTATCATCCTCGATATGCAGCACTTGGGGCCGGCTCGCGCCGGCGCGCCGCGCTGCCCGGCGCAACGCGGTGAGCAATCGTTGCTGATCGATCGGCTTTGGCAACCAGTCTATCACATCAGCGTCTTCCCCGCTGAGGGTTTGTTCTTCGCCGGCCCGTGCTGATACCACGACGATCGGCAGATTGCGTGTGCGCGCGTTGTCGCGCACTTCACGGATAAAGGCGCTGCCGTCTTCGTTCGGCCACATCAGATCGAGCGTCATGGCCCGGTAGTCGCGTTGTTGCAAGAGTTCGCGCGCTTCGGCCAACGTATGGGCAACGTCGGTGGCATAGCCGGCTTGCTGCAACATCAGTGACAGCAGCGCAGCAATGTCGGGATCGTCTTCGCAGATCAAGATGCGCGGCGCATTCTGTGGCACTGCCGGCATCGGTAAAGAGGTGGTGTTCGCCCGATATTCGATCAAATCGACGTAGAAGGTTGTGCCCACGCCGGTTGCGGTGACGAAGCCAATCTGGCCGCCGTGCCGCTCAACAATCGCCCGGCTGATGCTCAGGCCAAGGCCGGTGCCGCCTTGTTGGCGCGTGTTTGATGAATCGGCCTGCGCGAATTTTTGGAAGATCCGATCACGAAACTCTACCGGAATCCCCGGCCCATGGTCGGTAACGGTAATCCGCACCCGTCCTTGTGGCTCGCGCCCAATCGCCACTTCCACTTTGCCCCCCGCCGGCGAGAATTTGACCGCGTTCGAGATCAGATTGGTGATGACTTGCGTCATCCGGTCGGGATCGACGTACACCTGCACATTGGGCAAGGTAGCGGTCAATTCAATCTTGACATCGTATTGCTGGCCGAAGCCGCGATTGGCTTCGATTGTCTGCCGCACGAGTTCGTCGAGTACGACCGGTTGCAGCTTAAACACCATCTTGCCCGACTCGATCTTCTCGATGTCGAGAATATCGTTGATCAGCCGCACCAGCCGCTCGCTATTTTTCAGCGCAATGTCAATCATAGCTGCGGCACGGGGCGGCAATTCGCCGGCCACTCCGCCAGCCAACAAGCCAAGCGAACCGCGGATCGAGGTCAGCGGCGTGCGCAATTCGTGCGAGACAACCGCCACAAACTCGTTCTTCATCCGCTCGACTGCCCGCCGTTCGGTGACGTCGCGGAAGAACCACACTCTGCCGTAGTAATCGCCTTCGGCGCTGATCACCGGCGCGCTGTAACGCTCGAAGGTGCGGCCATCTTTCAGCTCAATTTCGGCTTTGCCGGTTAGGTGCGGGTTCGCGTAGAGTTCCTCTATCTCGTTGCGCACCCGCTCCGGATCGCAGACTTGGGCAAGCATGGCTTCCATACTGGCTGCGCAGATCGCCTGTTCGACGGGAATGTTATCGAGGCTCCACATCTCGCGGAAACGCCGGTTGGCATAGAGGCAACGCCGTTCGGGCGATACGACCAGCACGCCATCAGGAGAGGCTTCAGTTTGGCACTCGAGCAGCGTCTTCTGGAAGCGCAGCTCTTGTTCGGCCAACCGGCGGGCTGTGATGTCGTGGAAACTGGCGACGGCGGCGTAGACGTGCCCATGGTCATCGCACAGCGGCTGCGAATTGATCGAGATCCACGTCAAATCGCCGTTTGGTTTGCGCACCCCCATAATCACATCGCTCTGCGGACGTCCAGTGGTGAGCGCAACCATAATGGGGTGCTCTTCACCGGGGAAGGGGCTGCCGTCTTCGTGAATCGCTTGCCAACGCGGATCGAAACTGGTGCGGCCCACCAGTTGGTCGTAGGTCAAGCCGAGAATCCGTTCGGCGCTGGCGTTGCAGGTCTCGATCACGCCAGCCTTATTCATCACTACGATCCCCTCGCTCATCGCGGTAATTACCGAGCGATAGCGGGTCTCGCTAGCGCGTAGCTCTTCCTCGCTCTTCTTGCGCGCGGTGATGTCAAAACGCACTGACAGGTATCGTTCGGGTTGGCCATCTTCGCCAATGAACGGCACAATGGTCGTATCAACCCAGAAGAGGCGGCCATCTTTGGCCCGGTTGCAAATTTCGTTGCGCCAGATCTGGCCAGATGTGATAGTGCGCCACAGTTCGGCAAAGAACTCTGGCGGATGCACGCCGGATTTGAAGATACGATGATCTTTTCCGATCAACTCATCGGGCCGGTAGCCGGTGATCGCGCAGAACCGTTCGTTCACTTCGAGGATGCGTCCTTCGGGATCGGCGATCGAGATAATTGCCGACTGATCAAGCGCATTCATGATGTCGCGGCTCTCTTTCAGCGCCGCGCGCAGCATGCGCTCCATCTCTTTTTGGTGAGTAATGTCTGACTCGATCGCGATAAAGCGCGTGAGTTGGTGCTGCTCGTCGTAGACCGGCGAGATGTCGAGTGCGAGCCAGTACGGACGGCCCTGTTTGGTATAGTTGACGATCTCAACCTTGATCGACTCACCGTTGCGCAGCGCTTGGCTGATCGCGGCTACCGTGGCCGGATCGGTTGCTGGCCCCTGCAAAAATTCGCCCGGTTTCCGCCCGCGCACTTCATCGAGGGTATAGCCGGAAATGCGGGTAAAGCCTTCGTTGACCCACTCAATCTTACCGGTGCGGTCGGTGATAATCACCGCGTTGTCGGTATAGCGCGCTACCAGTGACAGCATACGCAGTTGGTCGGCTTCGCGGCGGGCGCTGCGGGCAAAGGGGCGGATAACTAGCAGGCCGCCGGCGGTCAAGAGCAGCAAAATCATCACCAGCACACCAGCCTGTATGAGCGAAACCTGATCGCGCAAAGTTTGGCTTTGCAACAGCAAAAAACTGCTCGTTGCACTGAGGTCGCTTTGCACCGTGATCAGGTTTGTTTGAATGGCGCGCAGATCGGGATTATCCCGGCTCAGTTGATCGGGTGGCGCTTCGACTAAATTATTGACATAAAACAAAAAGCGCTCCAACGCTGGGGTCATGTGGGTTAGATACGCTACTGGCGCTTCGGCCAGCAACCGTTGGTGCGTCTGCTGCAATTCAGCGCTGAGGGTGCGCAGTTCGGCCCGGATCGAGGTAGCCTGCGAGGCATTGGCAAAGAGGGCTAGCTCGGTGGCGAGCAACGCCGTTTGCTGAGCGCGGATCTGCTGGCGATAGGTGAGGTCAAGCACTGAATCGTATTGTGATAGCCGCAGCGAATTGATCGCGAGCAGCGAGTAACCGCCGATCGCGAGCAAGGCTATCATCACCAGACCGCCGATATACGTGCGCGTCAGTCGCTGGATTGGTGAGATGCGCGACATAGTCAAGCCTCTTCATGGAGGGCGGCAGGGAGGGTGAACCAGAAGGTTGCCCCCTGTCCCGGCGTAGACGAGACATCGATCACGCCGCCATGAGCCATCACCACCTTACGGGCAATGGCAAGCCCAAGACCAGTGCTCTTTTCGCCGCCGGTTGGCCGGGCTGACAACCGGCTAAACGCTTCAAACAGCCGGCTGCGTTCATCGGGGCTAATCCCCGGCCCTTGGTCGGATACCGCAAATTTCCACCAGTCGCCGTCGCGTTCGGCGCTCACCGTAATGGTGCTGCCGGGAGGCGAGAATTTGACCGCGTTTGAGATCAGGTTGTCGAGCACTTGGCGGAGACGCAATGGATCGGCATACACCGTGCCATCAATCGACGTCGCCAGTTCGATGCGGGTTTGTTTGGGGTTGGCTAACAACTGGTGGCGGTTGATCGTCTCTTCGAGCAACGGCTTGATCGCCACCGGTTCGGGCGAAATGGTCACCGTGCCATTCTCGATCTGGCTCAGATCGAGCAGATCGTTCAGCATTGCCAGCATGTGCTCGGTCTGGCGGTAGATATCATCGAGCATACGCTGGCGCTCTTCTGGCGGGCGTTGTAATTGTTGGTTGCGCAGAATAGCGGCCATCATCTGGATAATCGCGACTGGGTTGCGCAGGTCGTGGGCCACCATGCCGAGCAGGTTGTTCTTGAGCGCCGACAAGCGGCGGAGTTCGGCGTTTTGCTTTTCGAGCAGCTCTTTCTGCGCCGCGAGTTGCGAGACGAGGTTGCCTTTTTCCACGATCACCGACAACTGCTCGGCGATCTGCATATAGCGTTCGACGTGCTCGTTGGTGTAGGTGTTGGCTTTGGCGCTCGAAAAGAAGATAAAACCGACCGGCACGCCGTTGGCGATCAGCGGGCAGGTTAGCGAAGAGCGAATCCCTTCGTTGACGATCAGGCGGGTTGATTCTGACTCGGGTTTGCGGCGTAAATATTGCACCAGATCGTTGATAATCCGTGGCTGACCAGTCTGTATGATCGTCTCAAGGCTGCTGCCGGCCATCGGCGCTGAGTAACCGCGTTTCAAATGGACTGCGGGCAAGCTGGTGCGCGCCCAACGCGCGCGCAACACCTTGCCGCCGTCTTCGAGCAGGGCAAACCCGATCCGCTCGTAAGGAATCACCTCGCGAAAGTCGTTATACACGCCGTCGAGGATTTCATCGAGCATGAGGCCAGCATTGATGCGGGTGGTAATGCGGTGTAGGGTTTCGATCTCGCGCTGGCGGCGGGCGAGACTGGCAGCTAGTTCGCGGAGCGAAGCCGCTAGCCGGCTGATCCGTTGGTCGCGACTCTGCACGGCCGGCACGTCAATCGTGAAGTCGCCATCGCGCAGGTGTTCGGCAATTTCGACGAGCCGTTCAATCTCATCAGCCGAATGTTCGGTGTCAGTGACAGTAGTCATAGCGTGGCTCCTTTGGTTGGCATGGCGACTCTCATCCGTAATTATACGCCGCTAACCTTTCCATAACATTTCAGTTTAGATACGAATCGTTGATTCGTTGCGAAACATTATCTCGACCACTACGCCATGTTGCGGCAGTTGCGCTTATAACTGCGCGATTGGTATGTTTTTTGCTGCATCAATTTGTTACAATACCATCACGCAAGCACCCACCTTGCGTTGGTGATGCTATGAAGAATAAATCGCTTCCAGCCCAATACCATGTTCGCTTCACTGGCGGCTACATCCTGATCGCGACGCTTTGGCTCTTGATCGCGCATCTCTGGATGCAGCAGGATCAAGCGATACCATCTTGGACGCGATTGTCGCTCGATATCGGCTTTATCGCCGCCAGCGCCTTGTTCGGCTATAGCCTTATCAGCCAGCTTTGGCGTCAAATCGACTTGCAACGCGGCTTGAGCCGTTTAGCCACCCGGTTGCACCAACTGGCGATCAATGCGCCGCCATCGCCGCGCTTTGAACAGGAAGTGTGCCGGCTGGCGGTGGAAGAAGTTGGTTTGCGCCTCGCATGGATCGGGCTAGTTGATCCGGCGACGCAGCGGGTAGTGCCGGTCGCGCGCTGGGGGCCGGCCAGCGATTATGTTGATGTTGTCCAGATACGGTTGAATGACCCTGATCTCAGCCGTGGTCCGACCGGAACGAGTTTGCGGCTCGGCCAGCCAGTGGTTGCCGCCGATATTGCGACCGATCCGCGCATGAAACCATGGCGTGACGCTGCCTTGCCGCGCGGGTTGCGATCGTCGGCGGCGTTGCCGTTGTATATTGATGGCCGGGTCATCGGGACGCTGAATCTGTACGCTGGGCAGCCGAACTTTTTCAGTGAACCGGTGATCGATATTGGCATGTTGTTGGCCGGCAACCTCGCTCAAATCATCGAGTCACGCAAACGTGCAACTGAACGCGATGCGGCTCAAGCTGCATTTCAGCAGAGCGAAGCTCGTTTTCGCCGCTTGGCTGAGCAAGCGCCCGATATTATCTTTCGCTATGCGCTCGCGCCGCAGCCGCAGCTTGATTTGGTGAACCCGGCAGTGCGCGATATTCTTGGCTATGAGCCGGAACACTTGCTCGCCCAGATGCCGGCGTTTAGCGAATTCATTGAACAACCGCAGATCGAGCAGATTGAACGTCTGATCGCCCAAGGTCGCGGCCAGATTCTGCTGCACACGCGCCGGAGTGATGGCCAGTATGTCTGGCTTGATGTGCGCTTTGTGGTGGTTGATGGCGCCATGGAAGGGATTGCGCGCGATGTGACAGCGCAGGTCGAAGCGGCGGCGCGGCTGGCGCGTTATGAGTTGCTGAGCACCCATACCCGCGATATTGTGCTGTTTATCCGGGCAAGCGATGGTCAAATTCTTGAAGCCAATACTGCCGCCGAGCGCGCGTATGGCTATAGCCGGGCCGAACTTTGCACCCGGACGATCTATGACTTGCGCGCGCCTGAGACGCGCCAGATTGTGCGTGATCAGATGAATCAGGCTAATACGCAAGGCATTTTGTTTGAGACTTTGCATCTGCGCCGCGATGGCAGCGTGTTTCCGGTTGAGGTGAGTTCGATCGGTGCTGATATTGATGGTGAGCGCGTTCTACTCAACGTCGTGCGCGATATTACCGAACGCAAAAAAGCCCAAGCCGAGCTTGATCTACTGCGCACGGCGCTGAATGCGTCAGCGCAGGCGATAGTGATTACCGATACCAATGGCGTCATCGAATGGGCAAATCCGGCGTTCACAACCTTGACCGGCTATCCGGTAGCCGAGGCGCTTGGCCAGCATACCCGCTTGTTACGTTCAGGCCAGCAGGATCAAGCGTTTTACGCCGCGATGTGGGCGCAAATTCTTAGCGGCCAGCCGTGGCGGGGCGAGTTGATCAACCGTCGCAAAGACGGTTCACTCTACCACGAAGAGATGACGATTACGCCGGTCAAACATGATGGCGTGATCGAGCATTTCATTGCCGCCAAACAAGATGTTTCCGAGCGGGTGCAACGCGAATGGAGGCAGGCAGTCATTGATGCGTTGGGCGAGGCGATGCGTCCAGCCCAAAACCGGGCCGAGTTGGCGTTGGTGCTGGTGCAACAATTGCGTGAAATCACCCAAGCCGATGCGGTGGCTTTGTGGCGGAAACTGGACGATGAATGGCAGATCGAACAGGTGTGCGGCGACCTTACGCGGTTTGATGACTTGGCTGATCGATTGCCGCAATGGGAGCAGCAGTGGGTAGGTTGCCTGTTGTTGCGCGAGCCGGCTCCTGCCGAACTAGCGCCCGCTGGTGAAATCGTTATTGTCCCGTTCCGTTGCGTTGATTGCGCGCATCATCACTGCCATGCGGTGGCGACGTTGCTCTGCGTTCGTCCCATTTCTGATCAGATAGTTGATCTCTTGATAACAGCCGCCGAACGGGTGGGCAACGCGCTGCGCCGCACCGAACTTTTTGAACAGGTGCAACAAGCCCATGATAAATTGCGGGATGCGTATGATGCAACCATCGAGGGCTGGGCGCGCGCGCTCGATCTGCGTGATCACGAGACCGAAGGCCATTCACGCCGCGTCACCGAATTAACGGTGCGTATTGCTGAGCGGATGGGGTTTTCGGAAGAAGAACTCGTGCATATCCGGCGGGGAGCGTTGTTGCATGATATTGGCAAGATGGGCATTCCCGATGCGATTTTGAATAAGCCCGGCCCGCTCGACGAGCGGGAATGGGCGATTATGCGTACCCATCCTACGCTGGCGGTCGAATTGCTGCGCCCGATTACCTTCCTTGCCCCGGCGCTGGCCATTCCATGGTGCCACCACGAGAAATGGGACGGTACCGGCTATCCGCGTGGCCTGCGCGGCGAGGAGATACCGTTGGCAGCCCGCATTTTTGCTGTCGTTGATGTCTATGATGCGCTGACCAGCGATCGTCCATATCGGGCGGCTTGGTCGCCAGCACGTGCGTTGGCCTATATCCGTGAACAAGCTGGCATCCATTTTGATCCTCAAGTAGTTGAGGTGTTTTTGTCGCTCTCTGCCGAGGATGGGGATATGTGGGACGGCTCTTCCAAGAAGGAATCAAACCATGCTTGATCGCTGTATTACCGATGTGACGCTCAGCAAAGAGGAATATCAGCAGACTGCGCCCGAATTGCAGGCGCGACTCTTTGATCTTGAGCAGATGCTGCTTGAGGCTCGCATCCCGACAATCTTCGTCTTTGAAGGTTGGGCCGGTACCGCTAAAGCGCGCACAATCGCCACCCTGACCCGCCGTCTCGATCCGCGTGGCTTTCGTGTTCACTCGATTACACCGCCGCGCACCTACGAGCAACAGTATCCGTGGTTGTACCGCTTCTGGCTGAAGGTGCCGAGTTATGGCCAGATGACCTTCTTTGATCGTTCGTGGTATCGCGAATTGTTAGCTGCCTACACGACGAACGGCGACCGCGATCAGTGGCGCACGCGCTGCGAAGATGCAGTGATCTTCGAGCGCCAATTGGCTGACGATGGCGCGCTTATTCTTAAATTTTGGCTGCACATCACGAAAAAACAGCAATCACGCCGGTTTGCCAAGCTCTTGGCCGATCCCCTCAATGCGTGGCGGGTGACGGAAGAGGATCGCTGGCAGAACCGGCACTACAAGCGGGTCTACCGCGCAGTTGAAGAGATGCTGGCTCGCACCGATACCGCCTTTGCGCCGTGGCACATCATTCCGGCGGCTGACAAACGCTATGCGCGCGTGACAGTGCTGCAAATTATTGTCGGGGCATTGGAAAGCCGGTTAGGGATCACTGCCACTGATCGCGGCGCCAGCATTGACGATAGTGGGGTGGGGTTGCGACGCTATAATGTGGCGATCCGGATGCCGGCGATAAGCGCGGCTGATGGTAAACCGGCAGCAGTGGTTGCTATGCCCGTTGCCACGACGAATCACCAGCTCGAATCGGCCCCGACGCCAGTCGTCACCACGCCCGCTGCGCCGCTGCTGCGCGCGGCGGGGCCGTTGCAGCGGGTCGATCTGAGTTTGCGCCTTGATGATGATGTGTATCACCGCGAGTTGAAACAGTTGCAGGCCAAACTGTATCTGCTCGGTTTGCAAGTCTACCATCAGAAACGTCCGGTCGTGTTTGTGTTTGAAGGTTGGGATGCCGCCGGCAAAGGCGGCGCGATCCAACGCCTAACCGCTGAACTTGATCCGCGCGCCTATACGGTGCATGCGATTGCTGCGCCGGCTGGCGACGACAAAGCGCGTCACTATCTCTATCGCTTCTGGCGCCGCTTGCCGCCCCGTGGCCAGTTTGCCGTCTTTGATCGTTCATGGTACGGGAGGGTGCTGGTCGAACGAGTCGAAGGCTTTGCCCGGCCCGATGAGTGGCGGCGCGCCTATGCCGAGATTAACCAGTTCGAGCGCCAGTTGGTCGATTTCGGCGCAATTATCGCTAAGTTCTGGCTGCATATCAGCCCTGAAGAGCAACTGCGCCGGTTTGAAGAGCGCCAAAATGTGCCGTATAAGGCATGGAAATTGACCGATGAAGATTGGCGCAACCGCGAGAAGTGGCCGCTCTATCTCGAAGCAGCCGATGAGATGCTATTGCGTACCAGCACGCCGTTCGCGCCGTGGACGATCGTCGAGGCGGAAGATAAGAAGTATGCCCGCATTAAGGTCTTGCGCACGGCGGTACATGTGCTTGAGGCTGAGTTGGGGCCGGTGAAATTGGAGTAGCAGACGATGGTTGCCTATCGCTGGGTGCGTTGGAGTATGGCCATCATAGCGGGGTTGCTGGTCGCGATCGGGTTAGAGCTAGCGCTTGGCCCCGGTGGTGGTGGCATGGGTGTGGCCTTGAGCCTGATCGGCGGCGGGATCATTGCCCACGTGCGCCAACGATCGGCTATCTCGTGCCGGATCGATGGCCCGCGCCTGCGCCCGTTGCAAGTCAGCGCGTTTGGCTTGATGGGCCTAGGCGTGCAATGGTACCAATTGCATGGTAGCGGCGCGGTCACTACCCTCAGTGCGTTCTGGCCGGCGCTCGGCGCATCGTGGCTACCGTTGGCGTTGGTGGTTGCTGGCGTGGGTTGGCTTGCTGTGCTCAGTATCGGCAGCGATTGCCGCGATGAGCAGTTGCTGGCCGCGATGGGTGAACGCGAACGACCGTAACCGCAATGCATGCGTCACCCCAACATGCGGTACAATAGACCCATCCATCATCCGCGTTGAGTTGTACTAATCCGCCTATGCAGACACTCTGGCACGCTCTCGACTCGCAAGCCGAACGCCAGCCTGATCGCGTCTTCCTCCGCTTTGCCGATCAGCAGTGGCGCTACGCCGAGGCAGCCGAACTGGCCCGGCGCGCCGCCGGCGTCTTGGCCGATCTCGGTGTACGTTCCGGTGATCGGGTGGCGCTGATGCTTGGCAATACGCCCGATTACCTCTGGGCATGGTTTGGTTGCGCCTGTCTTGGCGCTGTGACGGTGCCGATCAACATTCATCTCAAAGGCGACGTCCTCCACTACATCCTCGATCATGCCGGCGCGACAGCGTTGGTCATCGAGCAACCGTTAGTCGAGCGGGTTGTAGCGATGCGCGATCGCTTGCCGGCGTTGCGCCATCTGTTGGTGCGGGGTGAAGCGGCAGCGCCGGGCAGCCTTGCATGGCACGAGCTGCTCGCCGCAGCGCGGCATGCCGATCCCACTCCCGGCAATGCCACTGATCTACACAGTATTCTCTACACCTCTGGCACCACCGGCCCGCCCAAGGGGGTGATGCTCAACCATCACGCCTATCTCCATTCGGCAGCGCTCTTTGCTGATGTGATGATTGGGGCAACGGCGGATGATGTTTTCGGTACTAGTCTGCCGCTCTTTCACATCAATGCGCAGGCCCATACCGTGTTGCCGGCGATCTATCGCGGCACAACCATCGCGCTGCTCGAACACTTCAGCGCCTCGCGCTATTGGCGGCAATTGGCCGATTTGGGCGCGACCATCTGCAATCTGCTAGCCGCGATGATCCCGATCTTGATGAAGCAGCCGCCCTCTCCCGATGACCGCGCCCACCGGGTGCGCATAGCGGCCTGCGCGGCGACCCCGCCCGATCTGTGGCGCGCGTTTGAAGCGCGGTTTGGTTTGACGATCATCGAAGGGTATGGTCTGACCGAGACTGCCGGTTTTTGTGTCGCTAACCCACGCGATGCGGTGCGGGTGGGTACTTTCGGTACCGCTATGCCGGGATTTGAATTGGCGATCGTTGGCCCCGACGACACCCCGCTCCCGCCCGGCCTTCCCGGCGAGATTGCGATTCGCCCGCAGCGCGAGAACCTCATCATGATGGGGTATTACCGGCAGCCTGAGCAGACGGCGACGGCAATGCGCGGCGGCTGGTTCCATACCGGCGATCTTGGCCAGCTCGACGAAGCGGGGTACGCAATCTTCATCGACCGGATCAAGCAGTCAATCCGGCGGCGCGGTGAGAATATTTCGTCGTGGGAAGTTGAGCGAGCCGTCAACGCGCATCCAGCCGTGCTTGAGAGCGCCGCGGTCGGTGTGCCGAGCGAATTGGGTGAAGAAGAGGTTAAGGTCGTGGTGGTGCTGCGCCCCGGCGCGACGCTCGATCCGCTCGAGTTGGTGCGCTGGTGCGAAGAACGGCTGGCCTATTTCGCCGTGCCCCGCTACATCGAATTCCGCGACAGTTTGCCCAAAACGGCGACCGAGCGGGTCGAGAAGTACAAACTCAAAGCTGAGGGGGTTGGTAACGCATGGGATCGCGAAGCCGCTGGCTACCGGCTCAAGCGATCGCTGTGAGATAGGGTACGGGCAGGTTGGAAACCCGCCCGTACCAGATCTGCCCTACATCCCCACGGCCAACGCCCGCTCAATCAATCCCGCTGCCGGTTGTTCGCGCAAGCCGACTTCGACGATCTGATTGGCAATGGCCAGCGCCGCCACGCCTGCCTCACCGCTGACGGCTGGCTCGGCGCCGGTTCGCACTGCTTCGCAAAAGCTGCGCAGCTCTTCGTACAGCGGTTCGCGGCGCGGCACCTTCAGCCGGATGCTGCGCCCCTCGCTGACCCCAATCAGCGCCAATTCCGGCCACGCCCGCCCTTGGCACGAATCGTTCTCGTAGAAGGTCAGGTCTTGGGTAAGGTAGTTGGCCACGAACATCCCCCGCTCGCCAACGACGCTCAGTTCGCGGATTTTGGTCGGCGTCAGCCAGTTAATGTCGAGCACGCCGATCATGCCATTTTCAAACCGCAGCAGCGCCGAGAGCATATCTTCATGGCTCTGGTGCAAGTGGCGGTGCAACTCGACATGCATCCGCGTGATCGGTGAGCCGATCAGGTAGTTGAGAATATCGATCTCGTGTGTCGCGAGATCAACCACGACGCCGACATCCATAATCCGGGCCGGGAAGGGGCCGACTCGGCGTGACATAATCTGGAATAGGTTGCCTAACTCGTGGTTGTTCAATTGCTCTTTCAGCGCGATGATCGCCGGGTTAAACCGCTCGATGTGACCAACGGTGAGGATCACGCCTTGCCGCTGCGCCGCCTCGATCAGCATCCAACCCTGCTCGACGGTCGCAGCAATTGGTTTTTCAATCAGCACATGCACGCCATGCCCAATCACCGCGCTCGCCACTGCAAAGTGGTATTTGGTTGGCACCACTACCGACACGAGATCGAGATCCTCGCTGCTCAGCATGTCGTGGTAATCGGTGTAAACGTGACAGCGGTAGATGCTGGCCAGACTGTTTGCAGCCGCGAGGTTGGTGTCGCAGACCGCGACCAGTTCGACCCCCGGCATACTCGCGTAGACGCGCGCATGGTTGCGCCCCATGCTGCCGACTCCGATCACCGCTGCCCGTAGTGTCCGTTGTTCCATAGCTCCCCTCCCCGTGCTATGACGTATGATCAATATGCTCCTTCGCCTTTCAAGAGCGCCGGGATAGTGTGATAGATAATCAACAGGTCTAACCAGATCGAATAGTTGCGGATGTAGTGCATATCGAGCCGGACGCGATGCTCATAACCGAGATTGCTCCGCCCGCTGATCTGCCACAACCCGGTCAAGCCCGGTCGCACGGTCAACAAGTTATGCTGCCAGCGCCCAAAGTGGTGCATTTCGCTAGCGGTGATCATGCGCGGCCCAACCAAGCTCATCTGGCCCAGCAACACATTGAAGAGTTGCGGGAGCTCATCAATGCTCGTGCGGCGCAAAAAGCGACCGATCGGCGTAATCCGGGGATCGTCCTTCAGCTTGCCGTGGGTGCGCAATGTTTCCCGCTGTTCCGGTGTGAGGCGCTGATCGCCGTCAACGTACATCGTGCGGAACTTGAAGGCATCGAACTCGCGGTAGCCGACCCCGATCACGCGCCGGCGGTGGAAGATCGGGCCGGGACTATCGAGCTTAATCGCGATGGCAACGATCAGAAACAGCGGCGCGAGCAAGATGAGGCCAACCAGCGCCCCTACCCGGTCGATAATCGTCTTGCCAATTGCATGCAAGCCGGTAATGCGCGTCTTGTTGAGGCTCAAGAGCGGCACTGCGCCTTGCTCGCGCACCTGCACGCCAATTGTGAGCAGGTCAAACAACCCCGGCGCCAACCGCACTTCGAGTTGATTCAGCAGATCCATAGCGCCGTTGAGGTTGATCAGGCGTTCGCGGATCAAGTTGGTATCGGCAATAATAATCGTCTCAACATTCTGTTCTCTAACCAGTCGCGCAAAATCAGTGGTTGTTCCTAATACCCGCACCTTGCCAGCGATCACTTCGCTTCCCACCGGCAACCGGTCATCAATAAAGCCCACAATCTGCGCGCCAGCCCGTTGCTCGGCCAGCAACTGCTCGGCAATCGCCCGGCCCTCTTCCGTAGCGCCGACCAACAAGACACGCTCAAGCAGATGGCCACGCCGCCGCAACCAGTATACGATGCGGCGGAAGCCGAACCGCCACGCGATCGTCAAGCTAAACGAGAGGATCCAGCTCATCACCAGCCAGCCGCGGGCCACGACAATATCCGGCAAGAAGAAGGTAAGCATGACGACCAACAGCATCCCTTTGCTGGCGGCATTGAAGACCTGATTGTATTCGTGGGTGCCGTTGAACAGCGCCGTGCGCTGGTACAGCCCATGCATCGCAAAGAGCGCGATCCAGCTGGGCACTAGCATTGCAATCAAGAGACTATAAAACTCTGGTTGCATGGCGCCTTCGGCGAAGATGGGCAAGTTGGTGAAGAAGCGCACCGCATACGCGAGCAGAAAGCTCAAGGTAATCACCATTGCGTCGCCTGCCATCAGCGCACCGATCAGCGCCAGCCTCCGGTACGAAATCACCTCGCGGCTAGAATGAGTGGCGGTTGGTTTGGTTAGCTCAACACTAGTCAGGCTCATACGTCACCTCAGGCGAGTGATAAAGCGGCTGCCGACGGATGCCGGGTAACGATCGGCTGAATCTGTTCTGTTACCGAGCGCGCAAAGGCGCAGACCGATTCGCCGTTGGTGAGTTGCGGGTAGATTTGGCCCGTATTGGCAAGGAACAGACCGTGAATGTCAGTGGTAATCGGCGGGATCAAGTCGGTTGCGCCAATCGGGTGGATTGGCTCCACATACCGTTCTCGCCCGATCCGGATCGCAGCGATGTCATCGTCGCGCAGATCGGGGAACATCTGCCGCAGATAGCCGAGGAAGACGTGGCGCAACTCATCGTCAGGCATGCGGGCAAACCGGCTGTCGGCGGCGACGTATTTCGGCAGGTAGACGAGGTGATACCCGCCTACATACTGCGGATCGATCAAGTTGGTTGTCTCGATGACGCCGGTGAACGGAATGCGCTCGTCGGTGATATTGAGGGTGTAGTAGGGCGTCAGCCGGCGGCGCAGCACGACCAGCATGCAGACAATGCCCAAAAAGCCATCGAGTTGGCCCCACCGCGCTGATACGGCTGCCGCTTCCGGCGGCAACAACCGGCGGGCAATCGGGGTTTGGGCCGTAATCACCACATGGTCGGCGGGGATTTCGTGACCATTGACCACTAACCCGCTGACGCGCCCATCTTCAACCTTGATCGTGTCGATCGTCGCGTTCAGCTCAATCTGGCCGCCGCGCTGCCGGATGGCCGCCGCCAGCGCATCGATCAGCTCTTGATAGCCGTTGGGCAGGTAGCACATCAACTCTTGGCTGCCGCCTTTGGTGCGGGTATCGGTGGTACGCACCAGCCGCGACCAGATGTAGGTGGCCGGCACTTGGCTGAAATCGCCGTCGAATTTGGCTCGCAGCAGTGGCGCCCACACATGGCGCACCGTGCGTTCACCGCTGAGACGGGTGAGCCACTCGGCGACAGGGAGTTGTTCGAGGCGGCGCCAGTCTTTGATCTGGCGGCAGGCAAGAATGGTGTAGGCGAGGCGCAAGCGATCGATCATGCGCAGCGGTGGAAAGCGCAGAAACTCGAGCGGCGTTGACATCGGGTAGATGTTGCCGTCGTGGTAAAAGCCCATCTTGGTCGCGGTATAGCGCAAGCGGCTGCGCAGTCCAAGCTCATCAAACAGGTTCATCAGGGTGCGATCGCTGCTGAGGATCGCGTGATAGTAGCGATCGCACTCCATCCCGCCAAGCTCAGGAAAGCGCGTGCGGCCCATGAGCCCGCCAAGCGTGCTGGCGCGCTCCCACACCCGTACCGGTGTGCCGCGCTTGAGCAGCTCATACGCAAGGCTTAGCCCGAGAATGCCGCCGCCGATAATATCGACCATTGATTGCATCTCCCTTTCTTGACCCCCGTTGCCCATTTCCCGCCGCTAGCAGCGGCAAGGCCGGTCAGCGCAGGTATTGGTGTCACAACGTTGCTAGGCGGTCACCGGCTCGCTTACGGTCAACGCATTGACCGCCGCTGCGATCTGGTGTAGCTCGTCGTCGCTCAATGCCGGATGCACCGGCAAAGCGATAATTTCACGCGCCACCCGATCCGCTACCGGGGTTTCGGCTTCAATGCCCAACTTGCGGTACAGCGGTTGTTGCGGGATCGGCAGCGGGTAGAAGATGGCCGTGCCGACGCCGGCTGCATTCAATTGCTTGATCGCCGCGTCGCGATCACCTAACACCCGGATGGTGTACTGGTGGAAGACGTGCCGCACATCGGGCTGGACAAAGGGCGTAATTACGGCGGGGTGGCGAATCTGTTCGCTGAGAAACGCGGCGTTCGCGATTCGTTTTGAATTGAAGCGATCACACTTGACCAATTGCGCCCGGCCAATCGCAGCCTGCAAGTCGGTCATTCGGAAGTTATAACCAAGCAGCTCGTGATAGTAGCGCACCCGGCTGCCATGGTTGCGCAGCAACCGTAATCGCTCGGCAATGGCCGGATCGTTAGTCGTGATCATACCGCCTTCGCCGCTGGTCACATTTTTCGTCGCGTAGAGCGAGAAACAACCCACCCCAAAGCTGCCGACTGGTTGGCCGCGGTAGGTCGCGCCAATGGCTTGCGCGGCATCTTCGATCACGGCCAGATGGTACCGCTGCGCCAACTCCATAATCGGCGCCATATCAGCCGGTTGCCCGTAGAGATGCACTGGCATAATCGCCCGTGTCCGCGCGGTGATCGCAGCGGGGATCAGTTCGGGATTGATGTTGTAGGTGTGCGGATCGATATCGACGAACACCGGTGTTGCGCCAGTCATCAAGATGCTGTTGCCGGTGGCAATGAAGCTGAAGGGTGTCGTGATCACTTCATCACCCGGCCCGATATTGTGGGCCAAGAGCGCGAGGTACAGCGCAACGGTGCCGTTCATCACGGCAACGGCATGGCGCGTGCCACACACCGCGGCAAATTCAGTCTCGAACCGCTCCACTTCCGGCCCTTGCGCGATCATGCCTGACCGCAGCACGGCGAGGACAGCCTCTTCTTCTTCGCGCCCAATCAGAGGACGGGCAACCGGGATCATAGCTAACCTCCTACTGCAACTGCCTGCAAGATTGCCGGCTGGAGCGACAGTTCAATCTGTTGGCCCAAGTTGACCGCCAGCGCGTGGCAGATAGTGCTGTGAATGTCTTCTACTTGCGGCATCACGTGGTTATTGATGTGCAGACCGATCTGGGCAATCTGGCGCAGGCGCCCGCCGTTGAAGCCGGTCAGGCCAATGGTGACGGCGCCAACCGCATTGCCCCACTCGATGGCGCGCACCACGTTCGGCGAATTGCCGCTGCCCGAAATGGCGACGATGATGTCACCATCGCGATAGAGCGCCTTTAATTGCTCGACGAAGACATCGGCATAGCTTTGATCGTTCGACCATGCGGTAATGAGTGGTACATTGTCAGTCAGGGCGATTGCGCGCACCCGGCGCGCTGATGGTTTGATCGTCCACTTCGCCAAATCACAGACAAAATGCGAGGCAGTCGCGGCGCTGCCGCCATTTCCGCAGACAAAGATGGTGGCATCGCGCTCATACGCTGCCCACAGCGCATCAGCCACCTGTTGCAGCGACGCCTGCGGCAACTGCTCAAGCGTCTGGCGGATTTGGTCAAAGTATGACGTGAGTGTGTTCATGATCCTCCCCCCAATGCGGTGATGTGAACGATAGCTAGGAACGCGCAACCATCAACATACCGGCGCAGATCACAATTACGCCGGCGGCGCGTAGCGGGTTGACCTGTTCGTGCAAGACCAGCCACGCCAACAAGAAGATGATGATATGGTTGAGACTCACGAACGGGTAGGCCACGCTGAGTTCGATTCGCGAGAGGGTGATCAGCCAGAAGAAGGTGCCGATGCCATAGACCAGCAGACCGCCAATCACCATCGGCGAGGTGACGATTCGCCAAACAATGCTGGGAGTCGTGTCTAACGTCAGCGCCAATGGCCCCATCGCGCCCATCCCCTGCTTTAGCATCATCTGACCGATCACACCCAGCGCAGTGGCGATCAAAATCAGCATAATCGTGCTCATAGCCAGTTTGCCCTTTCGTGGCATTGGTTGCTCGGTTTCCGCGGCGTCTGCTAGTGCGGTCGTTACAATCGTGCGTTCTTCCACCTGTTGCATGCGTTTCTCCCATCATTTCGCAGCCGCTGGTTAGTGGCTGCGCGGTAACGCTTTGGTTCGCGGTTGCGCCCATAACCGGCGGCGCAGAATGCCGGCCATGTACCGGAGGTGGGTTTTCGTGATTTGCCACACCCGCGCTTTCGATTGCCCGTACTGGCGCACCCGCAGCGTGGTCGGGTATTCGGCGACGCGATAGCCGCTGAGGAGCGCTTCCACCAACCATTCAGTCACCATCAAAAATCCGTCGGCAGAGGTGGTGACCCGTTCGATGACTTCACGCCGGCAAGCGCGGAAGAGAGCGGTATAGGTGTGGATGCGCGGATTGACCAGCACGCGATAACAGAGTGAAGCGGATTTGCTGATGAAGACCCGGTAGGCCGGCACGTTCTCGATCCCGCCGCCTGCGTGATACGGCGACGCTGTCACCAGATCGACATCGGGCGTTAGCCGGTCGAGCAGCGCCGGGATCTCGCTGAAGGGGTAGGTGCCGTCACTATCGCAGGTAACAATCACGTCACCTGTGGCATGGGCAAAGCCGGTGCGCAAGGCGGCCCCTAAGCCGCGATTGGTGGCGTGATGCGCAATCACTGTATCGGGCCAGCCGCCAAAGGTCTGTTCCAGCAATTCGCCAGTGCCGTCACGGCTGCCATCATTGACCAGCACTAGTTGAATCCGTCCGCGCTCGCGGAGGGTAGCCAGCGCCTGCGTGAGCCGTTCGCGCATTGCCTCCATGCCTTCAGCTTCGTTATAACAGGGGATCACAATCGATATGTCGTATCCGGTCATTGCCATCTCCTTGTCAAAGGGCGCCGGGAGCGAGTTTGTGGTCATGGTGGGTGGAGAGCTGCCTGAAATTGTTTAGTCAAATTATCTGATTGAGATTTAAAGATGATCTGAAGATTAACTTATGAAAGATGAAGATTTTTTCATTGTTTGTAGTAATGTGATGAACTGTTGGCAATAGCATAGACATCCTCCAGCCGGCCCACGCTGTGCAGCCAGTTGTGGTGTTGCTCGACATACCGTCGGCCCGCTTGCCCAATCGCAGCGCGGCGCTCTTCGTCGGCCAGCAAGGTGAGGATGGCATGGACGAAATCGGTGGTATCGCCGGCCACGATGAGATCGTGTCCGGGTTGTGCGCTCAGCGCCACTGTTGCTTGCCGCACCGTAATCACAGGCGTTGCTGTGGCCATGGCTTCGAGCACTTTGTTTTGCACGCCAACGCCATAGCGGATGGGGGCGACCGCCAGTGTGGCTTCGGTGAGGTAGGGGCGTAGGTCGGGTACGGCGCCGGTCACGGTGATGCGCGGATCGCGGGCATAGGCGCGCAGTCGCGGCCCCGGCTCGGCCCCGGCCAACGTGACGGTCACTTCGGCCCGTTTGGCCCACACGCGCGGCATAATCTCTTCGATGAAGTAGCGTGCGGCTGCCTCGTTCGCGTGGTAGCTCATCTTGCCGGTAAAGACAAGGTGGTGCGGTTGGCGCGGGCCGGTGTAGGGTTGAAAATAGGCCAGATCAACCCCGTTCGGCGCGACGATGATCGGGCTGCCTCCCGGACGGTCGAGGGCGCGGTTGAGGGTGAGTAATGCCCAGCGGTCTTCTGGCGATGTCACCGCGATCGCGGCGAAGCGGTGCGGGTAGGCGGCTTCGTAACGCCGGGTGCGGGCCAGATCGACCAGCGCGCGCAGCCGGCTGCTTAGGTTGGCGCCGCGCCGCAGGGTGCGCTCGAATAACAGGGTGATGCTATCAACCGCATCGAGCACGGCAGGGGGGCCGTCGCCGCATTGGCGCAAGGCGGCGCGGACGATCTCAGCCGCGCGGAGGTGTTCGATGTGGATGACGTGATGTGTACCCTGCTTGATTTCGTGCGCGACCGCTGCGACCATCGCGGGGGTTAGGCAGTGGGCCGCTTGCAGAGGTAGTTCACTCGGTAAGGCGTGCGCGTAGGCCAGCAGGTGATCGGTGCGTCGCACCGGCACTGCTACCACCCGCCGGCAGATCGCGCGCAGTTCAGTGAGGGCCGCCGCATTGTCGGCGGCGCACACCAGCGTGATCGCATGCCCGCGTTGCGCTAAATGCCGGATGAATTGGTACGGGCGCACGCGAATCGGTGATGGCGTGTAGGGCGCAACAAACAAAATGTTCATCATCGCTGTCCCGCTGCCAGAGTATTGGCTCGTTGCAGTGCGGTGGCGTACAGGTGATCGATAGCTGGGCAGACCACCCGCCAGTCGTAGCGTTCTTCGGCGACGCGCCGCCCTTGCGCGGCTAATCGTCGCCCTAGCGCCGGATTGCGCAGGAGCCGGATCAACGCTTCGGCAAACGCCTGCGGTGTGTCTCCCACCAGCAGGTGCTCTCCCGGCGTGAGATCAATCCCTTCGTACCCGATGGTCGTTGAGACGATCGGCAAGCCACGGGCTAAAGCTTCCAGAATCTTCACCCGCATGCCGCCGCCGGCATGCACCGGCACAATCAAGGCCGCCGTCCGTTCGAGGTAGGGACGCGGATCGGCGACGTAGCCGGGCACTTCAATCGCGGGGTCGGCGGCCAACTGGCGCACCGTCTCCGGTGGGCGCGAGCCAACCAACGCCACCCGCGCCTGTGGTACGGCTCGCCGCACCAATGGCCAGACTTCGCGGGCAAACCAGAGCACGCCATCGACGTTGGGCGGCCAAAACATGGTCGCCATGCTGAGGATGGTATCGGGCGCGCTGTGCCGTTGCACCGGCGCTTCACTGCGCGCATCAATCGCGATCGGAATAATCGCTGTGGGTGGCAATTCGACCCCAACGTCGGCGGCGGCGAGCTTGAGAAACGCATAATCCGGTTCGCTGACCGCTAGCATGCCATCAAAGCGCGCGCACAACCGTGCTTCGGCCCGCCGCAGCCGGCGCGCTTCGATCTGCAACCCGATCCGCCGGATGAGATCAGACCGGGCCGCCATGCGGGCGACGATCGTCCACACGGCATTGTGTTGGTCAATGATCCGTGCCCCTCCCGGCAAATCAACCGCAAATGGCGCCATATTGAGCTGGTCGGCATGAATGATGTCAAAATGCTCACGCGCCGTCAGTTGGCGCAGCAATTGGTGTAGTTCCGGCGAGGCGTCGCGGCTGAGAATGAACGACTCGCCGGTGAGGGCGCTCTTGAGCAAAAAGCGTGCATCTTTCCAGCGCGAACGTTGAAACGGCACGGTGTACACTTCACGGCAGATCCGGCGGAGCGATTCGGCATGCGCGCGCTCTTGCTCGTTCCGCACCAGCGAGACCAACGTAACCTCGTGGCGCTCGCATAGGTACTGCAACACGTTGTAGGTCTTGATCTTGGGGCCGCTGTCGGGCGGGTAGGGCGCAATCAGCGTCAGCATCAAAATACGCATGAGTTCACCTCTGGGCAGGCGGCGCCACGGGTGTGGTGGGCGGCGTAGCGGCTGGGCGCGTGGTCGCGCGTTCGGTTGCTTCCAGCGGGCGCAATAGGATGATGATGCCGGCAACCAACCCGGCGAGCAGCGGCAATAAGCTGGCCGCTCCCTCAAGGTGCAAGACCATGCCGGCGTTGCGGGCAATATCGCCCTGTTGCCATGCCGGAATCACATACTCGCGCCACGTGGCCCGGATGGCGTCGCTGGGGAAGAGTTGGGTTGCCGTGGCCTCCATCCAAATGAGGACAAATGAGACGCTGAGTAAGCCGAGGGCGCCAATGCGCCACCCGATCCGGCCCCAGCAGTGCCCGATCAAGAGCGCCGCCGGCAGGGCAAGGAAGGGGATTAGCGGCACAATATAGCGCGGCCCAGCGGCAAATCCGCCCCACCACATAATTGACGACCCGTAGAAGAGCAGAAAGGCCAGTGGCACCAGCACCAACACCCACCACTCGGCCCGCTGCTCGTGCCGGCGCCAGCCGATCCAGTAGGCCGGCAATGCGAGTAGCAGCCATGGCGCGCGGAAGAAGAGACCGCGGAACTCGCTGAAGGTCAAGCCCCAGATGGCCTCCCACTGGGGCGCGGTGAGGCTCATAAAACCGGTGTGGTGCTGCTCTTGCCAGAGCGCGGAATAGGCGTAGCCGATCGGCCATGGCGTGCCAAAGGCGGCAAGGTCATAGCCGATCAACAACGCTCCCGGCAACGCGCCTCCCGTTGCCATCGCTGGCAGCCAGCGCCACCCGCGCCGGTAGAGCGCGTACAACCCGATAATGGCGGCTGCCGGCGCCGCCGGGTATTCGCTGATTACGGCCCAGCCGAGCAGCAGGCCAACCAGCGCACCGCTGGCCCATGGCGACCAGCGCGCTGGTGGCGACCACGCCAAGATGAATGCGGTAAAGAGGAGCACAGCCACCAACTGGTGGGCATAGAAGTTGCCAGCGTACGGCGCGGCGCTGGTGGCTAACCCATACCCTAGCGCGCCGATACTGGCCGGCGCTGGCGCCACGCCGAGCCGTTGCAGCACCATAAAGAAGAGGCCGCCAAACAACGCTGCCGGTAACGCGACCACAACCAGCGTGAGCAGATACTGTACCAACGCAAACCGAATCTTGTCAGCCCGTAAGCCGCTGCCATCGGGGTTGAGCGTCTCTTCAAACCGGCTGCCGATGCGCTCGAATTGGGCTTGCACCGGCGGCGCGTCGAGCAATGGCCGGATAGCGGCGTAGATCGGGATGCCGAGAAATGATAGGCCCGGCGGTTTATCGGTGTAGGCATGGCCGTTGTACAGCGCGTAGTCGCCGGTATTTGCAACGTAGCGATCGATTTTTGGCGTACCATCGTCAACCAGTGCCAACACTAAATTTAACCGCGAGTTCTGGTTCCAATCCGACCAGCGCGGCAAGACGTAGGCATAACTGAAGAACAGCAGAAAGACGATCAGCCAAAAACGGCGCATAGCGATCCTTTCGTCGGGTTATGGTTCCCGTCGCTGCCACAGGGTGTACGGCCCGGCGCTGTAGATCATGGTGTACTCACGCGCTAAAGCATCGACAGGATAGATGCCGGTATACGCGCTAAATGGCCCGGTCAGCACGTATGGCGGCTGGGCAGCGAGGCCATCGTAAGCTACCGGCGGCCCGCCCAACCATGCCTGCCGTACCGCCGGATCAAGCAGTTCGGTGGGCACGTAGTGGTAGGTGTGGTCGGTGAGGGTAGCTAATTCTGGTTCCCACGTCTCGATGATGAGATCGGCAGGAACGGTCTGGTTGAGGAACGCTGCCATCCGGTGGGCTGAATCATCAGGCGTGAATACCACCTGCGCAGTCAGACTCAACGAGAAGCCGATCACCAATGTCAGATACGCGCCGGCGGCTCCGGCCAGCAGTGGTTGCCGGCGTTGCCAAAACCAACCGATCAGGTCAGCGATCATGCGCGCCACTGCCGGCGCGCCGAGAGCAACGGCTGGGAAGGCGTAGCGCGGCCAGCCGAGCGATACGAGGTACCAAGCCAGCCAGAGCACCGCCAAGAGGGTTGGCGCCAGTTCGGCGAAGGCGGCGGCCCCCCCGCGCCGGCAGCGCCAGAGGCTGTACACCAGCGCCGGCACGAGCAAACCGCCGTACACTTGCACCAGATAGCGCACTGCGCGCAGGGTCGCTTCCAGATCAAACACAAAGATGGCGCCGCCAGCGGCTTGGCGGGTCTTGGCAAGATTGGCGCTGAAATCAGCCGGGCCGAGGAAGGCTAGCATGATCAATAACCAGCCGGCAAACATACCGCCGGCAATGATGGGCGGCGCTAAGCGCAACCACCAGTCACCCACCCGGAAGGAGCGCCAGTCGAGCAGGGCCAGCAATCCTAAACCCGGCGCGACAATCAACGCAAACTGGTTTTTGGTGATCAGGGCCAAGCCAAAGCCAACCCCGGCAAGCAGCGCATAGCGCCGGCGTTGGGCCGGCTGAAAGATGGCTACGGTGTACGCTAGCAAACCAGCGCCGAGCCACGCCAGTCCCGGCACCTCGCCCAACACTTGCCGGCCATATTCGACCATGCCTTCAAAGCCGCGGGTGCGGGAGGCGAGCAGTAACACGATCGTCAGCAGCGCCAAGCGCCCCCCGTGCAAGCGGCGGGCCAATTGGTAGAAGATCAGCAGTGCGGCAAAGAGGTACGCTACGATCACCAGCCGCGCCGGCAGCAGATCGACTCCAACCACCGCAAAGACCAGCGCCACCGGCAACATCACTGTTGGCCCGACCCCGATCGTTGGCCCAAAGTAACGAAATCCTTCGCTGCTGATGTCGGCATAGACGCCATAGCGCACCAGCGTCTCTGGCACGTGCAGGTGCGATCCTTCATCGAACCACGTGCGGGGCGCGTAGGGCAGGTTAATCAAAGCGAGTATCGCGATGAGAGCGATTACGATTAACGCTGCAATGCGCTCGCCATAGTGAATAAGTGTGGTTGATGAGCTCTGTGGTTGGGTGGCGATGGGTTTATTCATACTCCCCCGCTGCTCATGTCAGTGGCGTCCGGCAGCATTGTGCCCGGCGGCTGTGGTGGTTGGATAGAACGTTGCACGCTTCGGTGTTGCATCGCCCCTCTCCCGCAAGGTTGAGGAGCGGACAGAATTTGGTCGAGTACAACCGTTGATCGCTGTACGATGCCTCAACGCTTGTTGCTGCGCTCCCCTCTCCCGCGCTCGTGAGAGAGGGGCTGGGGGTGAGGGCCAGCGGCACGCGCAGCGGGCTTCGTACCCCTAGCCCGGCCCTTCAGGGCCGGGTGCCGGATCAGATGTTCTGTCCGCTCCTTTCTCACGCCAGCAGGAGAGGAGTGAGAGATGAAGGACGCGGCGAATGCCGCGCATACCGTTGCGTTATCGCTCCTCGCCCACCTTGTGAGAGTTGAGGAACGGACAGAACGTTTGGTCGAGTGCAACTGTATGATCGCTGTGCGATGCCTTACCGCTCGGTGCTGCGCTCCCCTCTCCCGCGCCAGCGGGAGAGGGGCTGGGGGTGAGGGCCAACCAGTGCATCACAAAGCCATCAACTACATTTACGTTGATACGTGCTGTCCGCCTCTCACGTTGTGAGAGCGACGGAGGTGAGCTACATCGTGCCGCTGCCGCTCAAGCGGCGCAGGCCCTCATTGCGCACGCTGCCGCCGATCCACTTCAGATGATTGACGCCGATCTGCCAGAGCTGGCCCCACGTTTCGGGGTTGGCTGCGCCCTTGAGGAAGGTCATGATCGGGCGTGGCCGCAGCGACCACTCGCGCGCTGCCCGCTTGGCCCAGTATTCCAGATCAGCCGAGCTGAGGTGCGGGTAATTCAGCACCGTATGGGAATACATATCGTAGTCTTCCCACTGGTTCATTTTGATCCAGCCATTGGCCACCGCTTCGTAATAGAATGGCGTGCCGGGGTAGGGTGTGGCGATATGGAAGAGGGCGATATCAAGCGGCAACCGTTTCGAGAGGGCGATCGTCTGCTGAATCGTCTCGACCGTCTCACCCGGCAGGCCGATGATGAAATAGCCCCAGTTCATAATCCCGGCCCGGTGGCTGGCGGCAATCGTCTCTTCGATCCGCTTGACCGTGGTGCCCTTGCGCGCCCGCTTCAGCACCTCTTCGCTGCCGCTCTCAAGGCCCCAAGCAATCATGAAGCAGCCGGCCTTGCGCATCAACCGCAACTCATCTTCATCAACAAAGTCAACCCGGCTGTTGCAGCTCCAGCGCAGCTTAATGCCCTCTTTGATAATCGTGTTGCAGAGGTCGTAGACAAACTCCTTCTTGACCGTAAACAGGTCGGCCTCGAAGTGGATGTGATGCATGCCCATCTCTTTGAGCATGATCATCTCTTGCAAGACGTGGTGCGGGCTGCGGTGGCGCACGCTCGATTGGTAAGTCACGTGTTTGATGCAGTAGCGGCATCCGGCTGGGCAGCCGCGGCTGGTCAGCACAAAGGTGTAGGGGCCGCCGACAATCGGCACTTTGTAGCGCTGCCACGGCAACTGGTCGTGCAACGGGATGGGCAAGGTGTCAAGATCTTCAATAAATGGCCGGTCAGGATTGATCTGCACTTCGCCGTGCTCGTCGCGGTAGCCGACGCCGAGCGTTTCGCGCAAGGCTTTGGCAATAATCTTGGGATGCACACCGAGAAACCGCCCGCGAGTGGTCAGGTACGAAGCGTCAGGGAAGGGCAATTTGCGCCACGGTGCGGTGAGATCGGGGTTGCCGACTGGCACTGTCTCGTCGGCGCGTTCTTGTTGAACTACCCGGTCGATCGTGCGGATGACATCGACAATGGTCAGCTCTGGTTCCCCGCGCACCACGATGTCGAGCGTCGGGTACGCTTCGAGCGTCTCGCGAGTCATCGGCGTGACGTGGGTGCCGATCGCCATCGTGATAGTGCCCACGGCTTTGCCAATGAACGTCGTCCGCATGTCGTTCGTCAAGGTGGGCGCCGTCGCGTGAATGATCATGTAGCGCGGCTTCTTTTCCCACATATATTTCTCGAACGACTTCCAATCCATCATAAGGCCGATCGCATCGATCACCTCGACCGTGTAACCGGCCTCTTTCACCACCGCGCCGATCTGGGCTAGTGCGGTTTGCGGCCAGATAATACCGTCGCGGGTGCGCCGGCCAACGCGGGCGATGTCACGCAAGAAGAGATCACCGTCGGGCGATGGCGGGTTTAACACCAGCACATCAAGCCGGGGCGTCTTCTCGCGCGGCATTTCCACAAAGCGGATCTCGCCGGCGCGTTCGTTGGGCCGGGCCGGGGCGACCAGCTTAATGCCGGTCGGTTTATCTCCCGGCGCTTGTTTGCGTTGAGTTGGCGTCGTTTCCTGCTCGCTCATGGTTCTCCTCTTGTGATTTTGCATCACGTGATGCGGTAGCGCCGCTTGTTGTCGTACCGGTGCGGGCAGGGTAGAAGCGGCGGAATGCGTTCATGACAGACGATCCGAACGAAAGGTACAGACCGTGAGACACCATCAGAAAAGTTATCAGCACGAACCCCGTATTGATCACTGGGCCGACGATGATATGCAGCGGGCGATTCCAGTGGGCGATTTCCAAGCCGAACAGCATATCGATTGCGTGATGGAGTTCGCCGGCCACATGCTTTTCGTATTCGTACCCAAGCCCAAACAGCAGCGCGCTAAACAGCCAGACGGCATTAGCCCGTGATGGTCGCCGGTAGAGCTGGATACTGAAGAACAGCGCCGCTGCTAGTGCAGCTATAATCGGCCAGTTGTGGCTGACTAAGACGACCAGATAGCCGATCACATAGTGAGTCTGGCCGAGGTTCTGTTCACTCCATGCGTAAAACTGTTCCACGTCTTGGCCTCGCGCTAAGCTGTTTGCGCTGCCGGCTCAACCGGCGTTGTCAGTGGCGTATAAGTCCAGTTGAGATCGGCGGCTTGCTCGCTCTCGCGCCGGCTCAGTTCGGCCAAGACTCGCGCCAGTCCCCATGCGCTGACGAGTTGCACTCCCATCAGCACCAGCATTGCACTGACCACCGGCGCGAACCACGAATTCGCCAGCGCCGGATTGGTCAGGTCAAACGCGACCGCGGCGATGTAGGTGGCAATCCCGCCAAGGATAGCCAGCAATCCCAACCACCAGTAATGGCGCTCGATCCGGCGTCCGTTGCCGCGCCGGCCAAACAAGCCTTGCCGGATAGCGCGCTTGTGGAAGAGAGCGACCAGATAGCTGAACGAGGTGCCGGTGGTGTAGAGAGTCACACCGGCGACGGCGAGGACCAGTGCGCCGAAGAGCTGCGGGAACGACCAGCCGCTCAGGAGCCCTAGCCCGATCCCGATGCTCTGTCCCAGTGTGATCAGCAAGGCCAATCCTAACAATGCCAGCCCGACCCCGCCAAAGATGCGCACCGGGTTATAGGTCAGCGCCGTCCAAACAATTGACTTGGTAAAGCGCAGACCATCGCGAATGACGTGCAGCTTGCTGCGACCCGATCGTTCTTTGTACGGGATGGGCACTTCGACCATCCGTAGCCCTTCGTGGAGGGCGCGGGTGCTCATCGCCGGGGTGAAATCGAGGGTGTTGGGCAGAGGGTAAATGATGGGCAAGATCGAGCGGCGCAACACGCGCTGGCCGCTGGCGCTGTCGCTGATCCGCACGCCGGCCACCAGCGAGAGCATCGTCGCGAAGATCGTGTTGCCGATCCGGCGCACCAACGGCATCTCGCTGTGCGCGCCCGCCATGCGGCTGCCGATCACGATGTCGGCGCCTTCCAGCGCGACTTTGCACATCTGCGGGAAGTATTCGGGCGGGTAGGTGCTGTCGGCATCGAGGAAGCCGATCAGCTCGCCGCGCGCTTGGCTGAAGCCGGTCTTCAAGGCGCCGCCATAGCCGCGATTCTGCTGCCGGATTAACCGTACCCGGTCGCCGAAGCTCTGCACAATCGCGGCGGTGCGATCCTTCGAGCCATCATCAACCACAATGCACTCGAGATCGTCAACGCCAACCTCTTGCAATGCCGGCCTGATCGCCAAGACCCGTTCGACAATGGCTGCAATCCCGTCCTCTTCATTGTAGGCCGGTATCACAACGGAAAGCGTGGTCATGTCTTCCCCCTCCCTTTGGTCGCACAGTGGCAACCCTACCGGACGCACCGTCGTGCGCCTCGCCGTTTAGTACACTGGCATTGCCAATTGTTCGATAGGTAACGGATCGGTGCTCAGGTTACGCACCACACGGGCGGGATTGCCCACCGCAATGCAGTAATCGGGAATGTCTTTCGTCACTACCGCGCCTGCGCCAATCACGACATTCTTCCCAATCCGCACACCGTCGAGAATGATGGCGCCGCTCCCGATCCAAGAGCCATCGCCGATGCTGATACCCTGTGCGGTGATGCCTTGGGCGCTGATCGGGCGGGTCGTATCGCTGAAGACGTGATTGACCGCCAGTATTTGCACGAGCGTTCCTAAATAGACATCATCGCCGATGGTGATGCCGCCTTGACCGCGCAGAATGCAGCTTTCGCCGATGAGCGATCGCCGTCCGATGGTAATGTGGCTATGGGGGAGGTTGCGAAAGTTGTAGACGTGGAGGATGGCGTTTTTCATCACCATGCTTTCGTCGCCGATGGTGATGCCGCCCGGACAAGCGTGGAGATAGACACCATGATCGAGGTACACTCCCGCCCCCAGTCGCACATTACCGGCAAAGCGGATGCGCACGCCGTCTTCAATCGCAGCAATGCCGTCCATGTGCATCATGGCGCGGTAAGCGATTGCGCGGATGCCAATCCCGATCACGCTCGGTATCCAACCGAACAAACTCTGCATAAGCTGCTCGGCAATGTACCGTGGCAGAGAATTGGCTTGCCGGCTGAGGTAGAGCTGCAATCGATCGGTCATGGTTTGTACCCACCACGCATCTTTCTTCTAGGTGTTGCCAGCATAACCGGCAGGTCTGAACTTTGACTAACTATAGAAAGGTATGCATCTGACAAAAATGTCATAAGAATCCATGAGCGACCTTACAAAGCAAGGTCGCTCATCCGATCAGCGGCTCTAAGCATAGTTGCTACTGCACGTAAGCAGCCATAATCGCTGCTGCCCGCTCGGCGGCCCCGCTGACAATCGGCGAACGCGCTGCGCGCAGGCGAGCGAGTCCGGCGGGACTGAGCCACGTCGCGGCGCCGGCGAGGATGCTCTCATAACGGTTGCCGATCAGCACTGCAACCCCTGCATCAACCAGATAGCGCCATTCGGTCTCGTTGCGCACCAGCAAGATGGGAGTGCCGAGCACGGCAGCCTCTTCTTGCAATCCGCCTGAGTCAGTGAGGAGTGCTTGTGCTGCTTGCACGAGGCAGAGTGTATCGAGGTAGCCGAGCGGTCTAATAGCAAGAATGCGTGGCGAGAGCTGCAATCCTTGCCGTTCCAGCGCCGCGGCGGTGCGCGGATGCACGGGGAAAACAATCCGGTGGCTTTCGGCGAGTTCGTTGAGTGCGTACACGATGCCGGGCAGCACTGCCGGTTCGGTGTTCTCGGCCCGGTGCAGGGTGAGCGCGAGGTATTCGCCCGGCTGAAGTTCCAATTGAGTTAAGATCGCGCTCTGCTTGGCCCGCTCACGGTGCAGCAGCGCCGCGTCAATCGCGGTCGAACCAATCACGTGAATGCGCTCCTCCGGCAACCCCTCAGCGCGCAGGTTGTTGGCGGCAATCTCGTCGGCAGCCAGTAGAATCTCGGCGATATGATCGACAATGATCCGGTTGAGTTCTTCGGGCATAGCCCGGTTGAACGACCGTCCCCCCGCTTCCAGATGCACCACTGGAAAGCCGAGTTTCGCCGCGCAGAGTGCGCCGGCCATGGTCGTGTTGGTGTCGCCTTGCACCAGCACCAGATCGGGCCGTTCTTGCAGCAAAATTGGTTCGAGCCGGGCCAGAATGCGCGCCGTCTGTTCGCCATGCTGGGCCGAACCGACGCCGAGGGTGTAACGCGGCGCCGGCAAGCTCAGCTCCTCGAAGAAGATGGCGTCAACTTCGTAGGAATAGTGCTGGCCAGAATGCACCAAAATATGCTCGAACCGCTCTTCCAGCAGCGGAATGAGTGGTGAGAGTTTGATAATCTCAGGCCGGGTGCCGAGCACGGTGAGGACACGAGTCATAGCTTACCTCGCTTCATATTCGAGTTGAATGCCGTAGTATCGCTGCAAGAAGGTGCAGAGCGCATCGAGCGGCGCAGCATGGCGCGAACTGCGCTGGTTATTGGTCAAATCGAGCCACAGATCCGACGGCGGCTGCCAGTCGCGCCGGCAGATCAACCAGATGGTAGCATGAGCGGGATCAACTGCCGGCACGTCACTTGCTGCCGGCGCGATCGCGATCTGGTAGGTTTGCCGTCCGGCCTGCACAAGCGGGTGGGGATGTTCGGCCAACACCCGTAGATCGCCATGCGCAGCCGCCAGCGTCACAAAGTGGCGCACCATCTGCCCGGCGATCGCGTCGAGCCGGCGCGGGGTGATGGCGCGTTGCATGCGGCTCATCGCGTTGACTACCCGCGCCGGGTTGCCTTCCACGATTGAGTCGGGCGGAATCTCGCCACTCACCACCGAGCGCGAGTTCACAAAACTGTTATCGCCGACCGTCGCACCGGGATGCAAAAAGACCCCGGCGGCGCACCAGACTCGGTTGCCGACCACGACCGGCGCGAAGCGTACCCAGTAGCCTTCAGTGTACGGTAAGAACGAGCCGTGGGTGTAGACCATACAGCGCGCGCCGAGCGCGCTCCAGTGACCGATCCGGACTTCTTCTTCGGTGTTGATCAGCGATTGCGGGCCGATGTAGCTGTGATCGCCGATGCGTAAGCCATCAGCGCCGTACACGAGCGTGAAGCTGCTGATGATGCTGTAGCGACCAATGCTGATGTCGCCGCCGCAGTTGATGACTGTTAGCGCACGAATGGCGCTGTAGTCGCCGATGCTGATATGCCGGCCCATCACCGTGGCGAACCAGCCAATCGCAACGCCGCGTCCGATCTGCGCACCGCAGCAGATGCGCAAGATCGCCGGCTTGGCCGCTGGCGGTGCGATAAAGAGCAAGATGAAGATGATGGTGCGATACAGGTTCATAAAGATACCGTATATGTCATTGCGAGGGGGCGCAGCCCCCG
>JAUQOZ010000128.1 GCA_030550625.1 Chloroflexota bacterium | reverse complement strand
TTGTTGAAAGTTTGGGTGGCGCGGCCAATGGCAATGGTAGGAAGGTGGTTTCAGTGCTCTACCGTGAGCCGAAATTGTTGAAAGGCCAATCTCTCGCTCTACCCCCTCGCGCTGTGATCACCCTCGCAACCTGCTTCCAGCTTCTCATACGCCGTTCTACAACGCCAGTATACTTCGTTTCGCACCGCTTCGCAACCGCGGTTGGCCCGCTGAATCGCAAGTTGATGGCTGCCGCCAAACGCCAGCGAGTTGCGAATACCGCTCATCGCTCTCTGATGCGCGTTTCGCCGATTCGATGGTTGATTCTAACGCGCCGGCAGCCGTTTGGCCTGACCGCCGGCGCACGAGTTGCGAATCAACCGCTTTACGAACCTGTTTTGCCGCCACTCTCAAACAACGTCGTTGCAGAAGCGGCGAAATTCGCAGTTGACGCAGAGCGCCCGGCTGCTCGGCGGCGGCGGCAGCGCTTCCGTCCGAATAGCTTGCTGGATCGCGTTGATCGCTTCGATCACGTTGCGCCGGAGTTGCGGGCTGATCGGCACTTTTTCCGCTTTGCGCAAGGGGATGTGATAGATCCAGCCTACTTCGACCGGTATGCCCCATACCTCTTCAATCAGCAGCGCATAGGCCCCGACTTGCAATTTGAAGTGCGGCCCCGCCGCCTGTTCGCTGTCTTTGTAGTCAACCACGACCGCTTTCGCCGCTGGATCGCTGCGATTGGGCACGGCAATCGCTAGATCGAGGATGCCCCTGACGCCGAGCCGCTCTGACCGGAGGTAGACGTTGAAGAACCGTTCGCCGCTTTTTAAGCCGTAGGTGCGCAATGACCGCCGTTCTTCGCGATCTTCTTCCGCCCGGTGGCTGGCCGCCCCCTGCCGCATGAGATCAGTCTTGGGCCGGATGGCCGGCAAGCAGTAGGCGTACCACACGACCCGCGGGCAGTAGCGCCATTGTTTGATGTCGCTAACTTCGATGGTGTCTAGATCAGGCATCGTCATAGTTCTGCTCCAGTGTCCGCCGTTCGCTCCACGTCTTGGCGTCGAAGGCGAAGAGTTGGACGTTGGCGGTGCGGCCTTTGACCCGGCGCGCGATTTCGCCGAAGAGCGCGCGTTGGTGGGCACGGCTGAGGTTGCCGGCAAAGGCGCTGTATTGGATCCGTTGCAGGCCGTAGTCGAGACATGCGTCGGCAACGCGCTGCCGTGCCCGGTCGTCAGGGATGTCGTAGATGACGAGACATTGCATGGCCAGCCTCGCTTACCAACCCATCACGAAGGGCGTGTAGCTTTCGCGTTCGCCGCGCACGAAGGTGGCGATGTGGCGCGCTTGGCATTGGAGGATGTGCCGCAGCGGTTGCCGTTTGCCCTCATACGGTTCGGTCGACTCGAGCCGCTCGAGCACTTTGCTGACGATCCGTTCACGGGTGGCTTGATCGAGCCGCCCGTCGTCTTCACGCCCGATCTGCCAGCCGCGGGTGATTTGCCCTAACAAGGGCCGGTCAACCACCGCTTGGCGGAATTCTTCGATCAAATCGAGCACCAGACTCGGTTTGCCCGGCCGGTCGGCATGCAAGAGACCGGCATACGGGTCGAGGCCGGCTAAGACGATGGCATGTTCGACTTGGCCGTATAAAACGCCGTAGCCGTAGTTGAGCGCTTGGTTGAACGGGTCGCTCGCGCCGCGGGTTTCGCGCCCCGGCCAGTTGAGTTCGGCTGGCACGAGCAGGCCGATGGCTTGCCAGTAGCGCGCGGCGTAGCGGCCTTCGATCCCCATCAACGCTTCGCGCAACTCGTCAACCGTCTCGCCTCGCAGCCGTTCAACCGCGATTTGGTAGTCAACCACTTCACCCGCAACCGCCATGAGCTGTTCGTAGACCTCTGGAGCCGTCTCTTTGCGGTTTTTCGCCGCATAGCGCAAGAGGTTGGCTTGGTTGCCGAGTTTGCCCAGCGTGAAGGCGCGGGCAAGGGCGACGCCGGCCGGCCCGTCGTAGGCGCGCAATTGCGCGCGCCGGGTGAGAACGGTGCCGGTGAGGCCGGCGCTGTAGAGGCTGGCGTGTGGGGTGCCGTTGGCGCTGATGAAGTGGATGGGAATGCCCTCTTCACTGCACGCCCGCACGGCGTCGCTGCTGATCGCAACCCCGCCGCCGCAGATGATCACCTGCCGCAGGTGCATAATTGGCACCTCGCGTTTCTCGCCGTTGTCGTTGGTGACTCGCAGCCGGCCTTGGTGTTTGCCGACAAAACTGCCGCGTTCGCTAACGATGAGTTCCATGGCGCAGTCTTCCTTTCTGTACCGGCGTCGCCCGCAATGGGTGACATGCTGGTTGTTAAGGTGCAGAAACGATCACGCAGTGCGCTGATAGCTGTGATGCTGGCTTGGTTGTTGCGCGCTGCCGGTGTGTTCATTGATACTCCGAAATGCCTGTCGTTGTCAAGTTCGCAAAGCAATGTCTCGCCGCTGGCGTTACGGCAAGACTGCCATCCCGGCTGGGGTGTACCAGCCGTCGCCTTTGACCGCGTTGCGCCCGACGTGGATCAGGCTGCCCCAGACGATGAGCTCGCGCAGGGGCGCAAGCGGCCCGCTGAAGGTGGCGCTGCCGACCAGCCCGCCCACCGGGGTGCGCCGTTGCTGGCGCGCCGAAACACTCACCACGTCAACCCAGCGCGTCTGATCGACTGTCGTTGTAACCTGCTCGGCGATGGCGAGCAGGCCGCGAAAGTCGAGCGCTAGCGGGCCGTTGCCATACGCCCGGCTGAGGTCGTCAAGCCGGCGCATAAGACGCTGGATCAGCGGTCTGAGCGTGATCTGCTTCACCAGCCGGTCTTGGTCGACCAAGCGGGCCGGCGTGTGAAAGGTGAGCGTGATCTGATCGGTCGGCAACCGCGCCGCGTAGTCTTGCACCGCCGCTGCATCGATCGGCAGGCTGGGAAAGTTGACGTTACCGCCGGGCAGCGGGTAAAGCATCTGCCGCTCGCCGCTCAGCGGATTGTATGCTTCGATGGCGTTGAGCTTGATCGTGCCGCGCCGGCGACCGAGTTCGGCCAAGCCGATGCCGATGCCGTCGCGTTCGAGTTCGCGCACCGCCATAACGATGAAGGGGAAGAAGACTTCGGCCTGACCAAAGAGGGCAAGGCCAAATCGGATGGTCTCGCCGGGTTGGTAGCGCCTGCCACTGTCGCGGGGAGGGCGCACCACATACGGGCGGGGGCGCTGCTCGCTGCCCTTTTCGTCTTCGCTGCGCATCGGCGCAACCAACGCCGCAACCGGGCAATGCTGGAATAGCGGGCAACCGGCGCAGGTGGTGGCGCTTTTGTTGGCGCAGAACCGGTTCCAGAGCGCGTTGGAAATCGCGCCGCGCACGGCCGGCCCGCTGTGCGCGGCTAGCACGACCGGGGTGGCGGCGGTGGCGGTAAAAATGAGATGATGAACCGTCAGACTCATCCTTAACTCCAATCTGGATCAATCACGATGTCACTAAACGAGAGACCGTTGCGCTCGTCGTAGGGAAGCTGCGCGACCCACACCCGCCGCTTGCCGGTCTCTTCCGCCGGACGCAGTTTGCCTTGGCTGCGCAAGATGGCAAACCGTTGTTTGCTGATGCTGACCAAATAGTTGTTTGCTTCGATAAATTGCTCCTCCACTAGTCGCTCGATATAGTCGCGCTCGAAACAGTGCGGTACGACATCAACGCCGTCAAACATGCGCTCGAAGTCGTCTTCGCGCTGTTCGTCGCTCTGGAATGGGCGTAACCCGCTGATGATCAGCTCAACCTGCTGCGCCATCCGCTGGTAGGCATCGCCCCATTGCTGGCTGAGCACAGGATCGGCGTAGATGCGGTCGAGCCATTCGTTGGTCGCCGCTTCGTCAATGATCGCGCCGTTGTGCCGTTCGAGTTCGGCCAGCGTGACCCGCACGATATGGCCGGCGCGGGCCGGATCGCGGTCGCGGCCATAGACGCCTTGCCCGTCATTGGGCTGGCGGAAGACGTAGACCGGGCAGATGCCCTTGGCGCCGCGCCGGTTGGCGCGGCCAAACCGTTGCAAGAGGGCTTCTAGCGGGGCCGGATCACTGTAGACCGTGTCGAGGTCAATATCGAGGCTGACTTCGACCACCTGCGTTGCAACCAGCGCCAGCGGCGGGCGCTGGCTAGCCTCGCTGGCGCACCGTTCCCGGATCGCCTGTTCAAGCCGGTTGCGGTCGCCGTAGGTAAACCGGCTGTGGATCAGGATCAGGTGATCGGCCCCCAACCCGGCTTGGGCCAGTTTGTCGCGCACCTCTTGCGCCCGCGCCACCGTGTTGGCGCAGACCAGCACTTGCTGGCCGGCGCGCACGTGCGCCGCGATTTCGCTGATCGTCGCCGGATCGGTTAGTTCGCCGTCGCGCAGGTGCAGGCAATGGCGACGGAAACGGGCAAAGGTTTCCGGGGTGGCGCTGATCAGCGGCGCATCGCCGAGCGCCGCGTGCAGATGGTCGCGGATGAGCTGCGGAAAGGTGGCCGACATGACGAAGAAGCGGGCCGCGAACTGTTCGCGCAGATAGCGCATCAGACCGGTGATTAATGCTAGTCGCTCCGGTTCGTAGGCGTGGATTTCGTCGAAGATGAAGGCGGCGTGGGTATAATCGGCCAGCATCGCTTCAAAGCCGCGCAGTTGGAAGAGGGCTTTGAGCAACTGGTAGGGACTGAGCACCTTGAGCGGGCGGGCGTGCAGGATGTTCAGGTTTTTCTCCCACTGCACCCGCCGCGCCGCCGCCGACCATTCCTCGCCTTCGCGGAAACGGGCGTAGAGCGCCTGCGCCGCCCGGCCATGCTGCAAGCCAACCGCCTGATCGCCGAAGCTGCGCCGGAGCCGGTCGTACATTGCGTTCATGCTGGCCTGATAGGGCAGGGTGTAAAAGATACGCGCCGGCGGGCAGCAGCCATCACCCAACGCCCAATAGAGCGCCGCTTCAGTCTTGCCGCTGCCGGTCGGCGCCATCAGCAGCGCCGATTGCCCGCCGATCTCGCCACTGCGCCGCTGGTGTTCGTAAACCTGCTGCCCCGCTGGTACGAGGCGCTGTGCCAACGCCGGCCACGCTTCGCTGATCGGCGGCGGCACCCGCTGCACGTGCGCCGACGCCATGTGATCGGCGGTGGTGATCAAACCACGCAGTAGAATGCCGGGCAGGCGCGCGGCGTGGTCATGCTCCAGCTCGGCCACCCAGTCGTGATAGAGCTGCAACCAGTAGCGCACCCGCTTGGCGTTGACCGTCACCGGTTGCGGTGCGATAGCCTCTACCACTGCGGCCAACCCCAAGGCTTCCCGCCACGGATTGGCGCACGTCGCCAGCCAATCGGCCAGCAACCCGGCAGTGTTGGTGTCCACTTCGTTGCACAGCTCAACCAGTGGGTCATTGCGCATGCCAAGCGGATAGGTCTGCGCAATCTCTGGTTCATCGCGGTGGTGGGAAACAATTGCGGCAACGAGCCATCGCTGCTCAGCGGCGCTGAACCCATGGGCAATCGCATCCACAAAAGCCAGCGAGAGCACTTCGTGGCGATGCGGCCACGCCGGCCCGCGACGCAACCGGCGCTGAAAGCCATTCGCCGCTTTGCCAAAGTCGTGCAGAAACGCCGCCCAATAGAGGCAATGCCACAACCGGCCATCGCCAGCAAGCTGCGGGCGCAGCCGGTAGAGATCGGCTAGCCGGCAAAGCACCTGCCACGTGTGCGCCGCCAGCGTCTCGCCGCCGTGTTGCATACTCTTCGCCAGCAGATGATCGATCGCGTCAGGCCATGGTGATGGCTTCATCGGCGGCTCCCACAAAGCTGTGAAACCACAACCCCAACGGCAACCCGTCTACCCGCGGCGCGGTCGGGTCGCTCCAATAGACCGGCTGCTGGTCGCCGAACCGCAGCATCTGCGCGCTCGTCACTCGCTCAGCCAGCATCAGATAGCGGGCAAAGGTTGGCCGTCGCCGCTCGCGATAGTTGATCCAGCGCGGCATCAGCGTCACCACGCCAGCCGGCACTTGCGCCGCCAGCGCAAACGGCAGCAAGGTGTGCTCGAAATAGACCTGTGCGGCCGGTTGCAGCTCGATCACCTCGATGTGAGTGTAAGCGGCCAAGTCTTGCGAACGTCCCAGCACCACCGGATAGCGCGGCGAACGGAAAGCGTCGATCCAGTCCGGCCGGTTCAGGTAGAGCACCAACCGCGGGAAGAGCAGAATATGGCGCTTGAACGGGTTGACGTTCCCTTCCAGCACCTTGCGTTCGCCTCCCGGCAACTTGCCCGACGCAGCAGACAGCACGTGAATGTGTTCGAGGTCGTGGCCCTCACCGGCGACGGTGAAATGGTATGCGAACGCCAACCCCTCCGGCGCAACCCACTCGCCAAGCGCGCTGCACACGTGGCCGTAGATTGTTGCCGGCGGCGGCAGCGGGAAGCTCGGTTGCACGCCGAGCATAAAGTGCGGATAGCGGAAGGAAGTTGTCACTCCTTCCAGCACAATCTTAAGCACTTGCATCGCTAACTCCTATGATGTAGAGACGCAAAGTGAGCAAAGGCGCAGAGATTCAAACGCAAAGGCGCGAAGATCGCAGAGAACGCAAAGATCGTTAAACGCAAAGGCGCGAAGATCGCTAAGGACGCAAAGATATGTTGGTTGTTTTTCCACCATGCTTACACCCCATCCTTAAAAACCTTCGCGTCCTTTGCGTTCTCTGCGTCTTTGCGTTTCACCCTCTGCGTCTTTGCCCCCTCTGCGCCTTATCAATCCAACCACGCCGGATGCTGATCGCACGCCGCCACAAAGGTCAAAAACGCCTCGCGCGGGTGGCTCAACTCGATGCGCGGCCAG
>JAUQOZ010000301.1 GCA_030550625.1 Chloroflexota bacterium | reverse complement strand
AGGCTGGGGTGGGGGCTACATGGCGCTTGCTGCGGGCGCTGCGCGCCCTCGTAATGACAGATGAGCTGCGCCGCATACCCACAGCAGGGCTAACACCCCGTTACATCGCCAAAAACGACAAATAAAAGATCAGCAAAAAGATAAACGACACCGCATTCGCAATCAGCGCCGCCATATAACTGGGGGCTGCCTTGCGTTTGCGGATCAGCATCAACACGAAGCCCTCCACCAGCACCGCTACTACAAATGCCCCCACAATTACAAACAACGGGTTTTCTAACGCCAACAGCAATTGGCCCAGCAGCACGATCACGACCGATGACACAAGACTAGCAACCACCACATCACCCAAAGCGCGAAAGAGCGGCTGCCATTTGATCTGCACCATCGCCTGCCATTCAATCAACAGCATTAAGATAATGATGCCAACGCCGAGCGGGCTCAGGAAGAGTTCTTGAAACGGAAACATCAGCGCGATCCTTGTCTGATACGTGCGGTTGGTGAAGCATTATAGCGGATCTCCCGCTATGGCAATGCCAACCGTCGCGCCAGCCCGCCGGCGAGATTCAGCGCCGCGGCAAAGGTGCGGTCGCGGCTGAGCAGCCGGAGTTCGCTATTGAGCAGATCGGCCAGCGCTGGCCGATCAATCGTCGCCGTGCGCTCGATCGGGTGCGCGCCAGCGATGGTGGCTCGCGTGCAAGCATGGCCGGCATCACTCGTCAATTCCACCACAAACTCTGCCTGCTGATTATCCACCGCCCGCAGCACCAACCGGGCCAGCCCCTCAACGCCAGCGAGATCGACGGGCCGAATTGCCACGCTCACCAGCCGGATAGCCGCTGGCCCTACCCCTACCGCTGGTCGTCGCAGGTAAATTTGGATGGTCTCACCCTCAATCCCCACCGCATCTTCCAACGGCGTCCATTTCAAACAACTTGCCAACCAGCCGACAAAGAGCAGCGCCGCCACCGGATTCGGACGGTTGCCGGCGGCGTATTCGATCACGATCTCGTCGATCCGGTGCAAGTGCGGCAAAAAGGGGCGCGTATCGAAGAATTGGGCCGTCAATTCACGCCACGGGGTCAGGCGCGTCCACCCCAGATCGCTCACCGCCGGCGCACCGTTGGCTGTCTGTTCAAAAACGGCCAACTCGGCCAACTCCCGCAGCGGATCGGCAAAGGTGGTCGAATCAACGATGAGCCGGTCACAAAGCCGGTAGAGCCGTTGTACCAACGGCTGGGCGAAGGGCTGCGGGCCGGGAGCCCACAGCACCACTGGCAAATCGGGTACCAGCAGCGGCAACACGAGACTGGCCAGTTGCCCAGCCGGCGCGCCGCGGGCGCTAATCGTCACTTGCTCGCCGCAGACTTGAGTGCGGCCAGCATTGGCCAGCGTACAGAGCGCCTGTGCGTTTGCTTGCAACTCGGTCGCCGGGCCGGGCCGGTCAATCACGATCACAGTACGGTTGGGGTGTTGGGCAGTGAGCGCCGGCGCCACCGCCAAGGCTTGTTCGGCCCAATCATCATCAGGCGCGCGCACAATCAGGTTGAGCGTCAGCGCCCGAATCACCGCTTGCCCGCCAGCGTCAGGATGCGCCGCTTGCTCTTGCCACATCTGGCGCAATTCGCGCTCGATCGCATTGATATCGATTGCCCCTTCGCTCATACCATCTCCATCCTATAGTCGTCGCCACGACCGGCCATCGCGGGCGATAAATTCATCGGCTGCCGCCGGCCCCCAACTGCCGGCCTCGTAATTGGGAAACGGCTGCGGCGGGCCTTCAGCCCAAGCCTGCAAGATCGGCGTCAATAGCGCCCAACTGGTTTCAACCTCGTCACGGCGGGTAAAGAGGGTGCCATCACCCAGCATGCAATCGAGCAACAGCCGCTCGTAGGCTTCTGGTGACGTGACGCCAAACGAGGCTCCGTAGCGAAAATCCATCGTCACTGGACGGATCTGGGACTGGCCGGGAGTTTTCGAGCTGAATTTGAGCGAAATCCCTTCATCGGGCTGGATCTTGATCGCCAAGACGTTCGGATCGAGATCGTTGAGCGGCGTATCGGCAAAGATCATTGTCGGGGCCGCCTTGAACTGAATTGCAATCTCGCTCACCCGCCGCGGCAGACGCTTACCGCTGCGCAAATAGAACGGTACGCCGGCCCAGCGCCAATTGTCGATAAACAGCTTCAACGCCACGTAGGTCTCGGTTTGCGAAGTGGGTGACACCCCCTTCTCTTCGCGGTAGCCGCGCACCGGCAGGCCATTGGCGCTGCCCGGCCCGTACTGGCCGCGCACCGTATCGTTGACCGACAACCGGCGCACCGCGCGCAACACCTTGACCTTCTCATCACGCACCGCATCGGCGTCGTAGAGCGACGGCGGCTCCATCGCCACCAGACACAGCAACTGCATCAGGTGGTTTTGGATCATGTCGCGCAGCGCACCGGAGGTATCGTAATACCCCCCGCGATCCTCGACCCCAATGGTCTCGGCAACGGTGATCTGCACGTGATCGATGTGGCTCCGGTTCCAGATCGGCTCGAAAATGCCGTTGGCGAAGCGAAAGATCAAAATATTCTGCACCGTCTCTTTACCGAGATAGTGATCGATGCGGTAGACTTGATCTTCGCGAAAGACCGACAACACCTCGGTGTTGAGCGCCTGCGCGCTGGCGAGGTCGTGGCCAAACGGCTTCTCGATGATAATGCGCGTCCACCCGTTCGAGTGAGCTAAGCCATGGGCGCCAAGTTGGGCAACAATGGTGGGATAGGCTTCGGGCGGCGTCGCTAGATAGAAGACGCGATTGCCGGACGTGCCGCGTTCAGCGTCAATCGCTGCTAGTCGCGCAGCCAAACTGGTGTAGGCATCAGCTTCGTCAAAGCTGCCGCGATGGTATTGAATGCCTTGGGCGAAGCTAGCCCATAATTCGGGATCAACCGGCCCTGAGCGCGAATTGGCATTGACTGCCTCGCGCAGTAGATCGCGAAAATAATCGTCGCTCCAATCGCGGCGGGCGAAACCGACCACCGAAAAACCGCCGGGCAAGCGGCGCTCGCGGGCCAGATTGTAGAGCGCCGGCACCAGCTTGCGGCTGGTTAGATCGCCGCTGGCGCCGAAAATCACCATCGTGCAGGGTTCAGGTGTGCGGCCAATGCGCAACCCGGCCCGCAGCGGATTGTCTAAAACAGGCGTCGCCATGTGCTCGCTCCGTGCTTGTTTTTTACCGCAGAGGACGCCGAGGTTGCAGGGGAAAGACAAGAGAATGGTGTTCAGCGCCGGGAGATTGACCTGCCGTTGTATTCCCAACACCTCTGCGTCCTCTGCGCCCCCTGCGGTAAAAACACCTTCACCTTACTCCGCCTTCTTGACCGCGTGGCCGCCGAACTGTTGGCGCAGCGCAGCCAGCACCTTGGCGCTGAAGCTGTCTTCTTGGCGCGAGCGGAAGCGCATCTGCAACGAGAGGGTAATGATCGGCGCCGGCACATCGAGATCAATGCTCTCTTGCACCGTCCACCGTCCCTCACCGCTATCTTCGACATAGCCGCGGATGCTGCTCAGATCGGCATCGGCGCTGAACGCGCGCTCGGCCAATTCCAATAACCACGAGCGCACCACACTGCCCTGATTCCAGAGGTGGCTAATCTTGGCCAGATCAAAATCGTAGCGCGACTGGCGCAAAATCTCAAAGCCTTCGGCATAGGCCTGCATCATGCCATACTCGATACCGTTGTGAATCATTTTGACAAAATGGCCGGCCCCATGCGGCCCGCAGAGCAGATAGCCATCCGGCGGGGCCAGCGTCTGCAAGAGCGGTTCGACGTAGCGGAACGTCTCCTCGTCGCCGCCGACCATCATGCAGTAGCCGACCTGTAAGCCCCAAATCCCGCCGCTGACGCCAATATCGAGAAACCGCAACCCATGCGCCGCCAATTGCTCGGCGTGAGCAATGCTCGCCTTATAATTATTGTTGGCGCCATCGATCACAATATCACCCGGCGCGAGCAGTGGCGTCAGCGCGGCCAGATGCTCGTCGGTGGCAGCGCCCGCCGGCAACATCAACCACACTACGCGCGGCGGCGCAAGCATCGCCACCAGATCGGCCAACTCTTCCGCAGCGATCAGATCATGCTCAGCCGCCAATTCACGCGCTTTGGCAACAGTACGGTTATAGACAATCACCCGGTGGCCGCCGCGGCGCAAACGAATCGCCATATTCGCGCCCATCCGGCCCAAACCAACCAGTCCTACTTCCATCATTCGCTCCTCAAGCTAACTATTGCGAGTGCAATTGATCATCCTTGCCTAAGCATTATACTCCGGTCTGATGACGGCGCAGGGGCAATGCGGTATGCTGATGAACATTACGCCGAGTCATCGCGCTCGCGGAGGCCAAGATCTGAGTCGTTGCGATACAACATCTGGCCCAACAACATCGCGGCGATCCCATAACCCATCTATTTCGGAGTTTGCTTATGTCCAATAACCAACCCAACCAACCGCCTCACCCGCCGGCTGGCCGCCCGCCTTACACCGGCGAGACGCTGGTGATGCGACGGATAGAGCACAAAAACGCTCGCCAAGGCCCGCCACCGCCGCCAAGCATCCCACCGCGCCGTGCCGCACCCAAGCGGCGACGATGGCCACTAGGTTGGATCGCGTTGGGGATAGTGGCAATCGTTGCACTGGCGCTCGGGTTTGGCTACTGGCAGATCCACCGGCTAGCGCAGCGGATCGTGGTTGCCGACCCACGCGGGCCAGCCATTGCGTCACCATTGCTTGGCGCGAATATTTTGGTCGTTGGAGTTGACATCCGGCGTGATCGTCCCGAAGAGGGGATACGCAGCGACACATTAATGCTCGTGCGGCTCGATGGCATGGGAGGCTGGGCCAACCTGCTCTCGATCCCGCGCGATACACAGGTTGATCTGCCTAACCGTGGCCCCAGCAAGATCAACGCCGCCTACGCTTACGGCTATTACCACGCAACCGAACTCTACGGCGACGGCGTAAGCGCGGAACAGGGCGGGATGGCGTTCGCCGCCGACACAGTCAGCCAGTTTCTCAACTTTGAGCAACGTGGCATGCGGGTCGATTACGTAGTGCAGATCGACTTCGACGGCTTTGCTGCATTGATCGATGCCCTTGGCGGAATTACGATCGACGTGCCGCGCCGGATTGTTGACGATGCCTACCCCACCCCCGACTACGGCGTTATGCAAGTCGTCTTTGAACCCGGCCCGCAACGGATGGATGGCGCGCGCGCCTTGATCTACGCCCGCACTCGCCACGCCGACAATGACTTTGGCCGCACCGAACGGCAACAACAGGTTGTGCAAGCGATTGCCAACGAAATCCGGCAACGCAACTGGTTTGAGCGGATGCTGCTGCTGCCGCGCCTGCTCGATGCCGTTAACCAAACTGGCGATACGCCGGCAATTCTAACCACCCTGCCGCTTGCCAACCTCGACACCCTGCTGGCAATGGGCCGGCTGGCCGCCAACCTCGACCCGGCGCTGATCGGGCGCTACCGGATCGAGCCGGGCACGGTAGCTGTGCGAGAAAACGGCACCAACCTGATCTGGGATGCCAGCGACGTGGCGGCGCTGATCAATCGCTGGCTGACGCCGCCGGGAGAGGCGAGTGAACAAGCGCGGGTGCAGGTGCTCAATGGAGCGGGTGTTGCCGGTCTAGCCCGCCGCACCAGCGAAGAACTGAGCGCCAACGGCTTCACGGTGCTCGCCCCTGCCGACGCGCCGCCGGGAGACTACCCGCACACGGTGGTGTATCAAGCCGGCAACGCCCCCTTCACCGCCCGCCGGCTGGCCCAACTGCTCGGCGCTGAGGTGGTCGTTGGCAAACCGGCGGGAGTGTATAGCGAGGCAGAGATCGTGGTGATCGTAGGCCGCGATCGCACCCCGTGATAAGGGGGGAGTGGAGAGTAGGGAGATAGGGAGTAGGACCGAGGCGATCGCAGATCCTTACGCTCTCCCGCCTAACCCTCCTCTAGCGTCGAGAGAATGCGGTGCGCGCGCACGGCCAACCAGAGGGCAAAATGCTCCTCGGCGTTATCGAGATCCATCCCGCTAATCTCTTTGATGCGCTCGATACGGTAGAGCAACGTATTGCGGTGAACGTGCAACGCCTCGGAAGTGGCGCGCAGATTACCGAGGTTGTTGAAATAGGCTTCGAGCGTCTTAATCAGATCGGCGTGCTGGCGCTTATCATACTCAGCGAGGCTAGCGAGCGTCTCGCGGTAGAACGACCACAGCTCCGGCGTCTCGCGCAAGCGGATGAGCAAGCGATAGACGCCTAAATCACCGAACGCCAGCACGCGATCGTTACCGAAAATCTGGCGGCCAAGGCTGAGAGCTTGTTCGGCTTCTTCGAGTGTGCGCCGCCATTCCGAGAGATGGGCTGCCGGCGTGCCAATGGCAATCACCACACTCGGATGATCGAGCAATAGACGTTCACGCAACTGCTCGGCCACCTCACGCGCCCGGCTGACTGTCGGCGAGGGCAACATACAGAGCACATTGCTCTCGCGCCGCGAGATGGGTGCATTGATATTCAGCCGTTTCAGCTCGTTCTGAATATTCGCTGCGGCCCGGCCCAACGTCGCGGCGCTGGCATCATCGATATGCACCAGCACTGCCGTATGGGGGGCCGTAAGGGTATAGCCCAATTCTTGACCACGCTGGATCGCTGCGGCCATATCGGCAGGCGGCCCAGCCAGAATGCTGGCAATAAAATCGCCGCGCAGCCGCTCTTCGGCAGCCTGTACCGCCTGTTCTTTGGCCAATTCGAGCGCCAATGCCAACGCACCACGCTGCACTGCCGTGCGATCCCACGGATCAAGCGCCGCGCCGGCAATTGCGACATAGCCGGTTGGCACACTACTATTGCCAATCGGCTCGACCCAAATTTGCTGGTTGAGCAAACTCATTTCGCCCCGGCCAGAGGGACGCAGCGCCTGCAAAGCTAGTCGCGCCTGCCCGCGCCCGCGTTGCGCCCGGATCACGCCGTTCGGTGCATAACATGCCACACTCTGGCCGGTGCGCTCGTGCAGAATATCGAGCAAGCCGCCAATCCCGCCGCCTTGTAATGAACGTTGGGTAAGCAAATCGTAGAGCTGGGCGGCCCGCCGCTCGAACTGAGCTTCGTAATCGGTAATCAGGCGCGTGATCTCACGCTCGACCTCGCGCAGATCGACCCCATCGGGCAGATGCAGCAACGGCAGCCGGGCCTCTTCCGCCGCTTGCTGATCTTCGGGTGTGATCACGCCCAACGCAGCGACACCGGCAATTGGCACCGGCGCCTGCGCCAAGCGGCGCACCAACACCGCTAACGTTAACCGCGAATCGAGTGCGCGCGCCGCTTCAACCGATAGCAAGGCGAGTTCACCACCGCGAAGTTCGGCAAAGGCCGGCAACGTAGCGCGGAGGGTGGCAATCCAACTGACCTGACGCCCCAAGCCGGCAGCGCCAGCAACGACCGCAGTGCCCTCCGGCAACGCTAGTCGCACCACATCGCGAACGGTGATGGTTACCATACTAATGCATCACAAATCGTTATCACCGAAGTTGACCGTATTATACATTGTTCTTGCGATCAACGTCGCACACTCCCCCTCTTGACAAACACTTGTCGCATCTGCTATAATCCCATCCACAATAATTGTTTATACAACTATTTTGTTGACAACGAAGTTATCCGAAAACCTATGACGCCATCCGGCACCGAGCAGCACCGTATGATCCAAGAAGTTTACGTCTTGCTGGATGATGGCGACCGCCGTGTGCTGCGCCAATTCCAGCTCAACCCTACCCAGTATGCGGCGCTGCTGCTGCTAGCTGAACACCACGGTGTGCGGCTGTCGGATCTGAGCGTCCATTTATTGATTGACAAAAGCAGCACGACCCGTCTGATTGACCGCCTCAGCTCCCTCGGTTTAGTTGAGCGCATCGCTGATCCGAGTGATCGGCGCGTGCAACGGATCGGGTTAACGGCGTATGGCCGCGCCCACTTAGCCAAGGTGCGCGCTGCGCATAGCGAATCGCTCGCGCGCCGGTGGGCTGTGCTTGATGGAGCTGAGCGCGAGTTGCTCACCCGCTTGCTGCTCAAGCTCCGGCGCGAATTGACCATCATGCAACATGGGAGTGAAGGAGGTGCGATATCGAGCGATAGCGATTAATTGGCCCCCCTCATAATCATCAGTGTTTGCGGTATAATTTCTGATTAGTGGGCATTGCTGCCCCAGCCAAAGGAGAAACGTGTGAAGCGCCTGTCGTTTGCACTGTTCGCACTGCTGGCCCTGTTCGCCACCCTCCTCGCCGCTTGCGGCCAACCCGCTCCCGCTGCCCAACCCACGACTGCTCCCGCTCAAGCCACGACTGCTCCCGCCCAGCCTGCCGCTGGCGGTATGGCCATCACCGGCACCGTCACGCTCTGGCATGCCTACGGCACCGGCAGCGCCGAAGAGAAGGCGATCAACATGTTGATTGATCGCGCCCGCGCCGCCTATCCGCAGGCCACAATTAACGTGCTCCAGATCCCATTCGATCAGATTTTCAATAAGTTCAACAATGAGGTCTCATCGGGCGGCGGCCCCGATATGTTCATTGCGCCGAATGACAGCCTTGGCAGCCAGATCCGCGCTGGGGTGCTGGCCGATCTGAGCGAATATCAAAGCATGTTGACCGATGTCGCCCCGACCGGTGTGGCCGGGATGTCGCTCAACGGCAAGCTGTACGGCATCCCTGAGTCGTTTAAGGCAGTAGCGCTCTACTACAACAAGAGCAAGATCACCAACCCGCCGGCGACCACCGATGAGCTGCTAGCGCTGGTCAAAGAGGGCAAAACGCTGGTGCTCAACCAAAATGCCTACCACAATTTTGGCTGGTTGCAGGCGTTTGGCGGCCAGTTGATGGATAGCAACGGCAAGTGCATCGCCGATCAGGCCGGCGGCCCTGAGTGGTTCGCCTACCTCAAGGCGCTGAAGGAAGTGCCGACTGTCACCTTCTCGACCGACGGCGGCCAAGCTGACTCGCTGTTCAAGGACGGCAAGGCCGACATGATTATCAACGGCCCGTGGGTGCTGGGTGACTACCGCGCTGTGCTGGGAGACAACCTCGGTGTTGCGCCGATGCCGGGAGCCATCAAGCCGGCTGGCCCGCTCACAGGCGTCGATGGCTTCTACGTCAGCATCAATAGCCAGAACGTGGCCGGCGCCGTCGCGTTGGCGATGTTCCTGACCAGCCCCGAATCGATGAAGGTCTACGTCGATGAGGCCGGCCACGTGCCGGTGAGCACCAAGGTGCAGATCAGCGATCCGCTGGTGCAGGCCTTCGCGCAGGCGTCGGCTACCGGCGTGCCGCGGCCGCAGATCCCCGAACTCGACAACTACTGGGGCCCGTTCGGTGATGCAATGACCAAAGTGCTCGACGGCGGCGCTGATCCCAAAGCTGCTGTCACCGAAGCCTGCGCATTGATGAATACCGCCAACGGTAAGTAATCCGGTCAACCGCCTGCCAGACCCTCCCCGTTGAGGGTCTGGCAGTGTTATCATACGCAACATCGAAACGTTCCAACCGCAGGGGAGGAAGCCGCATGGCAACCACAAATCCAGAGCTGGCCTCGCCGACGGCGCGAGCGCCGCGCTCAGCTCTGTACGAGGGGTGGAAACAACTGCGCACCCCGATTGTCTACCTGCTGCCAGCACTGGTGATTATGATGGTCGTCACCTTTTACCCGCTGGCGTTTCAAGTCTGGATGTCGTTTACCGACTATGGCGTGATCAAAGAAGAGGGGAAACAGACGCTCAACCCCTTTGGCCCCGGCGGTACGACTCCGCCCAATTACCGGCCGGCCCAGTTTGTCGGTTTTAAAAACTATCTTGATATTATTACCAATAACCCGCAATTTGTCGCTCGCCTTGGCGGTAACTTTGATTTTTGGCGCTTGCTCGCCTTCAACCTGTGGTGGACATTCTCGAATGTCGGGTTTCACGTTGCGCTGGGCATTATTATTGCTGTCTTGCTAAACGTGGAAGGGTTGTGGGGGCGCAAAATCTATCGGGCCATTTATATTTTACCGATGGTATTGCCGAATATTGTGGTCGCTACGGTCTGGCGCAATATGTTCGATGATCAGTACGGTTCGATCAATCAGTTGATCAATCTTTTCATCACGCCGTTTGGTCTCGATCCGGTACAGATTCGTTGGTTCAACCAGATCCAAGATCCCATCCCCGGCATCGGCCTGCCGCTCAGCTATTACGCGATGCTGATTGCCAATATCTGGCTGGGTTGGCCATTTATGACCATCGTCGCCACCGGTGCGCTGCAATCGATTCCGAAAGAGATGTACGAGGCGGCCAGCATTGATGGCGCGACCGGCATGCAGCAGTTCTGGCGGATTACGTTGCCGCTGCTGCGCCCGGCGATGGTGCCGGCGGCGATGGTTGGCATTGTCACCACCTTCAACCTCTTCCACGTGATCTACTTTATGAGCGGCGGCGGGCCGCTTGGCCGCACCGAGATTATGGTGACGCAGGCGTTTAAGCTGATTAACGTCAACCAGCTCTATGGGGTTGCCGCCGCGTTTTCAGTGATTATTGCGCTGGTGTTGATCCCGATCTTCTTGATTACCAACAAGATTTCGCGCGCCACGGAGAGCTACGATGTCTAGTGTAACCGCTCAGCGCCGTTCAGGCAGCACCGCCGCCGGCCGCCGCTTGAAGTGGTGGCAGCAATTGGTGTTGCAAGCGATTTGCTTGTTCATCGCCGCAACCGTGCTCTTTCCAGTGCTTTGGATTGTGAGCATGTCGCTCGACCCGCGCAATATTTCGCGCCCAACCGAGCTGAACTTGATTCCTCCCGGCGCGTCGCTGCAAGCTTATTTGCAGGTGCTCGACCGCCCGACCGCCAACCCGGTGACGTTCGCCGAGCTGGCGTTTAATAGCCTGCGTCTCGCCGGCGGAGTATCGGCTTTTGCCCTCCTCATCGGCGTCAGCGCGGCGTATGCCTTTTCGCGCTTCAAGTTCCCCGGCCGGCAGTTTATGATGATTGCGGTGCTGGCGATCACCGTCTTGCCGAGCGTGGCGACGATTGCACCGCTCTTTGCGTTGCTCAATAGCATTCGGATCAGTAGCGCGATTATGAGCATGGTGCTCATTCTCGCTGGTCTGATGCTGCTCGGTCTCACGCTGTTCGCAGTGGTGCCGGCGATTCGGATTGGCTCGGCGGGGCCGGGCAACTATTTCTTCGGTGCAGTGGGATTGGTCATTAGCCTAGGCTTGATCTACAGCGGCCTTGCCCCGGCCCGCAGCGAGGTTTTTGTGTTGCGGAATTCGCTGCTTGGCGTCGGGATTGCAATGGTGTCAGGGGCGTTGCCGTTTGCGATCTGGAACCTGAAGGGCTACCTCGACACAATTCCCAAAGAGCTGGAAGAGGCGGCGATTATCGATGGCGCCTCGCCGAATCAGGTCTTCTTCCAGATCGTGTTGCCGCTGGCAACGCCGGCGCTGGCCGTCACCGGGTTTCTTGGCTTTACCGGCGGCTGGACTGAGTTCTTCTTGTCGTGGCAATTCCTGACTGATCCCAAAGATTTTACGCTGGCGATGTCGCTCTATAACATGACCGGCCAGTACGCCGGGCAGATCCCGTGGTCGCGGTTCGCCGCCTTTTCGATTTTGCTGTCGTTGCCGGTAGCGATCGTTTACCTGTTGTTACAGCGGTATATCATCGGCGGCCTGACATTAGGCGGGGTCAAAGGGTGATGTGATTGTATTGTAGAGCCGCACGGCCGGGCGGCTCCACGAAACCGCCCGGCGATTCAACCCGTAGAGCCGCACGGCTGTGCGGCTCCCAAAATGATTGTAATCCCCAAAGGATCGTTCACCGTGGAACAGATTCACGTCTCTGCCGACTTCATTTTTGGCACGATGGCCACCGACAGCCGCCGGTTAGGGTATGTGCGGGCCGAAATGGCCGGTATTTCCCACCGCTACCGCATGGAACCGGCGGCGCCGCAGGCCGGCGAACCGGTGCGGCTCTTCGTCACTCTCGGCCCGTCAATCACCGCCGATCGGGTCAGCGTCTACTATACGACCGATGGTAGCGAACCACATGGGCACCGCGGGCAACCCGCGCCGGAGAGCGCCGTGGCGCACGGGCATCGTCTCGCCAGCCACTGGGATACGCTGCTGTGGGGTTATATGGAAGAGTGGGCGATCGATCTGCCGCCCCACCCATCCGGCGCCGTCGTACGCTACCGGATCGAGGCTTGGCTGAGCAAAGGCGAGGGATCGCTCTGGTACAGCGAAGTGATCGGCGCGACTGAAGGCGATGGCAGCGTGCTCGGCCATCCCGGCCCCGGCGATCATTACCTGCGTGAAATGGGAGCCGAATTCAATTTGACCTTCTTCCGCCGCCCGCGCACCTGCGCCTACCGGGTCGGCGACGAAGGCGCGCCGGCATGGCTTGATGAAGCCGTCATCTATCATGTCTTTATTGACCGCTTCCATCCCGGCCCCAACCGCCAATTTGCCAATCCGCCTACGCCGATGGGCATCTACGGCGGCACACTGGCTGGCGTGACCGCTCATCTTGATTACATTGCCAGCTTAGGCACGACCGCCATTTGGCTCTCGCCGCTCTTCCCCTCGCCATCACACCACGGGTACAATGCCACCGATTACTACAGCGTCGAACCGCGGCTGGGGACATTAGCCGATTTGCAGACCCTGATCGCCGCCGCCCACGACCGCGGGATGCGAGTCATCTTTGACTACACCGCTAATCACTTCTCGAGCCGGCACCCGATCTTCCAGCGTGCCATCACCGATCCAACCGGCCCGGAACGGGATTGGTTCATCTTTACGCGGTATCCAGACCAGTATGTTTCGTTCTTTGGCGTCGCCGAACTACCGCAGCTTGACCTTGATCATCCACCGGCGCGCCAATTTATGATCGACGCCGCACGCTACTGGCTCGAACAGGGGGTGGACGGCTACCGGCTCGACTACACAATCGGCCCTTCCCACGATTTCTGGACGGCCTTCCGCGCGGCGATGCGAGCCATCAAAACCGACTGTGTGCTGTTGGGCGAAGCGGTTGACACTGCCGAGGCATTGCGATCGTATGTTGGCCGGCTCGACGGTTGTCTTGACTTTCTGCTCTTGCAAGCCATGCGGCGCTTTTTCGCCTTTGATGAGATTAGCGCCAGCACCTTCGCTATCTTCCTTAACCGGCACTTTTCCTACTTCCCGCCCGGTTTTGCTCTGCCCAGCTTCCTCGACAACCACGATATGAATCGTTTTTTGTGGGTCGCGCGCGGCGATACCCGCCGGTTGCGTCTAGCTGCCCTCTGCCAGTATACGTTGCCGCACCCGCCGGTGCTCTATTATGGCACCGAAGTCGGACTGAGCCAACGACTCGACGTGCGCCATGCCGACGGCAGCGGCCATCCCGAAGAGTCGCGCTTGCCGATGCTGTGGGGTGACGATCAGGATCGCGACCTGTTGCAGTTTTACCGTCAATTGGGCGCACTGCGACGAGCAACGACCGCTATCTGGCGCGGCGAGCGCGTCTTTACCCACATCGACGACCAGAACCGTCAGGTAGCCTACACATGCACCGCCAACGGCGCAACATGGCTGGTTGCACTCAACAACGCGCCGCAAGCCGGCGCAATCCCCTTACCGGCTGGCCACTGGGAAGTCGCATTGGCGACGCAAACTGCCGATACCATCGCCGGAAACGTGATCTTGCCGGCGTATGGCGGCGCGATCTTGCGGCGGCGGGGATAAGGCGACACCTCGCCTGCGCAGAGGAGCGCAACGAGCAGCCGTTTTCCCAATCTCTGCGCTCCCTGTACCTGCCGCTGCATCGCGGTTGCACATTCGCCGGCCATCCGGTATACTATTGTTTCGGTGTAGGAATCACGGCATTGCCGCTGCTCAGGGGCGCACCAAATCTGTTGCGAAGGAGGTGATGAGGGAGGATCGCGGATACGACCATAGAGCCGGGCGTCGCCCCCCGCCAAACCACGGTTCTATGCCGCATGCCGGTTGCCGTACCGCTGATCCAGCAGCGCTATGCGAGTTGAACGTCGTGAAGGCGAAACCGTTGAGCAACTGATTCGCCGCTTCAATAAAGGTGTCGTCGCCGAGCGGATCACCAAGACCTATCGCGAGAAGATGCACTTCATCTCGAAGAGCGAGCAGCGCAAAGAGAAGCGCCGCCGCGCCGAGCGCAACCGCCGCAAGAAGCTAGCCAAAGCCGCTGCGCTTGGCCTGTAGCATGAGCATATCTGATGGCACGATGCGCGATGTGATATTGCGCATTGTGCCATCGGCTATCTTTGCGGAAAGGACGTTTGGGCACGATGGTGGCGCACAGCACAGTGCGCTAGCCCGCCGCCAGTTGCAGCAATAACGATTACGCTGATTCGTGACGAGGAATCGTTGTACCACCTCGCACCGGATCAACAACTACTATATCACCCAGATGGAATAATGTCTTATGTTCGATAAACTGGCTGCCGTCGCCGCGCGCTACGATGAACTCACCGAATTGATGGCCCAGCCTGAGGTGGCGACCAACGTCACGCTCTTGCAGCAGTATGCCCGCGAACAGCGCGAATTGGAAGACGTGGTCGCTGCGTACCGGGAATATCAGGCGACGGTACGCGCTATTGATGAAGCCGAGGCAATGCTGGGCGAGAGCGACCCCGAATTGCGCGCGTTGGCCCAAGAAGAACTTGAGACGCAGCGCAAACGGCTGGCCGAACTCGAAGAGCAACTCAAGCTATTGCTGCTGCCGCGCGATCCCAACGACTCGAAAGATGTGATCATGGAGATCCGGCAGGGCGAAGGCGGTGATGAAGCGGCGCTCTTTGCCGCCGATCTCTTCCGCATGTACACCCGCTTTGCCGAGTCGAAAGGTTGGAAGGTCGAAGTTGACAGCCTGACCGAAAACGGTATCGGCGGCATCAAGGAAGTGATTTTCCAAATCCACGGCGAAGGCGCGTACAGCCAACTAAAATACGAGGGCGGCGTCCACCGCGTGCAGCGCGTGCCCGCCACCGAAGCCCGTGGCCGGATTCACACCTCAACCGCAACGGTGGCCGTGCTGCCCGAAGTTGAAGAGGCCGAGATTGAGATCAAGCCGGAAGACTTGCGCATTGATGTCTTCCGCAGCGCCGGCCATGGCGGGCAAGGCGTCAATACCACCGACTCGGCGGTGCGCATTGTGTACAAGCCCGGCACCCCCGAAGAGATTGTCGTCACCTGCCAAGACGGTCGCTCACAGATCCAAAACCGCGAACGGGCGATGACCGTGTTGCGCGCCCGCCTTTATGCCCGCGAACAAGAGAAACGGCAGCGCGAGATCGGCGCCTCTCGCCTCGCGCAGGTCGGCAGCGGCGAACGGGCCGAAAAGATCCGCACCTACAACTTCCCCCAAGATCGGATTACCGATCACCGCATTGGTCAAAACTTCTCGAACCTGCCGGCAGTGCTGAACGGCGAACTCGACAAGATCATCGAGGCGCTGATCGTCTACGACAACGCCGAGCGGCTGCGCGCCAGCGGAATCACGAATTGAGGATGCGGCTCACCCTATTGCTAAACGTTCGCTCCAAACCTGCTCCGCACTCACACTGTGGCATTTGAGGAGTGGACAGAACATTTGACCGCGCACAACCGTTGATCGCTGTGCGATGCCTCAACGCTTAGCTTTGCCCTCCCCTCTCCCGCGCCAGTGGGAGAGGGGCTGGGGGTGAGGGTACACTAGCACATCTTAACGCCATCACCCGCATCTGCGCGCGTTGGTTCTGTCCGCCCTTCAACGCTGTGGCGGGGGGTGCGCAGCGGCATAGAACGAGAGCAGGATACGCAGGCGCACCGTTCATTCCGTCGCGATGCATCCCACCCGCACGCCAACGCGGTCACGAGACCCGCAAAGACCCCGGATTCCCACACCCATACCCCGCAACATCCGCTACAATACGACTCAACATCGTTCCTACGAGCGGGAGAAAGGCAATGCTCACGCCGGCGCTCGCGGCTTTTATCGAACGCATGCCCAAAATCGAGCTGCACCTGCACCTCGAAGGTGCGGTCGCGCCACGCACGTTTCTAGAACTGAGCCAACGCAACGGCATTCCGCTGCCCGTGCGCACCGAGCAAGAATTGGCCGCCCTCTTTCACTACGATGATTTTCACGCTTTTTTGGGCGCATTTATGGCGCTGGCTGCGACCATCGTGCATGGCGAGGATTTTGAGCTGCTTGCGTTCGAGCTGGGGATGGAGCTGGCGGCGCAGCACGTGGTCTACGCCGAAGTCATGCTTTCGCCGATGCAGCACGTGCGCCGTGGGGTTGATTTGCGCGAGGCGCTGGCCGGCGCTGCCGCCGGCTTTGCGCGCGCCGCCCAGCATGGCGGGCCACGAGTGGGGCTGGTACTCGATTATGGCCGCCAATACGGCGCTGCGGCGGCATGGCCTATTCTTGAAACTGCGATTGCTTGCCGCTCGATCGGGGTGGTTGGCTGGTCGATTGGCGGCAACGAAATTGGCCACCCGCCCGAAGAGTTTATTGAACTATTCGCCGCCGCCCGCGCCGCCGGTCTTGGCGTGATGGCTCACGCTGGCGAGGTGGTCGGCCCCGCCAGCGTCTGGGGCGCAATTGATGTGCTGGAGGTGAGCCGGATCGGTCACGGGATTCGCAGCATTGATGATCCGGCGCTGTTGGCCGCTCTCGCCGCGCGCGGGATCGTGCTCGATGTCTGCCCAAGCAGCAATATCCGCACCAAAGCCATCGCCGCATGGCCAGCCCACCCGCTGCGCCAGCTCTACGACGCCGGCGTGCCGGTGACGATCAATTCCGACGACCCCACCTTCTTCGAGACCACCATCACCGAGGAGTTTCGTCGCGCCGCGCATTACCTCGGTTTTTCCGCCGCCGATTTCTGCACGATAACCCGCACCGCCGCCCAAGCGACCTTCTTGCCGCCCGCCGAACGCGCAACCTTGGTTGCTACCGTCGAACAATCCCTGCACCAGTTGCGCACCGAGCTGGGAGTATAGGCAGTTGCCGGTGAAACGGTCAGAATATGCTACAATACCCTATATCTCCGGCAGCGCCAGTCGATAGCAATGCCTGTCTGTTTTGCGCAATACGTATTCAATGAGGTTGCCTGTGACGCAGAATGGCTCAGACCGCCCGGTTGTGCTGGAAGCCCGCGGTATCACGAAACGCTTTCCCGGTGTTGTCGCTAATGACAATGTGTCGCTAAAGCTGCATAAGGGTGAAGTGTTAGCGCTGCTCGGCGAGAACGGCGCTGGCAAATCCACCCTGATGAATATCCTCTATGGGTTGTATCATCAAGACGAAGGCGAGATCTTTGTCAAAGGCGAACCCATTCGCATCAGCAATCCGCACGAGTCGATTGCGCGCGGCATTGGCATGGTTCACCAGCATTTCCAGCTCGTGCCGGTGATGACCGTCACCGAGAATATCATTCTCGGCAACGAAGTAACCAACGGCCCCTTCCTCAACCGCAAACAGGCTGCCGAACGCATCCGCGCCATCTCCGAACAGTACGGCCTGCCAGTTGACCCCAACGCGCTCGTAGCCGACCTCGACGTCGGCGCGCAGCAGCGGGTTGAAATTATCAAGGCCCTCTACCGCAACGCCGATATTCTGATCCTCGATGAGCCGACCGCAGTGCTGACCCCGCAAGAGGCTGATGATCTGGTGCGGGTGATGCGCACGCTGACAGCGCAAGGCACTTCGATCATCTTTATTACCCACAAGCTGCGCGAAGTCTTAGAGGTCGCCGACCGGATCATTGTGCTGCGGAGCGGCAAGGTGGTGGGTGAAACAACACCCGATCAGGCAACTGAAGCCAGTCTAGCAGCGATGATGGTTGGGCGCGAGGTTATTTTGAAGGTCGAGAAGCAGCCGGCCCGCCCCGGCGCGCCGGTGCTCGAAGTGCGCGGCTTGAAAGTGCGTGACGATCGCCGGCTGCTGGCCGTCAAAGGCATTGATCTTGAAGTGCGCGCCGGCGAGATTCTCGGCATCGCCGGCGTGCAAGGCAACGGCCAGACCGAGTTGGTTGCGGCGCTGACCGGCCTGCGCCCCAGCGAAGCCGGCACGGTGCGGATCGCCGGCGTTGATGCCAGCAACGCGACCCCGCGCCAGATTAGCGAATTAGGAGTGGCCCACATTCCCGAAGACCGCCAACGTGACGGGTTGGTGACATCGTATCCGCTCACCGATAATTCGGTGTTGGAATTGTACTACCTGCCGCCGTTCGCCCGCGGGATCGTGCGCGACGAGCAGGCGATCAACGAGCATTGCACCCGCTTGGTGGCCGAGTTTGATGTGCGCACGCCAAGCATTCACGTGCCGGCTAGCTCACTCAGCGGCGGCAACCAGCAGAAGCTGATCGTCGCCCGCGAATTTACCCGCCCGCTCAAACTATTGATCGCCTCGCAACCGACCCGCGGCATCGACGTCGGTTCGATTGAGTTTATTCACAACCAGATCGTGAAAAAGCGCGACGAGGGTGTAGCCGTGTTGCTGGTCTCAGCCGAGCTTGATGAAATTTTATCGCTCGCCGACCGGATCGCCGTGATGTACCATGGCGAGATTGTGGCCACGGTCAAGAACGGCGAACTCTCGCGGGAGGAGTTGGGCCTCTTGATGGCCGGCGCGAAGCTCGATCGCGCAGTGCCGGTGGAAGCGTAATGCATGCGCTGACGAGCCGCTCCTCGCCTAATGCCATTGCGAGCCGAGCGGGTAGGGGCCGAGCAACGCTTGGCCCGCCGCGCGGCGACGCAATCTCCCGCGACAACGGGCAAGATGCCTTGAGCGGCTTGCCTTGCGCTAGAGTGGGAGATTGCTTCGGGCGCGTTGCGCCCTCGCAATGACAGATTGGCGTCCGGGCGCGTTGCGCCCTCGCAATGACAGATTGGCGTCCGGGCGCGTTGCGCCCTCGCAATGACAGATTGGCGTCCGGGCGCGTTGCGCCCTCGCAATGACAGATTGGCGTCCGGGCGCGTTGCGCCCTCGCAATGACAGATTGGCGTCCGGGCGCGTTGCGCCCTCGCAATGACAGATTGGCGTCCGGGCGCGTTGCGCCCTCGCAATGACAGATTGGCGTCCGGGCGCGTTGCGCCCTCGCAATGACAGATTGGTTAAGCGATAAGGGAGAAGAGCATGGCGCAAGCAGCCACTGAAGCGGGGGTTCGCCCCTCGGCGCTCCGCCAAGTATGGGATCGCTGGTCAGGCATCCTTGTGCCAATACTGGCCGTTTTTAGCGCACTAGTCGTTGGCGCGTTCATCATTGGCATTACCGGCGCTGATTGGCAAGCCGCCTATATCGGCTTGTGGGAAGGCGCGTTTGGTTCACCACGCGCGATCGCCGATACCGTGGTGCGCTCGACGCCGTTTATCATCTGCGGTTTAGCGGTCGCGCTCGCTTTTAAGGCCGGGTTGTTCAATATTGGCGCGGAAGGGCAACTGTACGCCGGCGCTGTCGCAGCGGTCGTGATTGGCACGACGTTACAAATGCCGGCTATCTTTCACATCCCGGCTACACTGATCGCTGGCGCGCTCGGCGGGGCGGCATGGGCGGCAATTGCCGGCTTTCTCAAGGCGCGTACCGGCGCGCACGAAGTGATTAATACGATCATGCTCAACTATATCGCGTTGCGCATGACCGACTGGCTGATCCGCAGCAAGACGCCATATATCCTCGGCGATCCTGCCGACACGACCGGCGCCCGATCGCGGCTGATCGCCGACACAGCCCGCTTGCCCGGCTTTCAGGTGGGGAGCTCAACCATCCTGCACCTCGGCATTCCACTAGCAATCGTGCTGGTCTTCGTGATCGCATGGCTGCTCTATCGCACAACCCTCGGCTTCGAGATGCGCACTGCTGGCACCAACCCCAACGCCGCTCGCTACGCCGGGATCAGCGTGCCGCGCACGATCGTGCTGGCGATGGCGTTTGCCGGCGGGTTGGCAGGGGTGGCCGGTGCGATTGAAGTGAGTGGTGTGCGCGGTTCGCTCAGCGCTGATTTCTTTTCTGGTCTTGGCTTCGACGCCATCGCTGTTGCCCTGCTTGCCCGCGCCAACCCAGTGGGAATTATCTTTTCGGGATTGCTCTGGGGCGGCTTGCTCACCGGCGCGCGCTTGATGCAGGTGCGGGCTAGCTTGTCGATCGATGTGATCAAGATTGTCCAAGCTTTGATCATTATGTTCGTCGCTGCCGACCAGATTGTCCGCTTCATTTATCGCCTGCCCAAGCGCAAACCCGGCGAAGAGACTCAGCTCTCGAAGGGGTGGGGCGGCTAGAAGGGCAGTAACGCCAAGCCGCACAAGAATATCGGGCGAACGGATTTGCACCATCACATTCGCGTTGCTTCTATCGCCAACGACGGCGCTCGGATGAGCGCCGTTATCTGCCTGCTGTTCAGGTGACTATGGACGACATAACGATTCAAAACCGTCCGGCCAAACCGGCTGCCGAAGAACGAATGGCCGAAATCATCTTGCCGCACCAAACGAACGGTTATGGCACCATGTTCGGCGGCGATGTCATGGCGTTGATGGATAAAGCCGCTGCCATCGCGGCTTTGCGTTTCTGCCGGTTACCGGTTGTTACTGCCTCAACCGAGCGGATCGATTTTCGCACCCCGATCGGGCAAGGCGAGATTGTTGAAGCCTTTTCGCGGGTGATCTACGTCGGTCGCAGCTCGATGGTCGTGCGGGTGCATCTCTTTGCTGAGCATCCCCTGATTGGTGATCGGCGCCTCTGCACCACCGGCTATTTCAGTATGGTTGCGATTAACCGTGAAGGCGGGCCATCACCGACGGTACCGCAACTGCTCTTGCTCGATGATGAAGCCCGCGCCGAACATGCCGTCGGCGCCGAGATTCACGCCGCGATCGCGGCCCGCCGCAATACAGGACGACCATGATCGACGAATCGCTCTTTCGCCAAACCATGAGTCATTTCGCTTCGGGCGTAACCGTCGTTACGACCGCTCACGAAGGTCGCTTGGCCGGCTTAACCGTGAGTTCGTTCGCCTCGTTGTCGCTGCGCCCGCCGCTGGTGCTGATCTGTGTCGATCATGCGGCGACCAGCCACGATGTGATCGCGGCTGCCGGCCAATTCGCGGTGAACATATTGGCCGAAGATCAAGAATATCTCTCGCGCCGCTTTGCGATGCACGACAGCGAGAAATTTGCCCCGCACAGCTACACCCTCTCGCCGCGCGGGTTGCCACTTCTGCACGGCGTGCTGGCCCAAATCGAGTGCCGGTTGCACAGCGCCTTGCCCGGCGGCGACCACACCATCTTCGTGGGTGAGGTGGTTGATGCACGTGTCTTCGGAGGCCGGCCCCTGTTGTATTACCGGTCGGGCTATCACCAGTTGGGGTGAGCGATCACGGCCACGATTGCTTGGCGTGGCGCGTTATGGAAGAGCATAATGCTACGGTTATTGTGCGCGTTATTCGCCGGTCTCTTTGTCTTCACCGCCTGCGCCAGCGCTTCCGCGCCCAACAATGTGCCGGCTGGCGTGCCAACCCTGATGCCAACCCGGCCAGCAACCCCCTCGGCGTCTACCGGTGACTGGCGCCCGCTGGCCGCCGGGATCGAATTACGCCGCCTTGACACGCCCGGCGTGCCGGTGCAAGTGATTCGCGTCGATCCGGCTAAGGTGCGCTTCGTTGTGGGCTATGATCCTGCCGCGCCGCGCGCGCTCAGTGCTTGGGCAGCGCAATACGGCGCTGTGGCCGCAATTAATGGCGGCTTTTTTGATGCGAACGGCGAACCGGTGGCGCTGTTGATTAGCGATCAGCGGGTCATTGGCCAGAGTTATGTCGATCAGGGCGGCATGTTTGCGATTGATGACGCCGGCGTACCCCATCTCTGGTCGCTCGCTGACCAACCTTACGACGGCGCCCCCTTCGCGCAGGCCATTCAGGGTTGGCCACTGCTGGTGCGTCCGGGGAATAAAGCTGCGTATACCAACGACGACGGCCAACGAGCCCGGCGCAGCGCGATTGCACTCGATCGGGCCGGGAACGTGCTCTTGATCGTCGCCCCCGGCGCAACGTTTAGCCTCGCTGAATGGTCGCAATTTCTGGCCGGAGCTGACCTTAACATCGAGATTGCTGTTAACCTCGACGGCGGCTCTTCGACCGGCCTCATTGCACAGAGCGATCGCGGCAGCTTGCGCATTGATTCGTTTGTTCCCCTTCCCTTTGCCTTGCTCGTGCTCCCGCTTTGACAGGCTGCGAGTGCAAGGGTAAGATGCAGGGAAGGGCAGCGCAGTGCGCTGATGTCCGGGGCATAGCAGCGCTGATTTCCGGGGCACAGCAGCGCTGATGTCCGGGGCATAGCAGCGCTATGCCCGTACATGAAGGATTATTAAAAGGGAATCTTTGTGCGGTATTGGAAATTATGGCTTGGGCTGATTATTAGCGCGATCTTCCTTGGGATTGCCCTCTATGGCCTCGATCTGGCCCATTTCTGGGAGGCGCTGCGCGAGGCGAATTACTGGTGGCTGCTTCCGGGAGTCGCCGTCTATTTTGCTACCGTCTGGGTGCGCACGTGGCGCTGGCAGTCGATGCTCAACCATATCGCGCCGGTACCGTTGCGCGTGCTCTTCCCTATTGTTGTGATTGGCTACATGGGTAACAATGTCTATCCGGCACGGGCCGGCGAAGTATTGCGCAGCTACGTGCTACGCCGCAACTGCAGCATCGCGATGAGCGCCTCGTTGGCGACCGTGGTGCTTGAACGGTTGTTTGACGGTTTGGTGATGCTGCTCTTTGTGGCGATCACGCTGCCCTTTGCGCCGCTGCCCACTGCCTTTCGCACCCTCGTGATCGGGTTTAGCGCCTTATTCATTGTGGCGCTGATCGCATTTGTTGCTTTAGCCGCCCGCCCGCAACGCATGAGCCAACTGTACGCCTTTGCCGTTGACCGGTTTGCGCCGCCGTTTCTGCGCCCGCGCATCCACGGTCTCTTTGACCGGTTTATTATCGGGTTGCAATCGCTGCGCAGCCCGCGCGAAATGCTGGTTATTCTGCTGACCTCAACCTTGATCTGGCTCGGTGAAACGCTCAAATATTGGTTCGTGATGCATGCTTTTCCGTTTGAAGTTTCGTTTCTGGTTTTAATGCTGATGACAGCAGTGGTGAATCTGTTTACAACGATCCCCTCCACGCCGGGGTATATTGGCACCTTCGACGCACCCGGCATTGCGATCTTGACCCAGTTCGGCGTGGCCCATGCATTGGCCGCCGGCTATACGCTAGTGCTGCACGTGGCGCTGTGGTTGCCGGTGACGCTGCTCGGCGCGTGGTATATGCTGCGCCAAAGCCTCACGTGGCGCGATATGGATCGGGCGGCAGCCTTACGCGAACAGGCAGCGACAACCACCTCCGAAGATGCTTCCGTCACCCAGAAGGTGTTGCCATGAAGATTGCGATCGTTGGCGCCGGCATTGCCGGTCTGAGCGCCGCGTATGACCTCGCCGGGCACGGCCATGCGGTGACAGTCTATGAAGCCGGTGAGCAGGTAGGCGGCTTGGCCAGCGGTTTTCGCGATCCGGCATGGCAATGGCCGCTCGAACGGTTTTACCATCACATCTTCACCACCGATCACGCTATTATTGATCTGACCAACGAGATTGGCATGCGTGACCGGCTCTTTTTCCGCGCGCCGGTGACGGCGCAGTGGTGGCGGGGGCGCGGATATGCGCTCGATGGCGTGCTGCCGGTGTTGCGCTTCCCCGGCTTGCCCTTCCTCGACCGATTGCGCTTTGGTATGAGCGCGTTCTACCTCAAGTTCATCACCAACAATTGGCAACGGCTTGAACAGGTGACGGCTACCGCGTGGACGGAACGCTATTCGGGGCGCAATGTGGCGCGGGTGATCTGGCACCCGCTGCTCGAAGGCAAATTCGGCCCCCACGCTGATGAGGTCAATATGGCGTGGCTGTGGGCGCGGCTGCGCGCGCGCAGCTTCAAGCTGGGGTATTTTCAGGGCGGCTTTCAGGCGTTCGCCGATGGGTTGTGCGCCGCTTGTGCCCAGCGCGGGGTGCAGGTGTGGCGGCAAACACCGGTGAAGAAGGTGACACAGACTGACACGGGTTGGCAAGTGATTGCCGGCGATCACCCTCCTGCCGATTACGATGCGCTGCTCGTTACCGGCGCACCGGGGTTGCTGGCGCGGCTGGTTCCCCATCTCCCAGCCAGCTACCTCGGCCAACTGCGCCAGTTGCGCTCGATGGGAGCGGTCGTGATGACCATTGCCCTGCGCCAACCGCTCACCAACGGCATCTATTGGCTCAACCTGCCCAAAGACGAATTCCCCTTTTTGGCGCTGGTTGAGCACACCAACTTTATTGAACCGGAATATTACGGCGGCGATCGCCTGATCTACTGCGGCGACTATCTCGATCCTGACCACGAGTATTTCCAACTTACGCCAGCAGCGTTGCTCGAACGCTTCTTGCCGGCGCTACGCCAGATCAACCCCGCCTTCCGCCGCGAATGGGTGCGCACTTACTGGCTGCACCGCGAAACCTACGCCCAACCGATTGTGCCAGTCAATCACAGCCGCAACATCCCGCCGATTGCCACCCCCCTGCCCGGCCTCTATTGGGCCAGCATGAGCCAAGTCTACCCGTGGGATCGCGGCACTAACTACGCCGTCGAATTGGGCCGGCGCGCGGCGCAGATCATGCTCGCCCGCCCGCGCGCAACGGCGCAACCGGTACCTTCCAGCTATTGATGATGCGCTCATGATGTGATAAGTCATTTCTATATCACACAATGAACGCAACGCTATCTCCATCCGGCGCGATACCGCCTTGCCCAACCTCTTTGGCGCTGCGCGGAGATGCTACGGGTGGTCTAGGATCAGCACCGCCTTGCCTAGACCATTCCGCGCCATACTATTAAGGGGGGAATATGCACACGTACCGGCTGATAGGCATCTTTATTCTGATTGGCATCCTCATTGGTTGTAGTGCAAGCAACGCGCTCCCATCACCCACGCTTGCCCAAGGGCCGGCAGAAACGATCACCCCAGACTTGACTGCCGCCAGCAGCCTTGCCCAAACCGTACCTAGCCCTCTCGCCACAACGCCCGCCACTGCAACGCCAAGCTCATCCGGCGGATTTTCCATCCGATTGTTCGGCAGCAGCACCAATGATCTCGACCGGATCAAGATCCCGCTCGGAACAATCAACAGCAGCGGCCAACTGACCAGTTCGCGCCCGGTGAATGTTGGCGGCGATCTGACACTGGAGTTTTGGATGAAAGCCACTGCTGCCGATAATACGGCGCCGGCTTGCGATGGCTGGTACTACGGCAACATCATCATTGACCGCGACATCTTTGGCGATGGCGATTACGGCGATTACGGCATAGCGATTTGCGACGGTAAATTGGTTGTTGGTTTTAGTGCCGGCAACGACGATCGGTTACTGAAGGGCAATCGCACCGTCACCGATGGCGTGTGGCATCACATTGCCGTCACCCGCGCCAATAGCGGGCAGGTGCGGCTGTTTGTCGACGGCCAGCTCGACGCACAGATGAACGGGCCGAGTGGGAGGATTGATTATCGGCTCAATCGCTCGACCTCATACCCCAGTAGCGACCCTTACCTCGTATTCGGCGCCGAAAAGCATGACTATCCGGGCAGCCGCTACTACAACGGCCTGCTCGATGACGTGCGGTTATCGAACATCGTGCGTTATACCGGCGATTTTGCCCGACCCACGGCGCCGCACCCCGCCGACGCCAACACGGTGGCCCTCTACCGCTTTGATGAAGGCAGCGGTACCACGATCGGCGATAGCGCGCCGGGCAACCAAAGCCCCGGCACATTACAACCGCGCACCGGCGGCCCGGCCCAGCATTGGTCGACCGACACCCCCTTTGCCAGTAGCAGCACGCCGCTCACCCCGCGAGCATTTTTACCGATGATTATCCGCAGTTAGGCGCGCTTGTCACTGGCACATCCGCAGTTCCGCCACTAGCTCACTATTGCCTCCCGGCTATGCTAGGGTATAGCCGGGCAGGGTTACATTCTTTCTGGTAAATGATTTACGTATATCATGTTGATAACACACGAAAAGATAGCGTTCGGGTGAGCAAGCGTGAATCCACGTGGCCGAGACGATGCTCGCCTTGTCCTAGAACACCCCTCGCCATAACCAATAGCTGCCTGCGCCGAAAGAATGTGGTATAATCAGCAGATAATCTCAAATTTGATAATATTAGGAGTCGACGATGATTCTCCACAAATTCGACATCATCAATCATCCGGTGCGGATGCGCATCTTCCAAACCTTGTACAGCGGCCCCTATTCGATTAATCAACTGAGCCGTTTGCTGCCCGATGTCCCGCGTCCATCGCTCTACCGCCACATTCACAAGATGCTTGATGCCGGGATTATCAAAGTTGCTGCGACCCGGCACGTCAATGGGATTGAAGAGCGATTTTTTCTGCCGGTGTTCGGGCAAGTGCGGCTATCCGATATTCACGATGAAGAGGGCCTGAAAAAACTCGCTGAGCACGTGAGCATCTACGGCTGGGTGGTAGCGCAAGATTTCGCCCGCTACCTGCTTGAGCGCGGCGAGCCAAACTTCGATGATATTTCCGCTCACGATTTCACGTTTTACGCCACTGATGAAGAGTGCCGCCAACTGCGCGATGCGATTCACCAGTTGTTGCACGCAGCCGAGCAGCAACCTCCCACCGAGGGACGCACGTTGCGGCGAATGTTTCTGCTGGGATACCCGCTAGCCACACTGCCGCATGAGACGCATGATCATAACAACGGCAGAGCGGAATGATCCATTGGTGGAGCCACGCGCCAAGACTATCCTCCCAACAAGCTCTTCATCTGGCGGAAGATCAGACGCACCGCAAACTGCGGATTGAGCCGGTAGAGTCGATCCATCATTGTCGCATCGTTGCCGACCAGCACCCGAAACCGATTGCGCTCCATGCCCTCGATGATGATCTGCGCTGCCCGCTCGGCCGGCAATGGCGTGATGGCGGGTTGTTTATCGGTGCGCGGCAAACTGCTCACGCCTGAATTGGCCGTGATGTTGGTGCTGACGGCGCCGGGAAAGACGACCGTCACCCGCACCTTGGTTTCCAGTAGTTCAGAATACAGTCCTTCGGTAAAGAGCTTCACCGCTGCTTTGGCTGCGCCGTAGATGGTTTGTCCCGGCACCGGCAAAAAGCCGCCCATGCTCGAAACGTTCACAATATGCGCTTCGGGCCGGGCCAGCAGGTGGGGCAAAAAGGCTTTGGTCATCCACACGGTGCCGTAGAAATTGACATTCATGACCCGTTCAATCGTCGCCTCATCAAGATCAGGCACGCGCACAAACGGCTGAATGATGCCGGCGTTGTTGATCAGACCATCAACTGCGCCGTGAGCAGCCACGACTTGCGCCGGTAAAGCAGCCACGGCGGTGCGATCGGTAATGTTCAGCTCGTGGGTTGAAAGCCGGCTGGCCTGCGCCCCCGCCAGTTGCGCCGTCTCCCGCAGAGCAGCCGGGTTGAGATCGACCGCTGCGACGCGCGCCCCTTTCGCCAGTAAATGCAACACCAAAGCCCGCCCAATCCCGCTGCCGCCGCCAGTAACAACAATGACCTTGTTTCGTACTCGCATAGGTATTGTCCGTCATTCTTCAGTTGGCTTCAACAAATAGCAAGGATACCATACTCGACAGTATCTGCCTTGTCAACTAAAACAGCCGGGACAGCCACACTGGCTGTCCCGGCAGAATTACCCTTATCACCAGTTATAACGACGTTTGCTCATACCACGCGGCAAAATGATGCACCGGCCCGTGACCATGGCCCAAACCCGGCGCATGGCGCAAGGCCAAGGTGATATATTCCTTGGCCGCTTGCACGGCATCGGGGACGGCAAGCCCTTTCGCCAAGCCAGCCGCAATCGCCGACGCGAACGTGCAACCAGTGCCATGCGTGTGGCGGGTTTCGATCCGGGGTGAGGTGAAATAGCGGTACTGCACCCCATCATAGAGCACATCAATGCTATCGCCTTGCAGATGGCCACCCTTGACCAATACCCAGCGCGGCCCCATGCGATAGATTGCTTGCGCCGCCTGCTCCATCTCGGCAACCGTCTCGATCGCCATACCGGTCAAGGCGCGCGCTTCAGGCAAGTTGGGAGTAACAATCGTCGCCAGCGGCAAGAGCAGCTCGATAAGGGCCGTCTGTGCTGCCGGGTGCAACAGCGGATCGCCGCTCTTGGCGACCATCACCGGATCGATAACCAGCGCGGGCCACCGGTAGGCGCGCGCTTTTTCAGCAACCACGGCGATGATCTCGGCGTTGGCCAGCATCCCGGTCTTAACCGCATCTACGCCAATATCGCTGACCACCGAATCGATCTGCTGGCCAACAAACGCTGCCGGCAATTCGATCACCCCTTGCACGCCGATCGTATTCTGCGCTGTCACCGCGGTGAGGGCGCTCATGCCATACACCCCTAGCGCAGCAAAGGTCTTGAGATCGGCCTGAATGCCGGCCCCGCCGCCTGAATCAGAGCCGGCAATCGTTAAACAGCGTGGCAGCGCCATAGTTACTCCTTTCTACGTGCGTTAGCGCGAGCGGCAGCGACAAGCGCGCGCAACTGCTGCGCCGCCGCAGCGACATCCTCGGCGGCGACCACCGCCGACACAACAGCGATGCCGTGCGCGCCGGCGGCGATGGCATCGGCAGCGTTCGTCGCATTGATCCCGCCAATCGCAACGACCGGTATCGGCACGCGCCGGCAAATCTCACGTAGGCCATCCATCCCGATCGGCGGCGCGGCGTCAGGTTTAGTGGGAGTGGCAACAATCGGCCCTACTCCTAGATAATCGGCGCCGTCTTGCACCGCCTGCATTGCTTCGGACAGATTGGCCGCCGAGACCCCCAAGATCTTGTCTGGGCCGATCAAGCGGCGGGCCAACGCCGCCGGCATATCGTCTTGGCCGACATGCACCCCATCGGCATCTACCGCCAAAGCGACATCGAGCCGGTCATTGACGATCAGCGGCACGCCGGCGCGCCGGGTCAGTTCGCGCAAAGCCTGCGCTTCGGCGATCATTTGGCGAGTAGAAGCCATCTTTTCGCGATACTGCACTATCGTCGCGCCACCGGCAATCGCCGCTTCAATCACCGCCAGATGTGACCGGCCCCGCGACAAGCCAGCATCGGTGACAACGTAGAGGCTCCAGTCAAGCTGTGTTTTTGGTTGCATAGCTGATTCATTCGGTGTAATGCGGCAGTTCCCTGCCGCACGCCATCATGCGATGAGTACGAGCTATTTAGAATGCGGCAGTTCCACTGCCGCACGCCATCATGCGATGAGTACGAGCTATTTAGAATGCGGCAGTTCCACTGCCGCACGCCATAATGAACTGAATAGCAAGCGGCAGAGGCCCTGCCCCACACCATCATGCGATGAGTACGAACTCTTTGGAATGCGGCAGTTTCACTGCCGCACGCCATCATGCGATGAGCACGAGCTATTTAGAATGCGGCAGTTCCACTGCCGCACGCCACAACGAACCGGCTGACTTACCGCAGTGAGACGACCGCACGCCATCATGCGATGCGCGCGAGCAATGCACCTACCGCGCCACCGCAATGCTCTGGTCATCGCTCAGGTTGGTCACGCGCACCCCGGCGCGGATCTGTTCTGCCGACAGGTGGTAAATCGCATCGTAGAAGGCCACCTTAAAGCTGGCCGGGCCATGCGCTTGCGGGGCAGCCAGCTCAGCGGCCAACCCAAAACAGGCCAAGCCGGCCGCGGCAGCCAGTACGTAATCGCGTTCGACCGCCGCAAAGGCTGCCACCACGGTCGTCGCCGAGCAACCAGTACCGGTCAACGTCGTGAGCCATTCGTGACCGTTATCAACCGCCAACACCCGGCTGCCATCAGTGACAATATCACGCTTCCCAGTGATTGCGACCACCGTCTGATACTGGTGCGCCAGCTTCTGCGCTGCCGCCACCGGATCATCGGCTGCAACCACCGCCTCAACCCCCTTCACCACGCCACCCATCCCGGCCAGCGCGCCGATCTCGCCTGAATTGCCGCGCACCACCGCGACCCGCAATTCCTCAAGCAAGCGGCGATTGCTCGCGGTGCGCAGCGAAGTCGCCCCGGCGCCAACCGGATCAAGCACGATCGGAATGCCCAGTTCGTTCGCCCGCTTGCCGGCGATCAGCATGGCTTCGATCCAATCAGGCGACAACGTACCCACATTCAGCACCAACGCACCGGCCATTGCCACCATCTCGGCCACCTCTTCGCGGTCGTGAGCCATCACCGGCAACCCGCCGATATGGAGCGTCACATTCGCCGTGTCGTTCATCACCACAAAATTGGTGATGTGGTGAATCAGGGGGCGCTGCTGGCGCACCCGTTCCCGCAACTCTGCGATCCGTTCGTTCAAAGTCATCGTCGCCTCCTTGCGCCAGCAAACGGATGAGCGTCGCGCAGGGACAAAAAAACCGCCCTGCCGCGGCAGGACGGTGAGTTGACGATAGACGCAGACCGTGCGTCGGACTGCGCACTGCCCTTCCCTCCGCTGGCATAACCCAGATCAGGTTCAGAGGGTCGGCGCCGGTGGCAATAGCCAAAGGCGCCCTCTCAGCTCGGTTCTCCCAAGCTCCCCCGGCATGAAAATTGTTAAATTCATGATAGCATAGAATGTAAGGCGGCGCAATCCGGCCAGCTCATTTGCTACCATGGAAATGTAAAGAAAGACGCTTTTAAGGCGCTATTCGTTTGACGATCCCCGTACAGACTGGTATAATGCAGGCTTGATGTGAGCAGTGGTTCACGTCGGTATTTTATTGTCGTCTGCATAACATAAGGTTCGCCTTAACGGTGACGCTCATCCCGGCAACTCGCTGCCGGCACGCAGCCGTCACCGCTCGAAAGACGAAGGAGTCGCGCTATCAGAGACCGGTTTCGCATCAACAATCGCATTCGCGCCCGTGAAGTGCGCCTGATCGATGAAAACGGCACCCAAGTCGGCATCGTCCCCTTGCGCGAGGCGCTGGCTATGGCTGAAGAGCGGGGGTACGATCTGGTTGAAGTCGCGCCCAATGCGGTTCCGCCGGTATGCCGTCTGCTCGATTACGGTAAATTCCGCTACGAGCAGAGCAAAAAAGAGCGGGAAGCGCGCCGCAATCAGAAGCAGTCAGAATTGAAGCAGATCCGGCTGATGCCGAAAACCGACGATCACGATGTCGCTGTCAAGGCGAATCAGGCGCGGCGCTTTTTGTTGGCCGGCGACAAGGTGAAATTTAACTTGCGCTTCCGCGGTCGCGAAATGGCCCACCCGGAAATCGGGCGCAAAATGCTCGATGAGATTGCCGAGCAATTGAGCGATATTGCCGTCATCGAGCAAAAGCCGCTGATGGAGGGGCGCGTCCTCTCGATGTTGTTGGCGCCGACAGCGAAGGTGCTGAAAGCGGCTCAGCAAGCGCAGAAGGCTGCCGCTCAGCGCCAAGCTGCCGCAAACGCCCAGTCAGCCCAAGCGCCGGCAGCTCCTGTGGCTACACCGGCGAACGAAGACGAGGAAGAAGACCTTGTTGATGAGGATGAACTTGACGAAGACGACGACCTCATCGACGAGGACGAAGATTACGATGACGACGACGAGGACGAAGAAGATTTTGACGATGACGAGCGGGAACGCCGGCGACGGCGCTAAGTGATGCGAAACCGGTCTGGCTGCTGCTATCCGGTTGCGGTAAAGGAGCTATTCAATGCCTAAGATGAAAATGAAGACGCATAAGGGCGCGAAAAAGCGCTTTAAGGTGACTGCGTCTGGCAAGTTTCTGCAGCAGAGCGGTGTGCGCGGCAATAAGCGCAACCGGCCGAGCCGCTCGCAGCGCGAGTGGGGCAAGGATCAGCCTACCTCGCCGGCTAATCGCCGCCTGCTGCAAGTCGCGCTGCCTTACGGTCTAGAGTAAGTAAGCAAGCGGCGGGTCGCTCATACCCGGCGCGAACGGTGGCCCTGCGCTGCACGCAGGGCTTTTACTGGCCTGTGACGTTATCGGTATTCAAGGTATAGTGCGGATGAAGTTCAGGGTTCGGTTTGCCACCCCCTGACCGGTCCGCCAAAGGAGAACAACTATGGCTCGTGTCAAGCGTGGCACAATGGTGCGCAAGCGCCACAAGAAGTTGTTAGCGCAGGCGAAGGGCTATCGCGGCGCGCGCAGCCGCCACTACAAAGTTGCCCACGAAGCGGTGATGCATGCGCTCGCCGATGCGTACCGCGACCGCCGCCGCCGCAAGCGCGATTTCCGCCGGCTGTGGATTATGCGCATTAACGCGGCTGCCCGCCTCAACGGCACGACGTACAGCCGCCTCATCAATGGCCTCAAGCAGGCGAATATTGTGATCGACCGCAAGATGCTGGCTGATCTGGCCGTCCGCGATCCGCAGGCCTTTGCCCGCATTGTGGCGCAGGCGCAGGCGGCTGTGACAGCGTAATTACGCCAAGGCGACATAGGTATTTTTTACCGCAGAGGGCGCAGGGGACGCAGAGGATGATCCCATCCCCTGCGTCTTTTCGCGTCCTTGGCAGCTTTA
>JAUQOZ010000238.1 GCA_030550625.1 Chloroflexota bacterium | reverse complement strand
GCCCCCCCACCGTAAGATGGGAGAGGGGGAGGTGGCATTGGTGAGCAATAGCCACAAAAAGACGCAAAAAAATATTCGTTTTTCGTGTTTTTTGTGGCTCTTTGTGGCTACGCTTCGCGATAGCGGGCACGGCAGGGCGGGAATCGAAACCGCCCTTTACCCCTGCCCCAACAGATCGCGCAGATCGGGGAAGGTGCTCGACCGGCGAGGTTGGGTGATCTGTTCGGCGTAGGCGCTCAGTTCGCGGATGTGGTGCAAGATGCGCTGAATCTCTTCCTCGTTGTCGAGTTCGCGCAGGCGTTCGTTGTAACGGTGGATGCGGGCCAAGACTTGCGCTTTGCGCAAGATGCGGGCACACTGTTCGGCTTCGTGGCGGTAGCGCACGTCGTCGGGCCGGCGTTTGAGCACCTCCAGCAATACTTTAGCTTCGCTAGTGAGTGGTTCACCGAGCGTTTCAACCCACGCCTGCAAACTCTCGGCATCGGTGGGGCGCAGTTCAAGCGGGGTGGCGAGGTAAGCGCGCCAAATCGCTTGATGCAACGGCTCTTCGAGCAGGTCTTCCAAACCGGCCCCGAACAGTTCACCTGCTTCGCGCCGGCGGGCATTGTACTCTTCGAGCAGCTTTTCAATCGCGACATTGACGCTGGGGTAGCGCAGCGCCAGCGCCAGCAAGTAGGCTTCGGTCTTGCGGCGGCGCTCGTCGAGCGGCGAGGCGGCAACCGGCGCCGGTGCGGGTGGCGGCGGTGGTGGCGGCGGGCTATTGCGGCGCGCTCGTTCGTTTCGCCGGGCCGGTTGCACTCGCGCCCGCAGCAGATCGACGATCAGCTCGCTGCGCACGCCGGTAATTTGCTCAGCGCGGGCCACGTAGACGCGCTGGGCCGCGCCGTCGAGTTCGCTCAGCAGCGGGATGATCCGCTCAAGCGCCAGCCGCTGTTGGGCTGGATCGTGCATGTCGAGGCCGGCGGTGTAGGCTTCGAGGTAAAAATCCATCACTGGCGCGGCTTGCTCAACCAACTGCTGCCAGAGGGCGGGGTCGGCGGCGATTACCTCGTCAGGATCGCGCCCCGCTGGCAGGCGGATGATGCGGATGGTGACATCGTTTTCGAGCCGCACAATCCCTTGGGCGGTTGTCACCATCCGGCCCTCGCCCTCCTCTTCAGTAGCGGTGCGGATAGTTTCGAGACCGCGCAGCGTCGCCTTCTGGCCGGCGGCGTCGGCGTCAAGCGCTAGATAAACGGCGTCGGTTAGTCGTTTGAGCTGGTTGATATGCGCTTTGCTCAACGCCGTGCCGAGCGGGGCCACGACATTGCGGAAGCCGTGCTGGTGGGCGGTGATGACATCGACGTACCCCTCGACCACAATGGCGCGATTGGCGGTGCGGATGGCGTCGCGGGCCAGATCAAGCCCGTACAGCACCTCGCTCTTCTTGAAGAGCGGAGTTTCCGGCGTGTTGAGATACTTGGGTTGGGCGTCACCCAATGCTCTGCCGCCAAAGCCGATCACCTCGCCGCGTACATTGCGGATAGGGAAGATGATGCGGTTGCGGAAGCGGTCATACGGGCCGCGCTCGCCGGGGATGGCGAGGCCGGCGGCGATGATGTCTTCGACGCTATAGCCCTTTTTGTCGTGCAGATAGGTAAAGAGGTGGCCCCAATCGTCGAGGCTATAGCCGATCTGGAAGGCATCAATCGCCTCTTGGTTGATGCCGCGGCGAGCGACATATTCGCGACCGGGGGCGCCGCGGCTGAGGTTGAGCAGCACGTAGTTGAAATAGCGAGCCGCGACGCCGTTGATCTCGAGCAGTCGTGCCCGGCGTGCGTCTTCTTGGCGTTGGGCATCATTTTTGGGTTCGAGCCGGATGCCAGCCCGTTCAGCCAATAACTCCAAAGCCCCTTTGAAATCGAGGCCCTGTTTGCGCATCACGAAATCGAAGGCGGTGCCAGAGGCGTGGCAACCAAAGCAGTAGAAGCTCTGGGTGTCAGGGTAGACGTGGAAGGCGGGGGTGCGGCTGTTGGGATGAAAGGGGCAAAAACCGACGAAGCTGCGCCCGCTGCGCCGCAGCCCTACCCCCATCGAATTGATGAGGTCAACGATGTCGATGTTGGCTTTGATTTCGTCGATGACGCTCATGGTACGAATGCCGTGGTCGTAATGGTTATCGTAAACGGTTTGGGGGGACGCACGGCCGTGCGTCTCTACTGGGATGTCGGTTATGCATGGCTTTGCGGGGAGACGCACGGCCGTGCGTCTCTACTGGGCCGTTACCCGCCCCACGTGCGCGGGATGAATATGCGTTTGAATACGGTCAATGCGTACCGGTCGGTCATGCCGGCGATATAATCAATGACTGCTTGTTCAACCGGCTCGCCCCGCCGTTCGATAATCGCCATCAACTCAGCGGGCAGCTCTTCGGGATGGCGCATAAAATGGGTGTAGAGCGTTTCAATAATGAAACGCACCTTCTCATCTTCCGCTTTCGCTTCTGACCGCCAATAGACTGTCTGATAGAGAAAATCGCGTAGCTTGTTGGTAGCCGCTAAGATGGCCGGACTCATCGAGATCAATGGCGGGTCGGGCGGAACGCCCTCGCCGGTTGCCCACCAGTTATGCTCGATCAGATCGCCGACCATGGTGGCAAGGCGTTTGCTGTGGCTGTCGCCGAGCAGCTCGATGCAATCGGCGGGCAGGTCTTCGGCGCGCAGAATGCCGGCGCGAATGGCGTCGTCAATGTCGTGGTTGATATAGGCGACGCTATCGCAGAGTTTGATAATCTGGCCTTCGAGGGTGCTGGCGGTGCCCCACGCTTTGGCAGTGATGTCGCGTCGCCCTTTGGAGTGCATGTAGATCCCCTCGCGCACGGCGTAGGTGAGGTTCATCCCTTCGCCGTGCTGTTCCAGCACTTCGACAATCCGGCGCGATTGTTCGTTGTGGCGAAAGTGGCTGGAACAGATCCGGCTGAGCGCAGTTTCGCCAGCGTGACCAAACGGCGCATGGCCAATATCGTGACCGAGACCGATAGCCTCGGTCAGGTCTTCGTTGAGGCGCAAAGCGCGGGCGACGGTGCGCGCCACCTGCGTGACCTCCAGCGTGTGGGTGAGCCGGGTGCGGTAGTGATCGCCCAAGGGGGCGATAAAGACTTGGGTTTTGTGTTTGAGCCGGCGAAACGGTTTCGAGTGCAAGATGCGGTCGCGGTCGCGCTGGTAAGCGGTGCGAATCGGGCAGGGCGGTTCGGGCCGGTCGCGCACGGCATCGGCGCTCTTGGCCGCGTATGGCGAGAGGATTTGCGCTTCGAGCGCTTCACGCATTTCACGCACCGAAGGCCGGGTCATACGTGTGCTCCGTTGGTGTGGAATGTCGGGACACAGCAACGCTGTGTCCCTACTTTACCACACGTTGCGTTTAAGGTTTGGATTGCGCTTGGGCTGCCTTTGCGCGCAATTCGGTCGAAGAGATGTCATGCCGGAAGAGGTCTTCGGGCACCGGGATGAAGAGCGATTCGTACCCCGCCGGCAAGGTGAGATCGGCAAGCGTGTGAAACCTCCCGTCGATCTGCCTGCCAGCGACGAAGAAGCGGCAGTTGGCGGCGGCAATGGCGGCGAAGGCGGCGGCCATCGCCTCGGCGCTGCCATAATAGCGCGGATCGACGAGCCGCACTGCGGTATCGTAGCCTAGCACGAAGGCGCGTCCGGGGTAGAGGCGCGCCTTCTGCACGAAGAGCGGCGCGGCAGCGAGAATGACATAATGCTTGCCGTGGAATTGGGCGACGCGCCGTTCAATCTCGGCCAGCGGCAACTCGCCTTTGTCGGCATTGCGTACCGTCAGCTCGAAATGCACCGGCTGGCCGGTCATCACCACCACTGCCCGCTGCAACCCCAAATGCCCGGCGTGAAGCGGGTTGAAGCTGCCGGGAAAGATCGCTCCCGGCGGAGGATCGTCGTGGCGCAATGTGCCATCAGGCGCGATCGTCAACGACCCGATCCGCCCGCTCAAGAGGTCGGCCAATTCGGCAGCGTGGATCATGCCTCTTCCCCCACGTACTCTTCCACGCGCAACGAGACCACCCGCGAAGCGCCGTCGTCTCCCATACTCACCCCGTAAAGCGTATCGGCTACTTCAATCGTACCACGATTATGGGTGATCACGATGAATTGAGTGCGATCAGTCAGGCGCTGTAACATCTCGCGAAACCGGCCCACATTGCTCTCATCGAGTGCAGCGTCGGTTTCATCGAGAATACAGAATGGACTGGGATTGACCTTCAAAATCGCGAAGAGCAACGCCACTGCGGTGAGTGTGCGTTCGCCGCCGGAGAGCAAGGCAATGTTTTGCGGACGTTTGCCCGGCGGACGGGCAATAATCTCGACGCCTTGCTGTGGGCGTTTGCCATTGCTCTCGCTGCTGTCGAGGTCGGTCTCGATCAGCTCAAGACGGGCGCTGCCGCCGCCGAACAGTTCTTGGAAGGTGGCGCTGAACTCGGCGGCGACGGCTTGAAAGGTGTGCTGGAAGCGGTCGTTCATCGCGCCGTCGAGTTCATCGATCAGTTGGTGGAGAGTCGCGCTGGCGGCGCGGAGGTCATCGGCTTGCGCGGTGAGGAAGGCGTAGCGGTTGTTGGCCTCTTCATACTCTTCCAGCGCCAGCGGGTTGACGACGCCGAGGCGGATGATACGAGCACGCAAGGCTTCGATCGCTGCCGGCAGTTCGGCCAGCGGCGGGCTATCACCGGCGGGAGGCGGTGCAGTGAGGTCAACGCCATCGGCGACGGCCCGCTCGAAGAGGGTTTCGAGGCGGTCGGCGGCGCGTTGCGCTTCGCGGGCCAACCGGCTATGGTCGGCTTCGGCGGCTAACAGATCGGCAGTGGCCTGCGCTTCAGCGGCTTCGAGGCGGGCCAATTCGGCTTCGGCAGCGGCCAATTCGGTTTCCGCCGGCTCAATCTGCGCCTGCACATCGTGCAGTTCGGCCAGCAATTGCTGTTGGCGGGCCAGCGCCGCCGCATACGCCGTTTCGCGTTGGATGCGCTCGTCGCGCAATGCCTGTAGCGCGGTTTCCAGCTCGCCTTGTTGGCGGGCGAGGTTAGCGAGTGTGCGTTCGTGACCGGCAAGCACTTCAGCCAGCATGCGCTGCCGGCTTTCGGCGGCGCTGAGCGCAGCGCGCAGGTTAGCCAACCGCTCTTGGCTGGCGCGATCGGCGCTAGCCTGCTGTTCTTGCCGTTCGCGCACCGCGGTGAGCGCTGCTTCAGCGGCGGCGCGTTCAGCGTGCAAACCGGCTTGGCGTTCGTGCAAGGCAGCCAACTGCTCGGCTAGCGTTGCTGACTCTTGCCCCAGCCGCTCTTGTTGCGCTATCACCCATTGTTGTTCTTGTTCCACTTGCCGGGTGCGGCGTTGGGCCTGATCGAGGGCATTGCGGGCCGCTTCACGCCGGCGCTGCGCTTCACGTTCGGCGTGCTCGGCGCTGCGCAGGCGGTTGGTGGCCGCCTGCAACTCGTGGTCAAGCGCGACGCGCTGCCGGTCAATCGCCTCAAGCGCGGCTCGCGCCGCCGCAACCTGTTCTGGCAGTTCGCGCAGCTCGCGCTCACGGCGCAACGCGCCGCTCTCACGGGTAGGAGCGCCGCCGGTGACAGCGCCACCGCTCTGCACCTGCTCGCCGGCAAGGGTGACAATTGTCCAGCCGGGCGGCAAATGGCGCAGCTCGGCGCGGGCGGTCGCCAAATCGGCAACAACCAGTGTGCGGCCAAGCAACTGTTCGACTACCACTGCGTAGTGCGGATCGTACTCGACCAGCTCGGCAGCGACGCCGATCACCCGCGCCGAGAAGGCAGGGCGGCGGGAATCGCCGCTAGGCCGGCGCAGCGTGTCGAGCGGCAAGAAGGTGGCCCGACCGACGCCGGTGCGGCGCAATTCGGCAATCGCCTCTTCGGCGTCACGCCACTGTTCGACCACGATGTGTTGCAGGCGCGCGCCAAGCGCAACTTCGATCGCGGTTTCCAATTCAGCAGGCACACGGATGATCTGTTGCACCAGCATAAAGCCGGCGCGCCCGTTGCGTTCGGCCCATTCCAACGCCGCCTTAACGCCGGCAAACGCACCGGCGTGCGAGCGGGCAAGGCGGGTGAGCGCCTCAAGGCGGGCTTCACGTTCGGCTAGCGTGTGGCGGCGGGTGGCGCGCTCTTCGTCGGCGGCGGAGCGGGCCGCGCGCAGGCGATCGAGTTCTTGGCGCGCGGCTTGCACTGCCGCTGCGCTCTCCTGATACGCTTGTTCAGCGGCGGCCAGCGCAGCTTGCGCTTCAGCCACGGCAGCTTGGGCCGCGCCGGTTGTGCCGGCAGCCTGCGCCAAAGCGGCGGCCAAGCGTTCGCTTTCGGCGCGCAAACGGGCCTGTTGGGCGCTTATCTGCTCGATCTGGCTCGCGACCGTCGCTTCGGCGCGGGCAGCTTGCAACGCGCGCTCTTGCGCAGCCTTGAGTTCGGTAGCCAATCCGGTGCGCGCGTGTTCGCCAGCCTGCCGTTCGCGTTCGGCCAGCGCCAAATCATGCCGCGCCGCCGCCACCTCTTGCGCCGCCTGCGCGGCCTCGGCAGCCACGCGATCACGCTCTTGCCCGGCCAGCCGCTGCTGTTCCGCCAGCGCCGCCATCTGCCGCTCCAGCTCATCGTGGCGGCGCGCGGCAGCGGCGATCCGCTCATGCTCGACGGCCAGCTCGCGTTGTAAGGTCTCGGCTTGGTGATGCAGCGCCGAAGCCTGATGGTGCAACGCACCTAGCGCCTCGCGCCGTTCGCGCAACGCGGCCCGGCGGGACTGCACCGTCGCTGCCGTTTCAGCTTGCACCGCGCGCCGGCGAGCCAGCTCGTCATCGGCCTGTTGTGCCTGCGCTTGCGCTTGTTGGGCTTGAGCTTGGGCCTCGCGCCACTGGGCATGGTGCC
>JAUQOZ010000359.1 GCA_030550625.1 Chloroflexota bacterium | reverse complement strand
CACAGGGCGTTGGCCAACCACCAACAACATCGAGCGCGTTGGCGGAATTGCAGCGGTCAGGGCAAAAAACAGCGCCTTTGCCAGCACTCGATGCGGCGCGCTGAATACACGGCTCGCTTCGAGGCCAACCCGTTCCCACGGCGCTTCAAACCGCTTAAGGGCAATCCGAAAGCCGGCTTGCTCAACCAGCCACGTCAATTCGTCCATCGTATAGGTACGACTATGGGTCGTATAACGCGCCTCGCCTTCGAGCAGCATCTGGTGGCGAAACTCTGCGGGTGTGCTGAGGCTCTGCCAGAGCAGCATGCGCAGAATCGCGCGGGCACGGCTTTTGAGGTAGAGTTCGTTAGGCGTAGTGATCAACAACCGGCCACCGGGCCGCAAGACGCGGTAAAATTCGCGCAAGATCGGCAATGGTGAATAGACCATGTGCTCGATCACTTCGGAAAAGACCACCCAGTCAAAGCTAGCATCGGGGTACGGCACCGGCTCGCGTTCGAGGTTGACCTGCCGCACCTCAACCCCTAACCGATCCCAGAGCGCTTTGCGAGTAAAGGGGTCAAGGTCAGCGCCGCTGACTTGAAAGCCAGCGCCAACCAACAACTCAGTAAACTGGCCCGGCGTTACGCCAACTTCAAGCACCCGCGCGCCGTTGGCCGGCCCCATCGCGCGCAGCATCGCCGCAAAACGGTGGCGATGCAAGCGGAAATAAGCTTCTTTACCATCGGCCCGCGCGCTCTGGGCAACGCGAGCAAACAGGGCAGATTCTTCAACCTTGGTCATGGTTTGTTCGTCAATCATCATAGCGGTTGCTGCCCACAGCAGCGCCGCGCCGTATAGTATCATACTCGCGACAGATCGGCGAGTCGGGTATGTATCACCCACTCGATTGGAAGGAGTAGAGCAATGTATCCACCTCCAACTTCGACAGCCCCCCAACGCAGCGAATTGAGCCGGCTGTTTCTGCGCTGGCTGATCTATTCGCTAGCGATCTTTGCCGCAGTATGGATCGTGCCGGGAATCGAGTTTACCGGGCCGGGCTGGCAAATTGGGATCGTAGCCCTACTGTTTGGGCTGCTAAACGCGCTCTTGCGGCCACTGCTCTACTTTCTCACCTGCCCGCTGGTTATTCTGACGCTAGGTCTGTTTGGGCTGGTGATCAACGCTATTCTGTTGGGCTTAACCTCGGCGCTGGCCGATCAACTCGGCATTAATTTCGTAGTTAATGGTTTCTGGCCGGCCTTTTTTGGCGGCATGGTGATTTCCATCGTTAGCACAGCGCTGCAATATCTAGCCGGCGACGTGCAATTTCGGATTGTGGTTGAACGCCGGCCAAGGGATTGAGAAGAGGGATACGGGCACAGCAGTGCTGTGCCCGTACCAGCAGCAGGCTATTGCGAGAGCTTAAATCCGCTCGCGGGCGCGATGGAGCCGGATCGTGCGAGTGAGCAGCGTTGCGCCGAGCAACAGCACACCAAGGAAAGGTATTCCGGCGCTCGTGTTGGGTAATGGCGCTTGCCCGCCGCTCTGGCCGCCAGCAGCCGGCGATGTGGGTGTCATGGTAGCCGTGGGCGCTGCGCCGCCCCCTAGCACAGCGCCAGTTGTGGCGGTTGGGCTCAAGGGCGCCACCGTGGCAGTAATTGTTGGCGTTCCTGCCGTGGTCGCCGTCGCAGTTGGACTCGTCACTGGCGCAAGCGTCGCTGTCACCGTTACCACTTGCTGATCACCAACCACCAATACTGTACTGATATTTGAGAAGACGGGCCGGCTCAAGCCGCTATAACTCGCCTGCGCCTGAACCACTAACAACGTCCCGGCAGCCACATTCGGGCGAATACGGGTCGCAATCGTGACTTGCACCCGTTCGCCGGGAGCGAGATCAGGAGCCGTATAGGTCACGGTCTGGCCGCTAATAACCGGATCAGCGCCACGATCAGCATTTGCGCCCAAGACTTGCAGGTTTGAAGGCATCACGCTACGCAGGCTTACGGCGCTGATTGTCTGAGCCGGATGGGTATTACCCAAGACGACCGTAAACACAATATCCTGCCCGGCGTAGGCGCTACCCCAATCGCTAGAGAGACGCAACAGCAGGTCACCTTCGCTAAACACAGCCGGAGCCGGCGGTTCGGTGGGCGCTGGCGTACTGGCCGCTGTCGGCGTATTTGTTGGCGATGCAGGCGGGCGCGGACGCGGCGTCGCGGTTGGACGCGGCGCCACCGTCGCAACCGGCGCCGGTGGCGGCGGCTCAGTCGGCAAAACTGGCGGCGAGGTTGGCACGGTTGGCGCAGGTGGTGACGTTGGCGCTGGAGGTTCAGTAGGACGCGGCGCCGGCGGCGCGGTTGGCCGTGGCGCGGGCGGCGAGGTTGGTGCGGGAGGTAATGTCGGAACTGGTGTTGAAGTCGAAACCGGCGTTGTCACAATAGTCGGCGTCACCGATGGCGAAGTCGGCGTTGGCGTCAAGGTTGACGAAACCGTCGAAGTTGGCGTATTCGGTATTGGCGTTACGGTTGTACCCGGCACTGTCGGCACGGCTGAGCCGGTCACAGTCACATTTACAATATTAGAGACAGCAATTTGCAAACTACCCTCTTCGAGGGTGGCCTGATTGGGAATGACTGTCCCATCGCTGGCCGTCGAACGAACCCGCACTTGCAATGTCACTGAAGCAGGATTAAGCGTGCTCACATTAAGCGTGCAGAGTACGGTCTGGCCGGCAAAACAGGTGCCCGATAACGCCGATGCTTCCAACAATTCCAATTGAGGATCCAACACGTCGCGCAGGGTAACAGTCAGCGTACCCGCGCTCTGGGTCGTCACCGCTAGACTGTAACTAAACGTCTGGCCGGGGGCGGCAGTAGCCAACGAAGCAAACTTTGTGACCCGAGTTGTGCCCGGTGTTGGCGACGGCGTGAGCGTGGCCTGCGGCGTCGCTGTCTCGACCGTCGGTGTCGCCGTCTCAACCGTTGGCGTCGCTGTTTGCGGCGTCGCTGTCTCGACCGTCGGTGTTGCCGTCTCGACCGTCGGCGTCGCTGGCTCGACCGTCGGTGTTGCCGTCTCGACCGTCGGTGTCGCCGTCTCAACCGTCGGCGTCGCTGGCTCGACCGTTGGCGTCGCCGTTACTGGCGTTGGTGAATTTACTGGCGTAAACGTTGGCGGGCGCTGCTCGAGACTAGCGGCTGTTTCGGTCGCCGCCGCTAGTCCCTGCGCTGGCGCAACCGGCGGGCGCAACCAGTTGAGCGCTTCTAAGGTAAGCGGTACCACAATCATCAAAACGCTCACCGCAATCGCCATGAGTTCCCAAATCGTCCACGGCGCCGGAGCGCGACCACGACCGGGAGGCAGATTGGCGGAGCGCGAAGGTTTCGGCGGCATAGAGCCTCCTCGTCTCACCTGAGCGGGCGCGAGTCAATCAGATCGGCGACAACGATCAGGCGTTGCGTATCCCAGTTGGTGCAGGTAATCAGCGTGAGCACAGGTGACGGCGTTGGATCCATCACCTCGACTTGGGTCGGCCAGACATTGCGCATTTCACGCACGCGGTAGCGATAAAGCCATCCCCCCGCTTCTACGAAAATCTCATCACCCACTTTGAGGGCCGGCAGATCACGAAACACCGCACCGCGCAGGCCAGCGTGGCCCGACAAAACCGTATTGCCCACCGTGCCCGGCAGCGCGGTGCCATGGTGATAGCCGGCAGCATATTCAGCGACCTGCCAAGCGCCATCAACCACAAAGACCTCGTAGATCGACGTATCGAGCTGGATGCTGGGAATGCGCAACCGCTGCGGACGCGGATCGGCTTCTGGCAAGGGCTGCACTCGCGGTTGGGGAGCCAGATAATCGGGCGGCTCGACCGCCATTTCCGGCGCCGTAAACGGCAAAGCCGGCAGATGAGGTGCAGCAGCGGGAGGCGCAACTGGCCCCGACGGCTGCGGCGACTGGGCTGAAACGGCGACCGGCGGTTGCGCTTGGCCCTGCCAAGCCCGCCACCAATCGCGCCCATAGCCATCGATCAGCCAGTAGGCGAAGACGGCGATCATTGCTACAAAGAGGGCGACTTCGGCAATGAGCAACGCACGATCAACCCACGTGCGCCGCAAGAAACCACGCAGGGCTTGCTCGCGATGCGCCGCACGGGAACGCAGTTGCGCCGGACGCAACGGGTCGCGCCGGCCCGGCAGGTCGTGCAGAAGCAACTCTTGCAGCAAATCGTGGTCGCTGACACGCTGCACCGGCGGCGGCGACGACCGGGGTGTGGCGGAGCGGCGCTGCGGAAGTGTGGTCATCGTTGTAACGTTTCTGATGCCTAGCGTGAACGGTGTATCTGCGCGAGCGCGCACACGCTGCTCTAACGCAAGCAACCTGCATTCATCTTGAGGAACGAGCGAATCCGCATTTTTTGCGCTCTGTAGTCAACCAACTTGCTTGCCGATTGCAAGAATTATACACGACGATTGACCGCTCTGCAATAGTCTGGCCGATAGAATGAGCCATGCGCAGCGATCATGTCCTATGAAGTGTAAAATAAAGCGCTTACGCAAGCGCGGCGCAGAGCCGTTCGATCCCGGTAGCAAATGTTGCCGGTTCGGTGAGAGCCGAAATCATGATGTGGCAGCCGTGTACCTCACCGTAGAAATAGCCGGGATGGACAAACACCCCATGTTCGAGCAGGTAGAGCGCCAGCGCCTCCTCATCCTCCCAACCGCTGATGGATGGGAAGAGATAATAGCCGCCAGCGGGCGGGCGGGCATGGATGCGCGGATGATCGGCGAATTGGTGCAGGGCGAAGGAGATATTTGCCTGCACACGAGACACCATTGTCGCCACAAAGGGTTCGCCCTCGGCAAACAGGGTTGGCAACAGAAACTGGCTGAGCGCATTTGCGCCAAGCAGCGTGTCGTTGAGCAATTCGAGCCGGGAAGCGAAGGCGCGCGCCGGACGATTAAGCGCGATCCAGCCTAATTTGAGGTCAGGCAAAGCAAAGAGTTTAGAAATCCCGTTGAGGGTGAAGACCGGCAGATTGGGGTGAAGGGCAGCTAGCGGCGGGGTCGCCGGCGCAGCATAGGTGAAGGGCGCAAACACCTCATCGCAGATGACCGGAATGCCGAGCAGATCGAGCGTCGCTATGTGGCGCTCAACGATTGCGCCGGTCGGGTTGTGCGGCGAGACAATCAAGATCGCGCGCGTGCGCTCATCGGCGGCGCGGCGGAGCGAGCGAGCATTGATCCGCCAATCACGCTCTTCATCAAGCTGGTAGCTGCGCAGTTCAAGATTACGTAGGGCGGCGAGGTACTCAAACAACGGATAGGTGACATTCGGCACAAGCAGATTGTCACCGGGATCGGCGAGCAAGGCGAAGAGCAGGCTGTACGCTTCGCTGGTGCTGGCCGTGAGAAAGATATCATCGGGGGTCACAGCCAACGGCGGCGAACGGCGAGCATAATAGGCGGCAACCGCTTCACGCGCCGCCAGATCGCCGCGCGGATCGGGCCGGTAGCGGCGGCTGGGCCAGTAGGCGGCGGCGGCGGTCGCCAACACTACAGGCGGGAAGAGCAAGCCTTGCGCGGTAGGGTTGCTGCTGGTCAAATCGATCAGATCACCACGGGCCGCGCGCGCCTGCCGGGCCTGTTCCAGCCGGTTCGGGGTGAGATCGAGCTGGGCAAAGACGCCGGCCATCGTGGATCACCCGTTGAGCGAGCTGGTAAGATGGCGCCAGAAGGCATCACGTTCGCCGGGCACAAACGGCATATAGAGCGCAACCCGGTCGAGCAGACCTTCGTACCGTTCCCGCAACGCTGCCGGCAGATCGACTGGTTCGGCCTCAACAGCAAAGGTGGCCACCATCGTCTCATCGATCAGGCCGGGCATTTCGGCCCACCGCTGCTGCGCCGCTAAGCGCGACAACTCTTCGCCTACCTCTTCCCAACCATGGCAGGCCAGCACAGCGCGATAGGTCGGCGTCGAGGCATAAAACGCGATCTGCTGGCGAGCAAAGGCCCGCATCCGTTCGCGTTCGGCCCGATCATGACCGGTAATGACCAGTGCGCTACCGGCAATCGCACACGCCGCCGGAGCACGACCGGCTGCAGCAGCGCCTTCGGCAATCTGCGGACGCAGCACTTCGCGCAGATAGCGGGCGCTGTTGAGGGGATGGGCATGGAAGCCGTCGCATACTTCGCCGGCCAGATGGGCGAGACCGGTATTGACGCCGGCAATGTAGATAGGAATGTTGGGATGGGCGATCGGGCCGGGATTGAAGAAGGGCGTCATCAAGGTATGCTGGTAATACTGGCCGCGATAATCGAGTTTGCCGCCGGTCTGCCAGCATTGCCAAATCGCGCGCAGCGCGCCGATATAGTCGCGCAACCGGCCCACCGGCGCATCCCACACACTGCTAAACCGGCGTTCGATATGGGCCTTGACTTGGGTGCCCAGACCCAACACGAAACGCCCGCCGCTAAAACCAGCCAGATCCCATGCGATTTGGGCCGTCACCATCGGGCTGCGCGGGAAAGCGATCGCTACCGCGGTACCAAGCGTAAGCTGGCGGGTATGTTCGGCGGCAATCGCCAAGGCGAGAAACGGATTATGGGCCGTTTCCGGCGCCCAGAGTGCGGCAAAACCGATCGCTTCCGCGGCTTGCGCCACAGCGGCGGCGTTCGGCAAGGGATTGGCGTCAACTTGAAAAGCGGCGTCGAGCAAGAGCATAGTGTTCTCCATGATAGAGCGGTCTTTGAATGGGTATGATAGCAGATGTTAGGGTAAGGGGTGTATAGTACCAAACCCGCTGGCGCGGGTTGAATAGCCACAAAAAGCCACAAAAGGCACAAACACCATAAGATCGTTGCGTCTTTTGTGTGTCTTCGTGGCTATACTCCGCCCCGGCACTGAAGGGCCGGGCTAGGGGTACAAAGCCCGCAGCGCGGGATAGCCCTCACCCCCCCGCCCCCCCCC
>JAUQOZ010000134.1 GCA_030550625.1 Chloroflexota bacterium | reverse complement strand
TCCGGTCGCTTGGTTTCGCGAGCGTGGCATCGTACCATTGCGTTCACCAGTTATAGTTGAGCCGCCGCGAGGCCCGCGAATTACTATTATCAACGGTAATTGCTTGGCAAATGATGCAGTAGGAACGCATGTGGCAGCCCAAGTGCGGGCTTTGGCGGAAGCAGGGTTTCATCCGTTGTTATTGACCGGCTTTGTTGATGGACGGTTGCCACGTTCGCTGCGCCGGTTTATGGTGGTTGTCCAGCCTAGTGAAATAACCAATCCTAATGAATATAGCCGGCCATTCGCTGAGCATTTTCGGCGTTCGGCTGCTATCATTGTAAACTACTCGACGTATTACGATCTTGTCGAACTGATCCGGATTGCACCGGCGCCAGTGCTCTTTGATTATCACGGTGTCACCCCGCCAGCGATTTGGGGAGTGGGCCAACCGGGGTACGAAGATGTTGCCCGTGGGGTAGCCAATGTGCAGCTCGTTCGGTTTGCCGATTATGCCGTGGCGCACAGCCAATATATGGTTGATGAGTTGGTGAACACGGGCTTGATCGCGCCAAGCCGTACTAGTGTCTTGCCGTATCCGGTGATACGTGATGCGGCTTACGCTCAGCCGCCCGATCCCCAGTTACAACAACAATATGGCTTAGCTGGTAAACGGGTGTTGTTGTACGTGGGTCGTATGGCGCGCAATAAGCGAATTCATATTCTGGTTGAAGCATTACCCTTGATTCGCGCCCATTACCCTAATACGGTATTGTTGCTGGTGGGTGAAACCGGTCACGCTTACGCGGGATACGTCGCTGAAACGAAGGCGCGTGCTGCAGAATTAGGGGTGGCCGATGCAGTGATCTTTACCGGCGCGCAAAATCGCGATCAGATTGGCGCTTTCTACCAGTTGTGCGATGTATTTGTGATGGCAAGCATTCATGAAGGCTTTTGCATGCCGGTCATGGAGGCAATGGCGCTCGGCAAGCCAGTGGTGGCAGCGGCGGCGACGGCACTGCCTAGTACTGTTGGTGATGCTGGTCTCCTCTTTACCCCAGATGATCCGGCTGATCTAGCGCGGCAGGTGTTGCGTGTGCTTGCTGCGCAGGAAGAGCCACCCCCTAATTCGCTCGATGTCGCCCAAGCCCAACATATGCTGCGCAATCGCCCGATAGCCTTCGTGACGCCACGGTATGGACGCGATGTGTTAGGCGGCGCCGAGCGCGGTGCGCAAGTGTGGGCTGAGCAATTGGCGGCTCGCGGGTTTACTGTTGAAGCTTTAACGACCAACGCTGTTGATTTGATTGGTTGGGGTACGGCGCCTCTGCCCGAAATTGAAGTGATTAATGGCGTTACTGTGCGCCGGTTTGCGGTCGATCCGGTCGATCCGGTCGGGTTTCACGACGTGCAGATGAAAGCCGTTCGGGGCGAGGTTATTACCCGACGAGATGAAGAGCGGTTTATGCAACATAACCTGCGGAGCCGGGCGCTCGAGGAGTATATTGCCCGCCACCGCGAAGAGTATGCCGCCTTTATCTTCACCCCCTATCTCTTTGGCACCTCATATTATGCAGCGCAACAGGCCGGCGATCGGGCCTTTCATATCCCATGTCTGCACGATGAGCCGGCAGCGCAATTTGCGATCTTCCGTGAAATGCTCGAAGAGGCGCGCGGGATCTTTTTCAATACGGCGGCTGAAGAGCGATTAGCACGCGAGAAACTGCGGTTGGCCAATCCGTTTTCAACGGTGTTAGGCTATGGCTTCCCTGATGAGCCATTGCGTGGTGATCCGGAGCGTTTCTATCAGTATGTCGGTTGGCAAGCGCCATTTTTACTCTACAGCGGCCGGTTGGAAGAGGCTAAGAATGTGCCATTGCTGATTGACTGGTTTCTGTCTTATAAAGCAAGTCATCCTGATAGTCCTCTGAGATTGGTATTGACCGGACGGGCCCATATTCCCTTGCCTCATCGCTCGGACATCGTCCATATAGGTGTTGTTGAGCGAGATGTGTTATTGGACGCATACGCGGCTTGCCTCGCGCTGTGTCAGCTTTCTTTGAATGAGAGCTTTTCGATCGTGATGATGGAGGCTTGGCAGCAGGGAAGGCCAGTCATTGTGCATGCCGATTGTGCTGTCACCAAAGAGCATGTTGAGTTGAGTGGCGGCGGCTATGTTTGTGAAAGTGCGGCTAGTTTTGGCGCAGCGGTTGATCAATTGCTGGCCGAACCTGAAATGGCTGCGGCCTTGGGTGAGCGCGGGCGGGCGTATGTACAAGCTACCTTCGGCTGGAGCGTGCTCATCGATCGCATGCTCATTGCATTGGCAACGTTCTTGCAGCCGCGACCATTGGTAACGGAATTGGCCCAACGCGGTATCCGGCGGTCGCTCGATTTTACCTATGCGCGCTTTGAAGCGCATCTTATCGGGTTGATCCAGCATCTCTGCGATCAGAGCGCTGGTTGGCAATTGTTCGAGCAGGTGCAGGGCCGGTTGGCTGCACTGGTGAATAGCCATAGTGTGTTAGCCGACAACCACGAACCGGCGCCGGTCATGGCCCGTGCCCGTCACTGGATAAATCAGTTGCGTTATCGTTCGCATTCTCCTGCGGGGCGCTCGCCGGTTACTGGTCATCAGCATGATCAACGCGCCGTGATGCAACTGATCGCTGATCTGCTCGATCTGCTCGCCCATACTCGCCACGAGCAGCGCCGGCTTGAGCATGAACTGGCTATATTGCGTGATCGAATGTCCATTGAAAAAAAATAATGCCCTGTAAACGGCGCTTGTCTCTGTTGCATGCATGATAACGAGCCGTTGCCGGTTGAACTGATTCCACTGGCAATGGCGTTTATTATTTTGGTGGGTGGGATTGAGCCTCTCCGCGTACCCTTGTCTGGTTATGTAGATGTTCGATCCATCTGCTATGCTGGTGTCAGTGAATGTATCGTCGCTGCCGGAGTTGTTGTATGAAGCGGTATATCCCTCTATCCATCCTACTGATAGGGACGCTGTTGGTGCTCACCACCGTGATCCCATCCCCAATCGCACGAGCCGGCTATGCCGATCAACCGCCGCCGCTGCCGGGTTGGACGCACCCAGTCTCCTATGGCACTGGTGTAGATACGACTGCCCGCCATGGGATCAATCTTGGCAGTGCGCCAATTATTCGCAGTTCGCCAGTGATCGCCGAGATCGATGGAAATGCAGCCAATCACAAAGAGGTGGCGGTCGTCACGAGTGATGGTTTCTTGCACGCACGCCGAGCGAATGGAACACAACTCTGGCCGCCAGTGCAGTTGCTGCCAGCGCCGTGTTCGCCGAAAAGCGATGATTATGTGGGGAACAGTAGTCCGGTCGTCGGCGAGTTGCTGGGTGATGGCGTGCCATATATTGTTGTTGGCTATGGTACAATACTAGAATCAAACTGCGATGGCGGGATCGTAGCAGTTAATGGTATCACCGGTCAAATCGCTTGGCGGTTTAGCCTGCGCCAATGGCAGCAGCAGCAAGGCTATCCGGCTGAAGATCTGTACGGTGTGGTCGCTTCGGTTGCGCTGGCAGATGCTGATGGCGATGGCAAGCTAGAAATCGCCTTCGGCGGGTTAGATCGCAACCTCTATCTCCTCAGCGCTGTCACCAGCACCACCTATACGGTGCGCTGGTATTATCATGCTGCTGATACCATCTGGTCAACGCCGATTTTCTACAATATTGACAACGATCCTGAGCTTGAGCTGATAGCGGCCACCGATATTACTGCCAACCATTATCTCAATCCTTCGACCCAAGACGGCGGTTTTCTATATGCCTTTGATACCGCGCCGCGCAACCCCAAGCGGATCGAGTTCCACACCGGCTTTATCTGGCGCACCTATGTCGATCAGGCGCTCTATTCTTCGCCGGCGATTGGTGATGTGTTAGCCAGCAATCCCGGCAGCGAATTGGTGATCGGTTCGAGTTGTTGGTTGCCAATTAGCAATATTAACACTCCTGTCACGAAGCAGGGGCGTTGGGTTAAGATCTTTCGGTTAAGCGATGGCGCAGTGTTACAAACGCTTAATGCTCCCGAATGTGTTGAGTCATCGCCAGCCCTCGGTGATATTGATGGTGATGGGAAGCTAGAGATTGTCGTGAATGTGGGGTGGGCAGGCGATGATGGGATTCCGCACAGCGAAACGATCGCATGGGATCCTGAAAACCCTACGCCGAAATGGCGAACAATTCCGTATAGCGCCAACTTCTCGCTGGATCCGAACGTCCGCTTCAACGATCCAAATGGCGGCCATTTGCAGTCGCCAGTCATTGCTGATATCAATGGCGATGGAATCGTTGAGGTGTTAACGGCTAATTTCTGGAGTGTGGTCATCTTACGTGGTTACGACGGCCAGCAGATGACCTGCTATCTCTCGCCGGCATGCGGCGCTCAGCCATCGCTCTATGCGTGGTATACCGTAAAAGCGACGCCGGCAGTTGGTGATATCAATGGTGATGGGGTGCTGGATGTCGTGATCGGCGGCGGGCATCAATTTGTCAATGGCCCCAGCGCAGCGCCGCCAATCACGGCCCACCTCTATGCGTGGACGAATCTTGCTTCGGTCTTTCCGGCCCAAACGCCGCCACCCGGCTACCAGACGGTTCCGGCTTACAGTGCGCCGTGGCCGCAATTTCGCCGATCGGCTACGAATGATGGCGTGCTTAACTTGCCCGGATTATGGGCAGCTACTACAGATCTGTTTGTGCTCACCGATGGCGCGAGGCCTGAGACGTTTGAAATCGCGCTTAGCTCGCGTGACGGTAGACCCCTTACCCTAAGTTTGAGCGAAAGCGGCGATAGCCACAATATTGTTTCGGCCACGCTGAGCAGCTCGACAGTGAGTAGTACAACGCTGAGCAAGGTCGTGATTACGGTAAATGCGGCTAGCGTTGCGAACGGTGTTTACCCCGTCACGTTGACTGTCAGTACGCCTAGTTTGCCGGCAGTGACAATGAACGTTACGGTTCGGAAGGTTGCGGTGGTGTATCGTACGTTTACGCCGTACATTGCCCGTTAGTTGCGTGATCATCTCTCAAGCTAACGCCGGTGCGCCGACACAGGCCGCCGGCGTTAGCTGTGTTGGTCACTATGCTATAATTGGCAGGAAATTATTTTGTATTGACTCATGAGGTGGCAAATCCATGACCCATCTTATTACCGGCGGCGCAGGTTTTATCGGCTGCAATCTGGCCGATTACTTGCTTAGTCATGGCGAACAGGTGACCATTGTTGATAATCTGAGCCGTCCCCGCACACCGCTCAATCTGGCATGGTTGCAAGAACGGTATGGCGACCGGCTGCGTTTTGTGCAAGCAGATATTCGCGATGCCGCGGCTATGCAGGCCGTGATCCCCGGCCATCGCATCGTTTATCATCTTGCTGGCCAAGTCGCCGTCACCACCTCGGTGAAAGATCCGCGCAGCGATTTCGAGATCAATGCGCTCGGTACGCTCAATATTCTTGAAGCGGCTCGTCTTGCCCCTAAACCGCCGATTGTCTTTTTCTCGTCAACCAATAAGGTGTACGGCGGGATGGAGACGGTGGCAGTAGTCGAGGAGGCCACCCGCTATCGCTACCGCGATTTGCCCAACGGCGTGCCTGAGCATCAGTTGCTCGATTTCCATTCGCCCTACGGTTGCAGCAAAGGCGCCGCCGACCAGTACGTGCGTGATTATGCCCGCATCTACGGCCTCAAGACGGTGGTCTTCCGCCAGTCATGCATCTATGGCCCGCGCCAGTTTGGAGTCGAGGATCAGGGTTGGGCGGCGCACTTTGCGATCGCGGCCCTGCTCGATCGTCCGATCACGATCTATGGTGACGGCAAGCAGGTGCGCGATATGCTGTACGTTGATGATCTGATCGCGGCGTATATGGCCGCGCTCGAGCGGATTGATCAGGTGAGCGGCCATATCTACAATATCGGCGGCGGCCCCCACAACGCCTTGTCGATTTGGGCTGAGTTCGGCCCGGTGCTGAGCCGTTTGATTGGCCGCGAGATCTCTGTGCGCTATAGCGATTGGCGGCCCGGCGATCAGCCGGTCTATATCAGCGATATTGCGCTGGCCAAGCAGGAATTGGGCTGGGAACCGCGCGTTTCGGTCTACGAGGGGATTGAGCGCATGGTGGGTTGGATCCGCGATAACCTGCATTTGTTCCGCTAGAGTTTGACCCGGCGCCTTGTTCTGCGGTTATGGAGTGCGGCAGGACACTGCCGCATGCTTAAAGCTTGGCCTGCTGCCTTGTCCTGCGGTTGTGGAGTGGCAGGACACTGCCGCAAGAGTATATCAGCGCCACCTATTGCTTCAGCGCTGAAGTTGTTGGTATGGCGTGCGGCAGTCACACTGCCGCACGTTCATAGGAGTTCCTACAATGACTTCTCACGGCCCGATCATCGTCAATCCACGCGACGACGAGCCGCTTGCGACGGCGGTTGCGCGTGCGTTGAGCAACCCAGCGGTTGACTATAGCCAATTTGTTGCTCTCAGCGAGTTTCTGACCCGTGATGCGTATTTGGCCGAGCAAGTCAATGCCTTGCGTTCGTTATGGGCGCTTACGTCGTCAGATAATTCGCTGCTGGCAAGCTTGCACCGCCGGTTGGCGTGGGGGCTGGCGGGGCCGGAGTTAGCCCGGATTTATGAAACGCTCGCCACGCTAACTCGTATTGTCGAGAGCTTGATTGCTCATCTCGACACTGAACGGGCGGCCCGGCAGGCGCTGGCCGAACGCTTGGCCGCGCTGGAAGAATAACCTGCGCTCACAGTATGGTCACAGCAGCGCTGTGACCCCTCCTTTATCCTATGCATCCGCACCTTGTTTGGCATTCAACCTTCGCTTCGCCGACCGGCTATAGCAGCTCGTCACAAGCGATTGTGGCCGCGCTGACCGATGCCGGTCTACCGGTACGCCCGCTCTACTTGTTCGATGTCGATGTCGTCGAGCATATATACGGCGTCATCCCGCCGCATATCCGCTCGCTGCAACAGTTGCCCATCCGGCTCGATGTGCCGCAAGTGGTGTATGGCCGCGGCGATTTGTTTTGCAAAAATAGCGGCGCGTACCGCATCGGTTTTACCATGCTCGAAACCGATCGCTTGCCGGCCCATTGGGTTGAGCAGGCCAACCTGATGGATGAAGTCTGGACGCCGACCGCGTGGGGGCGGGAGGTGTTTATCGCCAGCGGCGTGACCCGGCCAGTCTATGTCGTACCGCTAGGGGTGGATCTGGAGGTCTTTACTCCCGGTTCGCCGCGCCGCGATCTGGCCGATCGCACCGTCTTTGTTTCAGTGTTTGAGTGGAGCAAGCGCAAGGGTTGGGATGTGTTGTTGGCGGCGTACCGGGCTGCGTTTCAACCCCATGATCCGGTAGTGTTGGTGTTGAAGATTGACCATCGTGCCGCCGGCAACCCGCTACGCGAATTGGCAGCGGCGCTCGGCGAGCAGGCCCCGCCGGTGGCCGTGCTCTATAACCAGACCTTTAGCCCGGTGCGCATGGCCGAACTCTATCGCAGCGCTGATTGCTTTGTCTTGCCTAGCCGGGGCGAGGGGTGGGGAATGCCAGCACTTGAGGCGATGGCGTGCGGGGTGCCGGTGATCGCGACCGCGTGGAGCGGTCTGACCACGTTTCTCGACGAAACGTGTGGCTATCCTTTGCCAATCCGTGGCTTGACGCCGACCGGCGCCACGAGTGGCCTCTACGCCGGTGCGCAGTGGGCCGAGCCAGACGTTGATGCGCTGGTGGAGTTGTTGCGACGCGTGCATCGCCAGCGCGATGAGGCCCGCGCGCTCGGTGCGCAAGCCGCTATCCGGGCCCGTGAGTGGCCGTGGACACGCAGTGCGCAGACTATCCTCGACCGGTTGCGCGCCATCGGATAGAGGCAAAGACGCAGAGGGAGCAAAGGCGCAGAGGATGATATAAACGCAAAGACGCAAAGGTCGCGAAGGACACTAAGATGTTGTTAGGATGGCCTCCAGCTTGCTGGTACCATGTTCCAAAAAACTTCGCGTCCTTTGCGTTCTTCGCGCCTTTGCGTTAAACCCTTCGCGTCTTTGCCCCCTCTGCGCCTTTCACTTGGTAGCGGCGTCGAGCGCCTCTCCCACTCGCAACACTTCATCGAGCGTATTGTAGAAGTGGGGCGCGATGCGCACGCCAGCGCCGCGCGGCGTCACCACGATCCCCGCCTCGTTGAGCCGGTGGGAAACGGCGTTGGGGTTATCGACCAGTGCCACCACAATCCCGCTGCGATGTTCAGGGGCGGTATCGGCGGCCAGTTGGTAACCGCGTTCGCGCAGATCGTCGATCAGCGCCGCCACCAGCGTGTTAATCTGGCGCTCAATCCGCTCGATCCCCACCTCTTGCAGCATCGTCACTGCCGCCAACAGCGCGAGGTTATTGGCCACATTCGGCGTACCCAGCGTAAATCGCTCGGCGGTTTCAGGCAGGGTCAGGTTGTAATCGAGATAATTCTGCCCGCTCACGCTGCTGGCCGCGCCAACATACGCCCCCGGCACCAGATCGCGGATCAGCTCGCGCCGCACGTAGAGAAAGCCGCTTCCCGGCGTTGACAGCAGCCATTTCTGCGAACCACAAGCCAGCATATCGATGTGCCACGCCTGCACATCGAGCGGAAAGGCGCCGAGGGTCTGGATCGCATCAACCACGAAATAGATCCCGCGCTCGCGGCAAATCTGGCCTACCGCGGCCAGATCATTGCGAAAGCCGGTAGCAAACATCGCCGTGCTGAGGGCAATCACGCGGGTGCGGTGATCGATCCGGCGCACGAGCAGGTCAAGGTCAAGGCCGCCCTTGTGTTGCGGCACTACCTTCACCAGCACCCCCCGGTACGCCAACTGCTGCCAAGGGTAGACATTCGCCGGATAATCGCCATCAAGCACCAGCACATTATCGCCGGGGCGCAGCGGCAAACTGACGGCGGCAGTATTGATGCCAGCGGCAGTGTTGGGCATGAACACGATCTCGTCGGGCGAGGCCGCGTTGATCAGGCGGGCCAGTCGCTGTTTCAGCTCGGCAAACTGGGCCATCACCTGCGGAAAGACGGCCAGAAACGGCTCGCGGGCGGCGTGGTCGAGATAGGCTTGCACGGCAGCCTGCACCCGCCGGCTCAGCGGCGAGACGGCAGCGTGGCTGAGGAAGGCGTAGCGTTCGGTAATCGGAAACTCGGCACGATAAGCGGCAACATCGATCGTCATGCGGGTGATTCCTCAAGAAACTCGGTCAGAATAGCGTGATACTCATTCGGGCGTTCGAGCATAGGCAGATGGCCGCACTGCTCGATCCAGACCAGCCGGCAGCGCGGGATGCGCGCGGCGGCTACCGGTGCTCCCGGCGGCGGCATAATCTGGTCGTGGCGACAGGCGACAATCAGGCTCGGCGCGCGCACGGCGGCCATCGCGGCGCTGATCGTCGGGCTGCCGGCGCCGCGCGCCGTCTCTAGCGCGGTGCGCTGCTCCATCGCCAAGAAATCGGCAAACGTCTCGCGGAGGATGCCGTGATCGGCGGGGAGCCGGTAGAAGAAGCGATTGCCGACCAGCCGCATAATTGGCTGCACGTCGAGCATCCATGGGCGGCGCAGCGCCAGCCACAGCGCCATCAGGTGGTGAATCGAAGCCACCACCCGCCGCTCGCGTTCATCGCGGAAGGTGCTAAAGCTGGTCAGGACAAGGCGCGTCACTCGCTCAGGGTAACGCGCAGCCACATGCACGGCGACTGCCGCGCAGAGCGAGTGACCGTTGATCGCAAACCGCTCGATACCCAGCGCGTCGGCAAACGCGATCACCCAATCGGCCAGCCGCTCAAGCGAGAGCCTCCCGTTCAGCGGCGGCGACGAGCCGAAACCGGGGAGATCAGGCGCGATGAGCGTATAGCGATCGGCCAGATCGCGCAGGGTGTAGTGCCACAGGCGTGACGAACCGCCCCAACCATGCAGTAACAGCAACGGCGCACCTTGCCCAGCGCGGCGAAAACTGGTGCGCAGTCCGGCCACTGCGGTTTCAGCACTTGATGCAGCAAGTGTCGCCATAGACATGCCTCTTTGCACGGAAGTCCTGCCGATATGATACCAGATTTGCTGGTGTGTGGACAAAGCGTTGTTGCATTATCGTCAACTTGTAAATGATTTTGTAACCATTTCCCCGCTTGACACGATCCTAATCGCTGTGCTACACTAGCGGCGCGTGCGAGAATACCAAGATATGCACCCTACCACTCATCGTACACACTAGATGTAGTATCTACCTCTAGTGCCGGCTTTCCGCGTCGTGATGAAAGTTAAAATAATTCTTTACACTTTTGGGTGTGCTATCCCGGTTTCTCCGCGTGCCGATGGTTTGTCCAACAGAGGAGCATTCTAGCAATGATGAAACGAGAGCTTGCCCCTGCGAACCTGACCGACATCGCCCGCACGGTGTTGAAGAAGCGCTACCTGCTGAAAAACGAGCACGGTGATGTGATCGAGACGCCAGAGACGATGTTTTGGCGGGTGGCCGAGACGATTGCCGCCGTCGATGCGCGTTATGGCGCTTCGTCCGAGCAGGTCGAAGAGCGGGCCGAGCGATTTTACCACCTCATGACGCAGGGGTATTTCGAGCCGAATAGCCCGACGCTGATGAACGCCGGTCGCCCGCTTGGCCAATTGAGCGCCTGTTTTGTGTTGCCGATTGAGGATAACCTCACCAGCATTTACGAGACGCTCAAGCATCAGGCCCTTATTCACCAAAGCGGTGGCGGCACCGGTTTTAGCTTCTCGCGCCTGCGCCCACGCAATGATGTGGTGCGCAGCACGATGGGAGTGGCCAGCGGCCCGGTCAGCTTTATGGATGTCTATAACCATTCGACCGAGGCGATTAAGCAGGGTGGTACCCGCCGCGGCGCGAATATGGGTATTTTGCGCTGCGATCACCCCGATATTCTCGAGTTTATTACCTGCAAGCTCGATACCACCAAGATCACCAATTTCAATATCTCGGTGGCGATTACCGATGCCTTTATGCGCGCGGTGGATCGTGACGAGGAATACGATCTGATCAATCCGCGCACCGGCCAAGTGCATATCGCCTCCCGCGAAGGGCTGAAGCATCCGCTGACTGGCGAGGTGCTGGTGCCACCCGGCCAGCCCATGCGGCTCCGCGCTCGTATGGTCTTTGACCTGATTGTGCAGTGCGCCCATGCTACCGGCGAACCCGGCCTGTTCTTCATCGACCGCGCCAATGAGTATAATCCGGTGCCCCATCTCGGCGAGTATGAGGCGACCAATCCGTGCGGCGAGCAACCGTTGCTGGCCTACGATGTCTGCAACCTCGGCTCGGTCAATCTGGGCAAGTTCGTGACCCCCGATAAGCAGATCGATTGGGAACATCTGCGCGAGGTGGTGCATGAGAGCACCCGCTTCCTCGACAATGTGATCGACGCTAACCATTACCCGCTCGAGCAGATTGCTCAACTGAGCCAGCGCATCCGCCGGATTGGGTTGGGGGTGATGGGTTGGGCCGATATGCTGGTGAAGCTGGGTGTACCTTACAACTCGCACGAGGCGATCGAGCTGGCGCGCAAGGTGATGCACTTCCTCGATGAAGAGAGCAAAGTCGCTTCCGAGCAGTTGGCCCGCGAGCGCGGCCCCTTCCCCGAATGGGAGTACAGCATCTGGGGGCCGGATGCAACCTGCGCCCGCCGGCCCGATGGTTCGCGCGTTCGCCCGCAGCGCCTCTTGCGTAACTGCAACGTGACCACCGTCGCTCCCACCGGCACGATTAGCATCATCGCCGGCTGCTCGTCGGGCATCGAGCCGCTGTTTGCGATCGCCTTCTGGCGCTATCAGGCCGATACCCGCATGCTCGATATTAACCAAGACTTTGTGGCCCAAGCCAAGCGCGAGGGGTGGTATAGCGCCGAGCTGATGGAGCGGATCGCCGACACCGGCCACATCCATCACCCCGAAGTGCCTGCCGAGGTGCAGCGAGTGTGGGTGACGGCCCACGACATCTCACCCGAATGGCACGTGCGCATGCAAGCAGCGTTTCAGGAGTATACCGATAGCGCCCTGTCAAAGACCATCAATTTCCCCCACGAAGCGACGCCCGATCAAGTGCGCGAGGCTTACGAGCTAGCCTTCCGCCTTGGCTGCAAGGGGATTACCGTCTACCGCGACGGCTCGCGGGCGAATCAGGTGTTGTCAACCGGTTCGACCGGCAAGAGCGAGAGCAAGCCGGCTGAGCAGCCAGCCGCTCCAGCGCCGGTGGAACTCACCCCGCGTCCGGTGCCTGCCGAGGGTCTGCCGAGCCACTCCTTCCCGGTGGTGACGCCGCTCGGCAAGCTGCGCCTGTTCGTCACCGAGCTGGAGGGTAAGCCGTTTGAGGTCTTTGCGATCATTGGCCGGGCCGGCAGTGATGTCACCGCCTTCACCGAGGCGATCGGGCGGCTGATCTCGCTAGCGCTGCGTTGTGGCGTGCCGGTCAAGCTGATCGCCGAGCAACTGCGCGGGATCGGCGGTTCGCGCTCGGCGGGCTTTGGCCCGGATCGGGTGCGTTCGGTGCCTGATGCGATCGGCAAGGTGTTGCTCGATCACTACGTGAAGGGCAACGGGAACGGCAATGGAAATGGCAACGGCAACGGCTATTACAACGGCGAGTATGCCTTTGGCAGCGAATACAGCAACGGTATCGTTGAGCCGCCTGCACCCAAGCCGGCGCCGGTGACGCATCTGCACGTTGAGCCGGGTCACGGCGCGATTGAGGCGGGCGAAATCTGCCCCGAATGCCAAAACGCGACGCTGCTGAACGAAGAGGGTTGCCGCAAGTGCCATTCGTGCGGCTATAGCGAATGTTAGCCATTCCGCCCAGTAGGGCCGCGCGCTAGCGCGGCCCTACCTAACAGGCCATCTTGTCAACGTCGTTGGGCCGCATATCCATGCGGCCCAACGCTCATCCTGCCATTACCGCATCACTAACGGCGTGTAGATACGATTGCCGGGTACATCTCCCAACGCCGCCAAACCCCACGTTGCCGGACTGCTAGCGCCGCCGCCTGCCGGCCATACCGACGAGCCGCTGGGGATCAAGCCCAATCCAACCCACTCATGCCGTACCGTCATTCGGATACGTTTGTTCCAGCCATCCATGAGGTTGGCGTTGATGCGCAGTTCGGCGCTCCAGTTGTCGCTCGTCTGGCTGAACACCGCCAGAATACCTTGCGCCACCGGATCGAATTGGTCGGTGCTGGTGCCGTTGCCCCGCCCGCTGCGCACAACGCCGGTACGATCAATCGTAAAGATAAGGTCGCTGCTCTGCTGGACAGTATCGGCGCTGTTGTCGGGATCAAACTTGATCCGTATCCCATCGCTCAAAACGCCGCTGAGCGGCAACCCATTCAAACAGAGGTAGAGATAATCGCCGCTGCGAATCATCCGGCCCTGCGCGCTGGTCGCCGTAGCCGTACCGGCGTTATACCAGAGCGTGATTGGGTCGGGATCGGCGCTATAGCCCTCATCGTCGCAGAAGCCGTCGATCTCCGGCGCAGCGCCATCAACCACCCGCTTCGGTTCGACTACGAACGCGAAGGTGGCTTCGCCTGCCTGCCCGTCGTTGTCGGTGGCGCGCAGCCGGACGTTATAGGTTCCGGGAGGCAAGTTAAGCAGGGTGAATTGCAAGCCGTCACCGGTGCGCGTTACCGGCCCGCTCACCTCCCACGCCAGCCGGTTGCCGGCTAACGGCCCATCTTCGGGGTCGTAGGCGTCGCCACGGAGCACAACCGGCTCATTGAGCGGGAAGAAGATGCCGCCTTCGGCTTGCCCAAACACCTGCGGCGCGCGACGCGGCACGCTAAACGGAGCTGAAGTGGCGATCGCCGTGTTGAGACCATCCGTTGTAATGACCTGCACCCGCGCTTGCGTACCGCCGGGCATGCCGCTCAGATCAACCGTCAGACTATTGCCGGTCAAACCTTGGCCCAACACGCTCCACGTCGCGCCATTATCACCGCTGTAGCGCACCAGATGGTGGAGCAGATCGCCATCGGCGTCACTCGCGTTCCAACTCACGGTGAGCGTGCGGTCAACATTGCTGCCAGCCGCCGGCGCAGTCATCGTCACCGTGGGCGGATTGGGCGAGGCGTTGCGTGTGCCAATCACCGCGCCGCCGGCAACGCGCACAATCTCGATCCGGGTTGGTTTCACCCCCAGATCAAGCCGGTGGAAGAAGCCTATCATATCCGGCTCGGTCTGGCCCGGCCCGGTTTCCGCCGTCGCTTCATTAACCCGCAATTGCTGATCGACGAGCAGGGTGGCGCCGTTGTAGGCGCGAATGCGGAAGGCGCTGCTTGGCGCAGTGATTGCATTCATGCGCGTGGTCACTTCACTGAGCAGCGGATCGGAGAATTGGTAGATCTCACGTAGCTCGGCAGTATTGCCGGTAACGAAGCCGGTGACGATGTACGAGAAGGCGGCGGCCGGTGTTGCGTCAGGGGCGACGGTCAACGCTGCCGGCCCGCTGCGCGGCGCCAACCGGTTGAAGATGGCGCGCCATGTGTAGTCAGAAGGCCAGCGTCGTAGGGAAATGTGGTGGGCATACGACAGCAGATCGCCAGTGCTGTCCGGCACGAGCAAGCTGCGTCCCGCTGGGCGAACATCAAGCCCGATATGCTCATTAGGGCCGGTATGATCAAGCTGGCAGCTTGGGTAGGGATACCCGCCATCAACTCCAGAAGGGACTCCGGGCGGGCAGTTGATATGTCCGCGCCCGTAGTAATGCCCGATTTCATGCGCTAATGTCACCCCTCCTCCGGGTGTGTTTTCGATAAATCCGCCTTCCGGACTCCAAAACGCGAAGAAGAGCAGGGCATTGCCGAATTGGATTCCATTCACTTCACGACCGGGAAAATCCTGCGCCATCACAGTTTTGATCGTATCGCCGCCGTTGGTGCAGAGATTGCGGTCAAAGAGGGTGTTCACATTGAGTAGAAACACCATCAAACCGCTATCAGCATTGGTTGTTGAGAGGCCGAACGGATCGCTCTCGAACAGATACCAGCGCGGTTTGCGCAGCGGATCGCCACCGCGCGCGATGACGCGCAGTTCGTGGGTGGGCAGTAACTGTTCAGCCTTGCGGAAGAAGGAGTAGAACCATGCGCCTTCGCCTGATCGAGGGATGGTAGCAATGGTCGTACCGCGTTCGGTAGCAACTGGCCGCAAATCGAGACAGATCGGCGCTTTGCGCACAAAGGTGACAGTACGGGTCAGCTCATTGTTGGCATACGATGTTTCGCTGAGCACCCGGCGCGGATTCACCACTGCCCGCAACTCGACCGTCCCATCGCTCCACGAGGCCGGCAGGCGAAACCAGAAGCCATCATTGACATTGCGGCGGTTTGGCGCACTACTACGCACCTCATTCCAGCCCGGCGGCAACGGCATGAGCGGAGATTCGGGCAATGGCACGCCGCTGCGCGTGCCATAGAGCAAGGCTGCAGGCCAAATGTTTACGGTCGAGCGTGGCGGATTGCTGCTCACGATTTGGGCAAAGACGCGCACAAAGGTCTCTTTGTCGCTGACCAGCGGCACGTCATTGGCCGGCCGTTGCACGGCTTGGATGATTTCCATCGCGTTCACACCTAGATCAATCGTCCACGCCGAGGCATTCACTGACAAGCGATAGACATTACTGTTGTTCCAGTACAAGAAACGATCGTTGACAAACATGCCGCTTGATATCATTTGATCGTCAGTGATCGCTTCCGGTGATCCGCCGAGTCGCAGCCGGTAAAGCGGACCGATGTTCGAACGCACTTCGTGCCAAAAGATCGTGTCGCCATACACCACAATGCCGCTTGCGTTCGGATTACTGACATTGCCGCGATTGGCCAGCGTTTCAACGGCAGTCAGATTGTTGCGCGGCGCCCGTTTGATAATCAAATTCGTAACCTTCTCGGCCCAATAGAAATGGGTGGCCGTCACAGCATACGCTTGTACGCCAAACGGCCGGTTTTCCAACGAGGTCGTAAAGCCGCTGCCGCTAGGAACCGTCTGCAGCAGGAGATTGGTAAAGAGCGGCGCGATGTAGAATGCGCCGCCGGCGCCATCGGCGCGCACCTTACTCATCGGTTGGTTAAACTCCTGCATCAACTGGCGTGGGCCGCCGTTCTTGGGCATGCGATATAGTCTTCCGACGCGGCCCGTCCCGCTGGGAATGCTCTCTGTCCAGAAGATGAAATTATCATCAACGTCGAGCGAGAATTGCAGGGTAGCGGTGGTATGGGCGGTGCTCGCCAGCGTTTCGGCGTTCTCGTCGTTGGCGCTATAGATGGGTTTGCGCTTGATCGTGAAATCGCTGCCGATCCAGTACACGAAAGCATTATCAACGGCGACATTTGACACAATGAAGGGTCCATCAGCGCCGCTATCGTAGATGGTTCGTTGGCTGCCGCCGGGAATTACCTGCCGGATCTGGCACGCCTCAGGAAACTCAAAAGTTGTGCAGGTGAGGGGATTAGCGGCCCAAAAGACCATACCCGCTTTGTAATAGAGTGCGCTATAGGCATCACTTCCGAGCATAGCTGGCGTATCGCTCAGCGCCGCTGGCGGCTCGCCCGGTTCGGCTTGAATAACCGGTGGAGGCAACGTCACGGCCAGCATCGTGAGTAGACAGACGAGTAAGAGTAGCCGTCGCGCCATTAGTCATCCCTCCTTATCGACCGCATGCATCATTGTTTGCCGGGATTGGGCCTCTACCGTAGCGCAGGCGCGTCCACAAAACGTCTACATCACGATCTGCTGGGAAAACTGCCGATTGACCGTAACGCGCCGCCTCGTTACAATACAACCGCAACATGTACAGACGCACGGCAGTGCGTCTCCCATCGTTAAGATGCACGGCAGTGCGTTTCCTGCATCTCTGAGGAGCATGCAATGAACATTCGCGAGGCGATTGCCGCGGTGGTTGCGCGGCGCGATCTGACCCAAGCCGAAGCGGCCAGCGTGATGGAAGAGATTATGAGCGGCACAGCGACGCCGGCTCAGATCGGCGCGTTCCTGACTGCGTTGCATATCAAGGGCGAGACTGATGCCGAGATTGCCGGCATGGCGGCGGTGATGCGCGAGAAGGCGACTCACGTCTACTTTGACGGGCCGGTGATCGACACGTGCGGCACCGGCGGCGATGGTGCGCATACGTTTAATATCAGCACCACCGCGGCGTTTGTCGCGGCTGGCGCTGGGTTGACGGTGGCCAAGCACGGCAATCGGGCGATGTCGAGCGTGTGCGGCAGCGCTGATGTGCTGGAGGGGCTGGGGGTGCAGATCGAGCTGGACGCTGAAGGGGTGGCGCGTTGCTTGCGCGATGCTGGCATCGGTTTTATGTTTGCGCCCAAGTTCCATCCGGCGATGCGCTTTGCCGGGCCGGTGCGGCGTGAGATCGGCATTCGCACCGTGTTTAACATTCTCGGCCCGCTGACCAACCCGGCCCGCGCCCGCTATCAAGTGTTGGGGGTGGCGAGCGCGGCGCTGGCCGAAAAGCTGGCTAACGCCCTCAGCCGGCTCGAAACAGTTCACGCGCTGGTGGTGCATGGCGATGGCGGCGTTGATGAGTTAACCCTTTCCGGCCCCAACCTGATCTTCGAGGTGCGGGCCGGGCACACGCCGCGCCAGATGATGGTCGCGCCGGAAGATGTCGGCTTGGCGCGCGCGCCGCGTGAAGCGTTGCGCGGCGGTGATGTCGCCTACAACGTGGCGATTGTGCGTTCCATCCTCAGCGGTGAAGAGCAGGGGCCGCGCCGCGATGTGGTGTTGTTCAATGCCGCCGCAGCGCTGGTGGCCGGCGACCTCGCGCCCGATCTAGCCACCGGTGTCAAGATGGCGCGGGCCAGCATCGATAGCGGGCGGGCGCTCGAACGGCTCAACCGCATGATCGCAGTCAGTCGCGGCGAGGTGTAACTGATGATGTGCCACACAACGGCGCAACGGGTGGCGCTCGCGTCTTTGCGCCTTCGTGTTTGAGCAGAGACAACCATTGCTATGGCTCAAGACATTCGCCTCACCCGCCTGCGCCGGCGCCGGTTTGCGCTCTGGCGGTTGATTCTTGCCAATATTATCGACGATCTGCGCATCGTGCGTGAGGCATGGTTCCCAATCACCGCACTGCTGTTGGTTTTGGCGAGCTGTACCCTCTACTTGCGTTGGTTTTATTTGCCAGAACGTCTCGACTACGAACCTGATACTGCTTTTGCCCTCTTCGAGACGCTCAAACTGCTCATCTTTCAGACCGATCTCGACTTGCCTGATGAACTGATTGGGCGCGCGCTCTTTTTTCTTACTCCGCTGCTCGGTCTCTTCTTTTTGCTGCAAAGCGCCGTTGATGTGGGCCGGCTGCTGGTTGACAAACGAGCGCGGCCTGATCGCTGGCAAGAGTCGTTGGCGGCTACCTACCGCGGTCACATGATCGTCTGCGGGTTGGGGCGGGTTGGCTACCGCGCAGTGCTGCAATTGCTCGATTGCCGGCGCGAGGTGGTGGCCATCGAGCTCGATCCGAACTGCGAGTTTATCCCGACGTTGACCGGTTTAGGGGTGCCGGTGGTGCGCGGCGATGCCCGTGACCCAGCGGTGCTGGCGCGGGCCGGTCTCAAGCGGGCGCAGGGCTTGATCGCCACCATTGATGATGATCTGAAGAATTTGGAGATTGCGCTGGCCGCGCGCCGCATCCGCCCCGAATTGCCGACCGTGCAGCGTATCTTTAGCCGCGCCCTCGATGCGCGCATTGAGCGCACCTTTGGCCGTAATTCGGCCTTTAGCCCGGCAGCCCTCGCCGCGCCAACCTTTGCCGCTGCTTTACTTAACTCCAATGTGCGCTACGTGCTCGATCTGCCTGCCGGCTTGCTGGGGGTAGCCTATATTACCGTCAGCGATGGCAGCCCGCTGATCGGGCCAGTTGCCGAGGTCGAAACCCGCTTCGGGGTGCGCCGCTTGCCCGGCCCCAATGCCAATCTCCCCATCTTGCCCAGCGAAGAGATCGCATTGGTCGGCCCGCTGCCGGCGCTGGAAGCGGCGCAATGGGCTAACCGTCCGCGTTCCGCGCGGAGTGACGGCGGTTTGATCGTCTGTGGTTTGGGGAAAGTGGGCACGCAGGTGGTGCGCCTGCTCAACCGGCGTAACCCCCGCCCGCCACTGACCGTCATTTGTACGGTTGAAACGCCGCAACGCTATATCGAGGCCTTAACCGCGCAAGGGGTGCGCGTGCTGCGCGGCGATGCCCGTGACCCAGAGTTGCTGCGGGAAGCTGGCATCGAGCAGGCCATGTCGCTCGCTGCTCTCTACAGCGACGACTTGCTCAATTTGCAGATCGGGCTGGCCGTGCGCAGCATGTACCCTGATGTGCATTTGGTGCTGCGCGTCTTTAGCGATGTGCTGGCCGACCGGCTGGCTGACCTGTTCGGCATTCGCACCGCTTTTAGCACCTCGGCGCTGGCCGCGCCGAGTCTGGTGGCGGCGGCGCTCGTGTCTGATGTCGAAGCGGCCTTCGACATTGGCGATCAATTGCTGGTTGTGCGCCGCCAGATCGTGACTGACCGGCGCGCCGGCAAGACGGTCGCTGAACTGCGCGCTGCCGGCCAGTTGCCGTTAAGTCTGCGCCGCGGCGGCGAGTTTCAGTGGTTGCCGCCCGATAATCTGGTCATTGAGAGCGGGGATGAGGTAGAGGTGTTGACGTATTTGACGTAGGATTACCGCTCAAACACCACCTGCCCGTCCACGATCGTTAACATTACCTGTGCCGCTGCAATCTGGTCAGGCGGGCCAATGGTGATGTCACGGTCGAGCACGATCAGGTCAGCCAGATAACCGGCCTCTAGCCGGCCCAATTCGCGCTCGCGGAAGCCGGCGTAGGCGGCCCATGTGGTATAGCCAGCCAATGCTTCAGCTACCGTCAGCCGCTGATCGGGAAAATCGCTTTCCAACGGGCTGAGATCGAGCTTGCCCCGCGTGCAAGCTACTTGCATCCCGCGCAACGGATTGGGATCGGCCACCGGCCAATCGCTGCCGAGCGCCATCGGCGCGCCGGCCCGCAGCAAATCGCGCCACGGGAAGCCGTAGCGGTGGCGTTGCGACCCTACCAGCCGCCACCACGGGTTCTGTTGATCCATCCCGAAATCAACATGCACTGGCTGCACCGAGGCAATCGCTCCTAGCGCGGCAAAACGGGGCAGATCTGCCGGATCAACGATCTCGGCATGTTCGACTCGGTGGCGGGCGTCGCGCCAGCCATTGGCCTGTTGCGCTGCGGCAAAGGCGTCGAGGGTCTGGCGCACGCCGCCATCGCCGATCGCATGCACGCAGACTTGCAGACCGGCAGCGTCGGCGCAGGTGATCAGTTCTACAAACTCTACCGGATCGTAATTGGCCACCCCGCACTCGCCGCTGCCATCGGCATAAGGCGCCAACATGAGCGCCGTCTTGGCCTCGACCACGCCATCGACAAACAGCTTGACCGCATCGGTCTGCACGAAGGAATGCGGATGATGGCGGGCATCGGCGGCCCACGCTGCGATCTGGGCCGGATCAGTCCCCGGTGTTACCGAGAGGGGCAAGCGGATGCGTAAGGTCAACTCACCCGCAGCCGCCAGCTCACGGTAGCGGTTGCGCTGCGCTTCATCGCCATCCATATTGTGGATGCCGGTCAACCCTAGCCCGGCCAGCTCGCGCAGCGCGCGGCGCAGCAAATCACGCAGCTCGGCTTCGGTTGGCGGCGGGATGCAACGCCGCACCAGATCCATCGCCGGCGCTTCGCGCAACTCGCCGCTCGCCAACCCGTCTGCGCCCATCACCACGATGCTAAATGGATTACCGGTTTCCGCCCCGCCCAAGATGCCAGCGATCTGCAAGGCCGCAGTATTCGCCCACGCTGTATGGCCATCGAACGCAGTCAACAAGACTGGCCGGTCAGGCACAACCGCGTCAAGCAAGCGCCGGTCAGGCGCTTGGCCGTTGGTGAACAGCCGGTAGCGCCAGCCGCGCCCGATCAGCCACGGCAGATGGGGGTGGGCGGCGGCGTAAGCGGCTAGCCGGGCTTGCAGATCGGCAACGCTCTGCGCATCTTCGAGGCGCAGCACCCCTAACGCGCGCGCGCCATTGTGCAGGTGGAAATGGCAGTCGGTCAAGCCGGGCAAGGTCAGCATCCCGCCGCCATCGATCACGCGCGTCGCCGCCGATGACCACGACGGTGCATCGCGGTCGGGGCCAACCCAAACGATGCGCTCGCCGCTGATGGCAATCGCATACCGCCCGGCTTGCCCGGCCAAGACAACATTACGCAGCAGCAGATCAGTTAGCGGCATAAGATGACGTCGTCCAATCAGCGCGCCGTTTTGCCCCTCTTGCAGCGGTACGGGCGGAGCGCGCCGTTCTGCCCCTCTTGCAGCGGTACGGGCGGAGCGCGCCGTTCTGCCCCTCTTGCAGCGGTACGGGCGGAGCGCGCTGCGCCCCTGCTATGACCGCACCAAACTCAACAACACACTCAACGTCACCAAACTTGCAAACGACGACACCACCACCGTACTCACCACCAACTGCGGGCGGGTATCAAACTCAATCGCCAGAATAGTCGTATTCACCGCCGTCGGCATCCCGGCCATCATCACCCCCACCCCCAGCGCAATGCCGTCCATGCCGAGCAAACGGGCGAGACCAAAGGCGAGGATAGGCGACACAATCAGCCGGATCGCAGTGGCAAACGCGACCATCGCCGGCTGCACAATCGGCGCGCCGGCCCCCAATTGCACACCGAGAATGAGCAGCATCACCGGCAGTGCCGCCTCGCTAAGCAGCGCCACCCCTTCAAACAAGCTGCGGGCAATGCCGGTGGCTTCCGCTGGATGAAACCCGATCCCACGCAAGGCCAACGCGCCGGCCACCGCATAAATCTGCGGCATGTGGGTGAGGCGGTCAAACACCTGCCGCCATGCCTGTTTGCCGCCGCCAGCCGCGCCGGCAGCCGCCACCCCAACCCCTAGTGTCTGCGCCATGATGGATTGCATGATAAAGTAAAACACCCCTAACGTAAAGCCAGCCTCGCCAAAGGCAAACCGTGACGCCGGCAAGCCATAGTTGCCCGAATTCATAAACATGCTAGTCAGCAACAGCGCCGTCACCTCTTTGCCGCGCAGCCGCAACACCAATGCGCACAGCCAGACCGTCAGCGCCATCAGCGCCAGCACTCCCACCGAAAAAAAGAGCATACGCCCCGCGTCAGGCCCACTTAAGTCGGCTCGTACCAGCGCGACAAAGATTAGCGCCGGGCTCAGGCCGTAAATCATCAACCGGTTGAGCGTGACCAGATCGAGCGGCAAGGCCCGGCGTAAGGCAAACCCTGCCGCAGCCACCACCGCAATCGGCAAGAGCACTTCAATCAGAACCGCAATCATGGCAACCTCGGCGCCAATACTTTACAAGTCAACTATCATAGCACAGGTTGGCAAGTCAGCTTTCGTGCGGCGCCATCAGCGCGAAAATCTCGGTGGATACGGCTAATCAAGCAGTAAATGCTGTGACTGTTGGCATAACGTCTAAACTATATCTAGTACCACTAGTGGATACCATCGCTGGTTCAGAATTGGTACAATGTACGTGGTAGACTCTCCATAACGAGCATTGCAGCATTCACGTCATTCAATTCGTGCTAGGAGTAGGTATGCCAAAACAAAATGTATTGTGGTTTGTGGTGGTCTTTTCCCTGCTGTTCGCTCCTCTTAACACGCATCTTGCCCAAGCTCGTCAGGCTGACATTGCTGCAATGCCAGCGACCGCTAGTCGTGACAGCGCAGCGCCTGCCGGACCGGCGACTGCACCTGCGCCGATCGTGCTGAACCAAAGTGGCGTTAGCATAACCATTCTGGCTTCGCCGGCCCGGATTCGCAGCGGGCAAGATCTCATTTACACGGTGACTTATAGTAATAATAGTGGTACTACTCTGAGCAATGCCCGCATTAAAATCACGTGGAACTTCTGGAGCGTCGCTCGTCCGACAACGCTCAACCCCGATAAATTTCAGCAACACTGTCGCGACAGCGGCGCCAATGCATGTGTGGCGTTCAATGTCAGCGGGCCGGCCATCACACGCAGCGGTGCGCCTGATTACAATTCAACGACAGCGGTAGGCGGCTTTACCTATACCATTGGTGATGGCAATCTCGCGAATGGTACAAGCGGCAGTTTCCAAATCGCATTGCGTGTGCCGGAATTTGTCTATCCGATATTTGGCAAAGACCCGCGCCGGCCCTCGGCCTCAGCCGAATTCTTTGTCGGCAGCGAAAGCACCGCACGCGCGATCGCCAATGCCTCAACGCTGGTAGAAGGGCCGCTTTTCCGGCTTGAAAAAGAGCGCACTGCCAGCGGGCTGAATCCGCGTATCTTTCCTACGCAAACCGGCGAATACCGCTTGCGCCTCACCAATGTCGATCGCGAGGATGCGATTACGGCCACGGAAGTCAAACTGACCGATATTGTGCCCTTTGGCGCCGAATTTGTCAGTAGTGTGCGCGGGCCTGACCGCACCAATTTCCCGCCAACGATTGATACGATCAATGGCCGGCCAGCGCTAGTATGGACGATTCCCCAAATGTTACGGGGCGAAACAGTTGATATCTTCGTCACCTTCCGCAAGCTCGATGTCTTACCTTGCGAGCGCATGATCAATCGCAAGGTGGACTACTATGTTACCAGTAACGAGATGCCGTTCAAGCTCAATCCGCCTAGCGAACGCTACACGATTGCGCCACAAACTGGCGATATCGCCTACAACGTTCGTGCGCCGGCGGAGGTGGATTTCGGCCCGCCCCAGACCATCATCTTCGGCGAACGCGGCAGCTTTACCTTCAAAGTGCGCAATTATTGGCCGCAAGCGCTCAATGGCGTGCAGGTTCGGATCGAGTTGCAGCCGAATGTGCGTTATGTGCCGGGCAGCGCCAGCAATGTTGGTTCGTTCACCGCACAGCCGCCAAGCGCCGGCAATGGCGGCATTTTGATATGGACATTCAATATTGGGGCGGGCAATATTAACACGCCGGTTGAGCAGAGCTTTTCGTTTGAGGTGACGGCGCGCTATTCGACGGTTGGCAATGGCACCGGCTCTGGCACAACGTTAGGCGACTTAATCATGCCTGCCGGCGTGCCACAGACGTGTGCTGGCAGCGATATGGGCGGGTTTAAAGTCGTGCCGCGGTTAGAAGTTAAAAAATACTCTGAAGCTGAAAAGAGCGGCAGCGCCTATATTGCTCGCAATAATCAACCCTTCCAGTACATCGTTTCGTTGACCAATAACGGTTCGACCACGATGACCGGGATTGAGGTGCATGACCTCTTGCCGGCGGGTAATCAAGCCGATTTTACCTATGTAACGGGCAGCGCTACGATTGATAGCGGCGATCCCGATAGTGCGGCGCCTTTTGAACCGGCACTGGGCTCGACAGTAGTGGGATCGGTCGAGCGCATCACATTGAGTTGGCAGAATATCACGCTTGCGCCGGGAGAGACGCAATACATCCGCTACAACGTGATCACACGCGGTCAGTTGCAGACGCGCACCTACTGCAATGATCTCGACCAAACGCGCATGCAGGATGCCCTGATTAATCCTGATTCTGGGCAGCCGGGTGAAGAAATTTCCTTTGCTATCGCGCGAGCCTGTGTGCGGATCACGCCCAATATTCAGGTGAGTAAGTTCTTTAGCGACGCTGCCGGCGCCAATTTGGGCACGACCCAGATTATTTCTGGCTCAGTTCCACCCGGCGGTCAGGAGCTGTTCTTCACCCTCGTTATTACTAACGCCGAAACGACGACGACCTACACGGCTGGTTTGGTGGATTTTGCCATCCCTGAATTGGCATATCAGGGTGTTGTCTTCACCAATTTGCCGGCAGGCAAGCAAACCCCAGATATCAGCGGCAATACATGGGCATGGCCAACGCTAACAATTGCTCCCGGACAGAGTTATACAGTACGGGTGCGCACACTCTTCAATCCGCCATGTGTTACAGATAAGTATAAAAATGCGGTCGGTTACGACTTCTTTGACTCAACGACTGGGCGGAATACACGGGTGTCGCCACGTCCGCCTGTTGAAGCAGTCATTGATTATCGTTGTGGGAGCAACCGGCTCGACTTTGAGATCAAGGCTGAACGCACGACGTTAGGTTTGCGCGACCGTGGTCTCTTTACGGTGACGGTGCGCAATCTGAATCCGAATGCGGCCTTAAATGGCGTGAGTGCCTACGCGATCTTGCCGCCGCGCTATCTCTATAGCGAGACGGTCAATAGCTCGTTGTATGCCTTTGCCGGCCAGCGCGCGCTACCGGATGGCCGTACTGAAGTGCGGTGGACTGTGAATTCGATACCGGCCAATGGCAAAGTTGATATTCTCTTCCGGGCAGCGGCGGCTGATATTATCGGCACTGCCGATGTCTATGCGCGGGCGACGGCTGATAACCTGTTGTCGGCTACTTGCCGTAGCACCAATCGCTGCACTACTTATACGATTGATGGCCGGACGCACGATGTCGCATGGGAACGAGTAACGACCCAACCGCTACACACCTACACGCCACGGATCGAGCGAATTAGTGAGTGCGCGGTGTCAGGGGAAGAACGTCTCTACACCTTGACTATGCTCAACACGAACACCATCGCTTATCGCAACACGACGGTCACGTTGACGCTGCCGATTGGGTTGAACTATCTGCGACCCGACACAGGTATGCCGGCTCCTGATAGCATCATCCGGCTTACTAGCGGTGCGCAGGCTGGTTCCACCCAATTGGTGTGGCGCAATCTGACCGTGCCGGCAAAGCCGGCTGCGAGCAATGTCAGTGAATTGCCGTTAGCGATCTGGTTGCAGGTTGGGCAGGTCTGGAGCGATCAGGGCACGAGTGCCGAAGTGACGAGTCCTGATGGCATCATCCCGCGCACCGACGGCGAGGTTGATCCAACTGTGCGCATCTGTGTTGATGGGCCGGCGGTCGCCAAGACGGCAAATATCACCTCGCTGCCGCCAACGAATCCGGGTGATCCTAACCCAACCTTCCTCTACCAGATCGAGGTCGTGAACCCAACCGATAACGCTTTTACCATCTCGTTGCGTGATGTGTTGCCGGCAGGGGTGACATATAACGCCATGATCAGCGGCCCGGCGCCAGCGATCACGACCTCAGGCGGGCGCACGGTGTTGACATGGAACAACCGCACAGTGCCGGCGAAAAGCGGCGATACGCCCGGACGGCTCACCTTGCTCTTCCGGGTGACCGTGAATCCGGCGCAAGTGACTGGTGGATTAACCAACACTGTCGAGATTCTCAATGCTTCGACGGCTATCACTAATCAGTTGCTCGAAGCGCCGGTGTTGCTCAGTGTGCCACGGATCTGGATTCCGTACATTGCGCGCTAACGAGTTGGCTGGGGCGTAACCAATACACGCCCCAGCCATCTGGGGAAACAGACATGAATTGCTGGCATTGTAACCGGCCTGCCCACGGTACGTGCATCTTTTGCGGGCGTGCGGTCTGTCGCGATCATGCCCAAGAGATGCCGCATATCGTTGCACTCTACGCAGACCGCAAAGGCAGTCACAAAGCGATCGTGACGGCCCGCGCCTTGTTTTGCGGTTTATGCGAACCGCGTGAAGACCCGATCGAATTGCCCGAATTACGGTGATGACCGGCGTACCATGTGGGCAAGATAGCGGTCGGTCGTTGCCGCAGCCTGAAGGTGTCTCAATCTTTGCGTAACGTTATCGTGAAGATAAGCAAACCGTTATCCAAGCAGGCAAACCGCCGTGGTATAATGCGGGTGGGCCATGTCCGCCCGCATTCTTCCCCCCTGACGTTATGAGGTGAATGTATGCCGATGTACGAATATGGCTGCTTGGATTGTGCGCGCCAGTTCGAACGCTTGCTGCCTATGAACGCGGCTGATCAGCATATTGTCTGCCCCTTCTGCCAGAGCACCCATGTTCAACGCCGGTTGTCGCTTTTTGCTACGCATAGCCGTGGCGAAACGGCGGCTGCGGCAGCGATGGTTGCGCCTAGTGGCGGCGGGTGCAGTTGCAGCAGTTGCGGCTGCGGGTCAAGGAGCTAAGCTATGCGCGTGATGATCCTGACAGCCGGTTTGGGTACGCGCCTGCGCCCGCATACCTTTGTTCGCCCGAAACCATTGGTCAGTGTTGCCGGCAAGACGGTGCTGGCGCATATTATTGACTATCTAGCCCCGTTGCAGATTGATGAACTGATCTGTGTGGTCGGTTATCTCGGCAACCAGATCGAAGAGTTTATGCGGGCCAATTATTCGTACCCGATGCGCTTTCTTGAGCAAAAGGTGATGCGCGGGCAAGCTGATGCGATCGCGTTAGCCCGTGAATTGACCGGCCCGCTCTTGATCGTGTTTGGCGATGGCTTGCTTGAGTTTGATATTGAACATCTCAACGAGCATCCCGACTACGGCATCATTTACTGCAAAGAGGTCGATGATCCGCGCCGGTTTGGCGTAGTGGTGGTTGAAAAAGGCCGGATCGTGCGGTTGGTCGAAAAACCGAGCGAGCCGATTTCCAATCTGGCTGTGGCCGGGTTCTATTATGTGCCTGAAGCCAGCCGGTTGATGTCGGCGATCGATTACATCATGGAGAATAATATCCAGACCAAGGGGGAATTCTATTTGGCCGATGCGCTGCAAGTGATGATCGACCGCGGCGAAGAGCTGCGCGCCGAGACGGTGCGGGTCTGGCGAGATTGCGGCACGATTGAGGCGCTGCTCGATACCAATCGTTATCTGCTCGAACATGGCCACAATCGCGCCGCCGAGTATCCCAATGCGGTGATCATTCCGCCGGTCAATATTGCGCCGACGGCAGTGATTGAAGAGGCGGTAGTCGGGCCGTATGTCTCGATCGCCGACGGCGCAGTCGTGCGGCAGGCGATTGTGCGCGACTCAATTATCAACGCTCAGGCGCAGATCCAGTCGGTGATTATCACGCGCAGCTTAATCGGTGATCGAGCGCAAGTGAGCGGTGTTAGCCAAGAGTTGAATGTCGGTGATATGTCGGATATTCGTTTCGGGTGAACCACTATGATTGCTTACAACTTCCATGCCGCAAGCAATGGCGCTCGCGGCGAGGCCAAAGGGGGCCGCTGGGAGTTGGCCTTGCCCGTGAACGGGCAGACGCCAGCACTGGCCGGCGTGAGACGGCAGGATCCGGCGCTGAGCGCAGAGCAGGAGACAATCCGGCGGTTGCGAGTTGATGCTGATCCAACCGAAGCACGCTTGTTGACCGCCGTGTATGTGTCGCTCAAGACCTATCCGTGCGTGGTGTTAAGTGGGAGGGCCGGGGCCGGTAAGGCGGCATTGGTGCAACATTTGGTCGCGGCACTGGTTGGTGACGCCCCCGGCCAATTTATCCGCATTGGTTCAGCACAATGGACGGCGCAGAGCGGCCAGCGTGACTATTACCGTGATCTCCATACCCGCTTTGGCGATAGCCAGTTGAGTGAGGTGCTGAGCGAAGCCCAATCGCCGCAAGGCGCCGGCAAGCTCTACTTCGTCTTGTTTGATGGTTTGGCCCCCGATGAGTTGTTCCACTACTTGCACGAACGGCTGCACCTGTTGCCGGTCGCGGCTAGGCCGGTAGCTGCGCCGCCGAATGTGCTATTCATGGCCACATTTCACCAACCCAACCAGTTGTCGGTGCGCGATGCGCAACTATTAGCCTATGCCCATCAGGTCAATGTCACTGCCTACCGGCGGCAGCCGCCCCAATTGCCGCCGCCGCCGGTAGGTTTGCAACGAGCCATGATCCGTGACTCTGTCCGCGATGTGGTCGAAGCCCGCGATCGGTTGCGCGCGGTGTTCGGTGGGCCGCAGTTGCCGCAATTGAGCCCCTCGGCGCAGGTTGCCGGCTTCTTGCGCTGGTATGGCCTCACGCCCGATACTACGCTCGATAGCGATATGTGGCTGTTTTTGGCCAATAGCTTCGATCGTCACGGGAATGGCCTGTTTGCCGCCGATCCGGCGCGCAATCTCCAAATCGCCTACGATTTGCGCATGGTGCAACGGGTGATGGCCCGGCTTGATCCGGCCAGTGCTGCGCTCAGGCCGGAGTTGGCGCGGGCCGTTGGCTGTTGAACCCTGATCCCCGCTGTCGTTTCTTGCGCCGCTCTCTACGCTGAGAGAGCGGCGTTGTTTGTTTCCACACCTCGCCAGCGTAGCGGGTGTTATGCCATGATCATGTTGGCTTAACCTTCGTTTCATATTTACATCAATTCTTGTTTATAAACATTCCATATAATCACGGCTGCCCAGAACGTATACATCCCAATGGCAAGACCCCTGTTGCCCGGTTGGCAACCGCAGGCTCCTGTACTGGTGTTTAATGAGGAGGCGTTCACGCTATGGGTGGCCACGACGAAAAGGACAAATGGGTTGTTCGCTCGCAGGCTGGCGTTGGTCAGACGCTAGAAGAGGTGTTGGCGCTGCGTATTTCGCGCCGCGGTATGCTTAAGACACTGGCAATCGGCGGTTCGCTGGCCTTGATCGGCTCTAATCTGACCGCCGTCGAAGAGGCGCTGGCCGCTAGCCCCGGCTTGAAGTTCAAGACAGTGAAGCCCACCGATCCGGATTTCGATGATGTGGTGGTGCCGGATGGTTATTATGCGCGCACCCTTATCCGCTGGGGTGAGCCGCTAAGCGCCGATGCGCCCGATTTCGATGTCTGGTTGCAGTCGCCGGAAGCGCAGGTGAAGCAGTTTGGCTATAACTGCGACTTTGTTGGCTTTTTGCCGCTGCCCTACGGATCTAACAACTCGAACCGCGGTCTGCTCGTGGTCAATCACGAGTACACCAACGAAGAGTTGATGTTCCCGAAGTACGATGATAAGAATCCGACCCGCAATCAAGTAGATGTCGGCATTGCCGCTCACGGTATGTCGGTGGTCGAAGTGGTGCGCGCGCCTGACGGCACGTGGAGCTATGTGCGCAATTCACCCTTCAATCGCCGGGTGAGCGGTTTTAGCGCTACCCGTCTGAGCGGCCCGGCTGCCAGCCATCCGTGGATGCGCACCAGCGCTGACCCCGGCGCCGACGCGATCCTCGGCACGCTCAACAACTGCGCTGGCGGTAAGACGCCGTGGGGCACGGTGGTGAGCGGGGAAGAAAACTTCCACCAGTATTTCGCCAATCTCAATGGCCTCGACCGCAACGACCCGCGCTACGCGGTGCATCGCCGCTATGGCTTGCCGGCTGGTGAGTCGGAGCGCAAGTGGGAGCGGTTCCACAGCCGGTTCGATATTGCCAAGGAGCCGAATGAGTCGTTCCGCTTCGGCTGGTGTGTCGAGATCGATCCGTATGATCCGGCGAAGCCGGCAGTGAAGCGCACGGCACTGGGTCGCTTCCGTCACGAGGCGGCGACCTTCGCAATCGGGCGCGATGGCCGGGTGGCAGCCTATTCGGGTGACGATGCCCAGTTTGAGTATGTCTACAAGTTCGTCACCAATGGCAAGTTCAACCCGCGCAACCGCGAAGCGAATATGAACCTGCTCGACGACGGCGTGCTCTATGTGGCCAAGTTCAACGCCGACGGCACCGGCGAGTGGCTGCCGTTGGTGTTTGGGCAAGGCCCGCTGACGCCGGAAAACGGCTTCCGCTCGCAGGGTGATGTGCTGATCAACACCCGCTTGGCTGCCGACCTTGTGGGTGCGACCAAGATGGATCGCCCGGAGGATGTAGAGGTCAACCCGGTCAACAAGAAGGTGTACATCGCCTTGACCAACAACACCCGCCGCGGCGCGAGCGGCCAACCCGGCGTAGACGCGGCCAACCCGCGGGCCAACAACGCATGGGGCCACATCATCGAGCTGACCGAGCGCAATGATGATCACTCCGCCACCACCTTCCGCTGGGAAATCTTTATCCTCGCCGGTTTGCCCACGCAGGAAGACACCTACTTTGCCGGCTTCGACAAGAGCAAGGTGTCGCCGATCGGTGCGCCCGACAATGTGGCCTTCGACAATCAGGGCAATCTGTGGATTGCGACCGACGGCGCGCCGCGCGCGATCAAGTTCAACGATGGTTTGTTCGCGGTGCCGGTGAGCGGTTCGCAGCGGGGCAACCTGCAACAGTTCTTCTCGTCGGTGGCCGGCAGTGAGGTGTGCGGGCCTGAGTTTACCCCCGATAACCGCACGCTGTTCCTCGCCATCCAGCACCCCGGTGAAGGCGGCACCTTCGAGAACCCGATCAGCACGTGGCCCGACCGGCAAGGCTTGCCGCGGCCCAGCGTGATCACGGTGCAACGCTTCGATAGCGGCATCATCGGGTCATAGGCAGGGCGGAATACGGGAGCACAATAATGGTAAAGGTACCGGCGTGGATCATCCCGTTGCTCGCCGGTGTGATGTTGATTGGCATGGTGGCCGGTTGCACCTCACAGCAACCGGCCTCGCCATCGCCAACCCCATCGCCGGTGGCGCACGTGAGCGGCGCTGACCTCTTCTTTGGCCGCGCGCCGTTGGCCGGCGGCGTGCCGTGCATCACCTGCCATACCCTTGATGCAAGCGGGCGGGCGGGAGTTGGCCCGAATTTGGCCGGGGTTGGCCGGCGGGCCGGTGAGCGCATGCCCGGCGTGAGCGGGCGGGAATACCTCGAACGGTCGATCCGCTCGCATGATGAATTTATCGTTCCCGGCCACCAAGCGGGAATCGTGCGCGCGGTGGTTGGTGACGATTACGGCAATCTATTGCCAGACGAGCAAATCGCGGCGCTGGTTGACTTTCTGTTGCAGCAACAAGCGGTCGAAGTCGCCGGTGGCGCTGTTACCCTATCGCCCACTGCCACGCCAACTGCGTCGCCTACCTTGTTCCCCACCGCAACCGCAACGCCAACCCTCGCACCCACCGCAACCGCAACGCCAACCCTCGCCTCTACCGCAACCGCAACGCCAACCCTCGCACCCACCGCAACCGCAACGCCAACCATGTCGCCTTTGCCCAGCGCTACATTGACGCCTTCCCCGCAGATGACGGCCACAGCGCCGGCAACGGTTATGCCTACACTGGCGTTCACCGCCACCCCGACCGCTGTCCCGGCGACGGTGACGCCACTGCCTCTGCCTACCGACACGCCACTGCCAGCCCCAACCCCTACGCTGCCGCCACCCACTCCAACGGTAGCGCCCGAACCCACCCCGGTGCCGCCGGTGGCGAGCGAAGCCGGGTTAGAACAATACCTCGGTTGCGTCAATTGCCACAACCTGCACCCGCAACAGGTGCGTATGCCGCACCCGCTCAACCCGACGTGCAACGACTGCCACCGCGGTTCACCGAGCCGGGTTGGTTGCCCGACTTGCCACAGCATGCATCAGATTAACAATCGCCACGAGCCGGCGCCGGATTTGCCGTGTAATACGTGTCATCGGTAGCGATGCTTTGATTAGATATCATACTGAAAAATATTTTATAAATAATCACTAATCGCGCTTAAATTTCTCAAATAGAATGATGTAGTCAATATACATTCCAGCAATATATGGAGCTGCATTCATTAATGCTTGTCTTTCCTCAAGAGATGGGCGTGAACCATGAGCGCGGTTATTCCGTTCTTGGCGCAAAAGGTGTACAACTCCTGATTCCTTTATTAAATTGTTATCTCTAGCGCAATCAATCATGTTAGCGAGTTTCCATTTGGAAGGATCTCTCCCTAAAGAAACACTAGGGTTGACTTTTCCTTTCTCAATCCCGTAGACTAGTGCCGATTTGAGAACCGATTCGAATTCACGACCTAATTGAAACAAACCAAGATCGACGTTTTCTTCATTTAGGTCTACAAGAGCCTTTTCTATATTTGTGCGTAGATCTGCATCAATAATCTCGGAGACTCTAGGAAATGATAATGACAGTCTATTCTTTAAGCGGCATAATTTAGTTTTGGTTCCGGGAATGGTTATAGTTTCTATTGAATTCGCTCGTCGAAGATAAAGATAAGAAGTCTTTTCTTGAAATCCATGTTTCTTTAGAATGGTGATAATATCGTTTAATGGTAACTGACCGTTTGGTGTATTCTCCAGCAATTCGTATACCATCTTCTCTAGTTTTTC
>JAUQOZ010000225.1 GCA_030550625.1 Chloroflexota bacterium | reverse complement strand
ATTCCGCCAAAGGGGGAGATTGCTGCGGGGGCTGCGCGCCCTCGCAATGACATGAGGTTCCAGTGTCATTGCGAGCGAAGCGAAGCAATCCCCCACGAGTGCGGGAGCAATGCGCTCCGGCATCCATTCCGCCAAAGGGGGAGATTGCTTCGGTCGGGTGGCACCCTGCTTCGCGGGTGGACGCCCTCCCTCGCAATGACAGAGGGGTGGCGCCTGCCCAATCCCAAGCACATACGGCAGTTTCACTGCCGTACTCCATAACATGCTAGTCGTCATCGTCTCCGGCGATCCGGCGCATTCGGGCCACAATGGCTGCCGCTCCCGCTACGGCCAGCATTGAGCTGCACATAACCAGCATTAGCCACGTCGCATAACGGCCAAGCAGTGCGCTGATCAGCGATGCCTCCGGCTCTTGCGCGGTGCGTGGTGTGATAGTGTTGGTGGTGATGGTGAGCGTGGGGGTTGGCATGGCAGAGGCGTTCACGGCTGCGCTGGCCGGCGGTGCAGCGAGCGCGATCGTGGCGAGAAGGATTACGAGCAGGACATGGCTCAGGAACGTTCGGTTGGGCATACGGGCGTCTCCGTGACGGCGGTTTATCGGCGTTATCATAACAAATCTGCCGTCCGCTCACGCAATGGTCGTTTCCCGCTGCCACGCAATCGTCCGATTCTTGACCGGCTGGTCATCTGCGATCTGGCCGTCGCGCACGCTGATGATCCGCTCGGCATGTTGGGCGACGTCGTGTTCGTGCGTCACCAAAATGACAGTGATGCCCTGCTCAGCATTCAGTCGCTGAAAAATGCCCATAATCTCGGCCCCAGTGCGACTGTCGAGCGCGCCGGTCGGCTCGTCGGCCATGATAATTCGCGGTTCGTTGACAAGGGCGCGCGCAATCGCCACTCGCTGCTGTTGCCCGCCCGACAGCTCGTTGGGCCGGTGGTGCAGCCGGTCGCCCATCCCGACGGCCTCTAACGCCATCCGCGCCCGCTCTTGCCGGTCGGGCCGGTTTCTTCCGTACAGCATCGGCAACTCGACGTTGCGCAACGCTGTTGTGCGCTGGAGCAGCATATATTGCTGGAAGACGAAGCCAATCTTCTCATTGCGGATGATTGCTAACTCGTCGTCGGTCAGCTCGCCGACGTTGACTCCTTCGAGCAGGTATTCGCCTGAAGTGGGCCGGTCGAGGCAGCCGATAATGTTCATCAGCGTGCTTTTGCCGCTGCCCGATGGCCCCATAATCGCAACCATCTCGCCTTGGTTGATCGTGAGCGAAATTCCGCGCAAGGCATGCACTTCGGTTTCGCCCATGACGTAGACTTTGGTGATATTGTTCAATTGGATCAGCGGGGTCATAACATTCCTTGCCGCAATGGTTGATGATATCCGGCGCGCGGCTGTGCGCGGCTGTCTTGATTCGCATTGTACTCGATCTTATCCCCCCTCGCGCCTGACATCGCTGTGCCGGAAAGACTGGTATAATAGTTTCTAATGTGACGGTATTCTAGCGCTAATTGTTGAGGCATCTATGACCGATCCGGCTGCCGCCCGCCCGCTAGAGATGGATAAAGCCTACGAGCACCGCCTTGTCGAGCAGCGGCTCTACGATTGGTGGGAGCGTAGCGGCCTGTTTGCGCCGCGCGATGATGCGCCCCGCCCTCCGTTTGTCATCTCGATCCCGCCGCCTAATGTCACCGGTGAGTTGCATCTCGGCCACGCGATGTTTGTCGCGATCGAAGACCTGCTGATCCGCTGGCGCCGTATGCAAGGGTATCAGACGTTGTGGGTGCCCGGTACCGATCATGCTGGCATTGCTACCCAGACGCAGGTTGAGAAGCTGCTTGAACGCGAGGGAACGTCGCGGCAGGCGGTGGGGCGCGAAGAGTTTTTGCGCCGCACGTGGGAATGGAAAGAGAAGTACGGCGGCGAGATTACGCGCCAGTTGCGCCGGCTCGGTGCGTCGTGCGACTGGTCGCGCGAGCGGTTTACCCTCGATCCCGGTTTGTCGCGCGCGGTGCATACTGCGTTTAAGCGCCTCTACGACGATGGCTTGATCTATCGCGGCACGTATCTCGTCAATTGGTCGCCCAAGCTGCAAACCGCGGTCAGCGATCTTGAGGTTGAGTACGAAGAGCGTAATGTCTCGATCTGGTACGTGCGCTACCCGATCCGCACTACCGAATGGGCTGGCCCATCCGCGCCGTGGGGATCAGGCCAGTGGGCTGCCGGTGCGACCGAATTTATCACCGTCGCCACTACCCGTCCCGAGACGATCTTGGGTGATACGGCGGTGGCCGTCGCTCCCGGCGACGCGCGTTATGCCCATCTGGTCGGCAAAGAGGCGATCTTGCCGGCGCTGGCTCGCCCCATCCCGATTATCACCGACGAGTATGTCGATCCAGAGTTTGGCTCCGGCGCGGTCAAGATTACCCCCGGCCACGACAAGAATGACTATGAAGTCGGCAAGCGCCACCATTTGCCGATGATCAATATTATGAATCCCGATGCGACCATCAACGAGGCGGGCGGCCCCTACGCCGGGTTGGATCGCTTCGAGTGTCGCAAGGCGATTCTGGCCGATCTCGAACGTGAAGGCTTGCTGGTTAAGACCGAGCCGCACAAGATGAATGTCGGCATTAGCCAGCGCGGTGGCGAGGTGATCGAGCCGCTCCTCTCCGAGCAGTGGTTTGTCCGCACCAAGCCGCTCGCCGAGCTGGCGATTGCCGCCGTGCGCGATGGCAAGGTGCGGATCGTGCCCGAACGGTTCGAGAAGGTCTATTTCCACTGGCTGGAAAATATCGAAGATTGGTGTATCTCGCGCCAGCTCTGGTGGGGGCATCGGATTCCGGTCTGGTATATGCCCGACGGCTCGATCGTCGTGCCCGGCCCAGATGAGCCGCCGCCTGCCGAGGGCGTGCAAGACCCCGATGTGCTCGATACGTGGTTCAGTTCCGGTTTGTGGCCCTTTAGCACGCTCGGCTGGCCCGACGACACCGCAGACTACCGCCGCTTCTACCCCACCAGCGTCATGGAGACAGGGTACGACATCCTGTTCTTCTGGGTGGCCCGTATGATGATGATGGGGTGCTATCTCACTGGCCAGCCGCCCTTCCACACTGTCTACCTGCACGGGTTAGTGCGTGACGAGCATGGCCGCAAAATGTCGAAGTCGTTCGGCAATGTGGTCAATCCGCTGGAGGTGATCCAGCAGCACGGCGCCGATGCGCTTCGCTACACATTGGTGACGAGTGGCACTCCCGGCCAAGATGTCAACCTCAACCCGCAGCGGATCGAGGCGGCGCGCAATTTTGCCAATAAGATTTGGAATATCACCCGCTTTGTGATCGGCAAACTCGGTGATCTGCCGCGCAACGAGAGCGTGAAGGTGACGCCGGAGGCGCTGCGTGCCGCGGATTTCACCCTCGCCGATCGCTGGATCCTCTCGCGCTACGCTCATCTGGTAGCCGAGGTGGATCGGTTGATGGAGGGCTATAACTTCGGCGAAGCGGGCCGCCAGATCCACGATTTCCTCTGGGGCGAGTTTGCCGACTGGTACGTCGAGATTGCCAAGGTGCAGCTCGAAGGCGATGCGCAGCGCGCGCTGCTTACCCGCCGCGTGCTCTTCACCGTGCTCGATGGCAGCTTGCGCTTGCTCCACCCCTTTATGCCCTTCGTCACCGAAGAGGTGTGGCAGTATCTGACCGAGGCCTACCAGCGCCCCGATCCCGGCCCCGATACAGCGTACGCCGAGCTTGGTCTGCGCACGCTTAGCTACGCGCCATATCCGATGCCGGTGGCAGGTATGCATGATGAAGCGGTCGAAGCCGATTGGGCGCTGGTGCAAGAGCTGATCGTCGCGATCCGCAATGTGCGTAGCGAATACAAGGTCGAGCCGGCGAAGTGGGTGGCAGCCACGGTGGTGGCCGGTGAGCGGGCCGATCTCTTGCGTGGGCAAGCGCCGCTGATCAGCCGGTTGGCCCGCGTGGCAATGGATGATTTGACAGTTGTTGCCACGCTTGCCGAGCGTCCGCGGCAGGCGGCCTCAATTGTGATTGGTGCAGTGGAGTGTTTCCTCCCACTGGCCGGCCTGATCGATCTGGCCGCTGAACGCGCCCGTCTGCAAAAAGAGCTGGCCCAAGCCGAGGCCGATGTCGAACGGCGCGCTTCTCGTCTTAACAACGAGAGCTTTGTCAGCAAAGCGCCGGCTCACGTTGTGCAACGCGAGCGCGAAGCGCTGGCGGCTGCCGAAGCTGCGTTGGCCCGCTTGCGCGAGCGCATCGCTGAGTTGGAGTGATACATAGCGTGTGCCCCCTCGCCTCATACGTTTGAGGGACAAACAGAACAGCTAATCCAGCACAATCGCTTCCTGCAAAAGCTACGCTGGCCTGCTGTTCCCTCACCCCCCGGCCCCCTCTCCCCCTGCGAGGTGGGAGAGGGGGAGCCGCCCGATTGGCGGCAACGCCATTGCCACAGCGGAATGCAGCAGCGCCCCTCTCCCGCATTGCGGGAGAGGGGTTGGGGGTGAGGGTCAACTATCGCCCGTTTTCCTGTTGTCATTTGAGGGGGCGGAGCGCCCGAAGCAATCTCCCGCTTGAGCGGCGTGAAAGGCTGAGCGCATAGCGCTTGTACGCGGCGCGGCACGAACAACGCGAGGCGTGGTGCAGGGTCTCCACCCGCAGCAGGGTGGCCGGCCCTTCAAGGCCGGGCTACGGTTACGAAGCCCGCTGCGTGGGCTGTTCCCTCACCTCCCGGCCCCCTCTCCACCGCGAGGTGGGAGAGGGGGAGCCCGCCGGATTGGCGGCAACGCCATTGCCACAGCGGAACGCAGCAGCGCCCCTCTCTCGCATTGCGGGAGAGGGGTTGGGGGTGAGGGTCAACTATCGCCCGCTTTCCTGTTGTCATTGCGCGGGGGCGGAGCGCCCGAAGCAATCTCCCGCTTGAGCGGAACGCATTCACTCAGGCATTGCTGCCGTGCTCGTGGGAGATTGCTTCGCCTCGCGAGGGCAGAGCGCGGCTCTGCCCCTACCGCACGGCTCGCAATGACAAATTGCCATACGCGGCAATGCCCCGCTTTCACCCCTTTAGACCGTTGTGTTACAAATACTCACGCTGATTAACCCGCCGCCGCCACTCCTCCTTGATCTCAATCGCCGTTCCCTGCGAGACCAAGAAATCGAGCAACAGCCGGCCAAAGGTGTTCGCTTGTTCGAGGAAGGGGAAATGGCTGGCTTTCGGCAGCACCAACAACTGGATTGGGCGTTCAGCCAGTTCGTTGAGGAAAGCGGCATGAGCCGGATTGACGATCGGGTCTTTGCCGCCGTACACCGCTAGCAACGGCGTTTGCAACGAAATAATATGTGGACGCAGGTCGGTCTCTAAGAGTGATTCGTGAACTTGATTCAATACCTTTTCGCTCAAGCTAGCCGTATCTTCTTCAATCTCCTGCTGAATTTCAGCATCGGCCACCTGCAACGAACGCACCATCCGCGCCCAGCCATTCTGCGTCGTGTTCATTCCCAACAAGCGCGACAGCGTACCCGGCTTGATGTGCTGCGCCAGTACCTGACCGTGCAGCGGTGTTGCCACTGTCAGCAGCCGGTTAATTCGTTCAGGGTATTGATGGGCCGCGAGGATTGCCACCATCCCCCCCATACCGTGCCCTACCAAGGTGGCGCGAGCAATGCCGAGGCGATTCATAAACTGCAGCAGCATTTCGGTATAAGCGCTGACGGTAAATTGATCGCCGCGACGGTCACTCTCGCCAAAGCCCCAGAAGTCGAAAGCGTAGGCCCGATTCCGCTCAGAGGCGATATCCATAATCGGCACCCAATAGCGCCACGATCCCATCCAGCTATGCAGGAAGATGATTGGCTGGCCGCGGCCAAAGACCTCATAATGGGCGAGGCGGTTATCGAGGTGGATGACGCTCATAGTTCCACCTCCTCGGTATTAGTGCCGTTGATCGCCTGTTGCAGCGGGATGGCGAACGAGAAGGTACTGCCCTTGCCCAGCTCGCTTGTCACCCAGATCTCGCCACCGTGCATCTCAACCAATTGCTTCGCGATGCTCAACCCTAGTCCGGTGCCGCCGGCGACATCGCGTAGCGGGTTATCGGCGCGGTAGAAGGGGCGGAATAGTTTCTTTAGTTGTTCAGGCGACATACCGACGCCGGTATCTTCCACCTCGATCTGCATCATATTGGCGCGATTAACGAAGGCGCGCACCGTAATTGAGCCGCCCTCGTAGGTGTATTTCACCGCGTTTGAGAAGAGGTTGAAGATGATCTGGCTCACTCGCTTCTGATCGGCGATCACGTATGGCAGAGCGGGTGAGGCGTCGATTCGCACCGTCATCCCTTTGCGCTCATACTCGAGCCGCAACGACTGCACTACCTCATCGATCACCGTTGGGATGTCAACCTGCGTAAAGGTCAACTTCTTCTTCGAGTCGGGTCGCGAGAACTCCAGAATATCTTCGATCAGGGCACGTAACCGGTTGGTATTATTCTTGATGATATTCAGGTAATTGAGCTGATCGGGCGTCAGATTGAGGCTGGCCGTTAGCAACAACACATCGACATAGCCCTTGATCGCCGTGAGCGGCGTGCGCAGCTCGTGGCTAACGTCTGAAATAAACTGGCGCTTCTCTTTATCCGCCTCGATTTCGCGCGTAATATCGCGCAACACGGCTACTTCGCCGTAGTGTTGTCCGTCGGGGCTAAGTACCGGCGCGATATTGATCGCGATCACCTGCGTGGGATCAGTTAAGTCAACCGATGTGCTATAGATGCTTTGGGTTTCCCGCATCCGGCGCAAGCCATGCAGAATGCCGTTGTAGATTGCTTGACCGCGCCGCCGGCTCGCTTCATCTTCACCGATCTCAGCCAGACGGGACAGCGGTTGGCCGCGCACTTGGTCAGCAACAATCTCCAACACCTGTTCAGCCGCCGGGTTGAAGAGCGTAATCTTCTGCTGCGGATCAAGCACGATCACGCCTTCAGTCATCGAGCGGAACACCGCCGCGCTTCTTGACGACTCTTCGCGCTGCTCTTCGAGCAGCACCGCGTTGCGGAGCGCCAGATCGTTAATAAAGCCGTAGAGCTGCGCATTATTGACCGCCGAGGCTACGACGCTAGCAATCGTGCCCAGCAAATTCATTTGCGAGTCGCTGAAGTAGTTCCGTTGCGGGCTTGACAGAATCAGCACACCGATCGCGGTATCGCTCGTCTGCAACGGCACGCCGGCAACCGAGCGCACATCATCGGCGCGACCGGGTTCCTTCAGCCAGCGCGGATCGCGATCGACATCGGGGATATTAACCGGTTCGAGATGGCGCATGATCCAGCCAGCCAACCCCTCAGTTCCATCTGAGAAGCGCAGCGGAATATTCGCCCCCTCGACGTGGCCGCGGCCATGGAGAACGGCACGGCATACCAGCGCATCAGTAGCGGGATCGCGCAGCATTAAAGAGCCGCGTTCAACCCCAAGATTTTCGGAGATAAGCTCAAGCGCGCGCTGAATGATCAAGTTCAGATCAAGCTGAGTTGTCAATTCCAGCGTGATCCGGTTAACTGCTTCAAGCCGCTCTTTCTCCTCTGATAGCAAGCGAGTGGCTTGCTCAAGCTCAGCCGTGCGCTCGCGCACCCGCGCATCCAGATCGGCAGCCAGATTGCTAATCTGATCGAACAGGCGCGCATTCTGGATCGCTTGGCTCGCTTGGCTAGCGATAGTAAACGTGACTGCCAGCGCCTCTTCATCGTATGCGTCTGGTTCATTGGTGCTAATGGTCAAGACGCCGACCAACTCATTGTCAACCAGCAGCGGCGCACCGATCCATGAACCATCGCTCCACCCAAGCCGGCGCAGGTCGTTAAAGCGCGAGTCGCTTTGCGTGTCAGCGATCAAGATCGGTTGGTGCTCGATCGCCATAGTCTGGAAGAGGCTGCTCGCTTCGAGGGCAATGCTGCCATTTAAGGGTATCGTTGGCCCAAAGCCATACGCCTCGACCACGCGGAGATCGCCGTAGCCCTCATCGCGCAGCAGCATGGCGGCGCTATCGTACCGCACAATCCGCTGCAATTGGCTGAGCACCAACGTCTGAATTTCGCGCAGCGCCAAGGTAGATGTGAAGGACTGCGCCACTTCGCGCAGCATATCGGCTTGGCGACGCCGTTTTTGCTCAATCGCAAAGAGCTGCGCGCTCTTGAGCGCCTGCGCCGCTTGATTGGCCAAAATCGACAGCAGCGAGATCTGGTGCGGTCTCCACTCGTGCGGGGTGCGCATACCAACCCAGATCGCTGCCAGCCGTTCTTCGCTAGGGCCGACCGCAACGCCAAGCGCGCTCCGCACACCGAGTTTCAGTGCATGGTGCTTGCCATCCTCAATCTCGCTCAGATCGCTAATCGCAATCGGCTGGTCGCGCTGTAACAGCGCGGTCGTCAGACCGCCACGGCGGAAATCAACGTTGATGTCTTCGCGAAACTCATACCCATCGATCAAGACTTGCCGTTCGATATTCCCCCGCCGGTCGAACCGGAGTACGGCGCCAAGTTCAGCGTGCAGCAGACGCACGGCTGCGTCGGCAATGAGCATCTGGATAGTGTCTGGATCGAGGGTGCCGGACAGATTCTGTGACACCTCGAACAGGGTGCTCATCTCGCTCGCGTTTTGGCGTGTTTCGCTAAACAGCCGGGCATTGTTGAGGGCTACCGCTGCTTGATTGGTAACGGTGGTAACAAAGCGCAGATCGTTCTCATCGAAGGCGTGTTGAGCGTAGCTCTGAATATTGATCACGCCTAACACTTGGTCGCCATAGATAATGGGCACAACCAAATACGACTCTTCGATCGCTGAATCGTCACCAATTCGTCCTTGGTCAACCAGCAAGCCCATTGCCCGCGCTGCCGCAGCCGTGCTCAGCAACAGTGGCCGCCGGTTGCGGATAACCCAGCCGTTTGTGCCCCCGCCAAGCGGTCGCGGTTCAAGCCAGATTCGCTCGCCCCGGTCGTAGGCGATAGGATAGCTGAGCGTATTGCTTGCTTCATCGTATAGGGCAATCAGCGAGGTGCTGGTGTCAATGATCTCGCTGATCCCCTGATGTAGCCGTTCGATCAATTCATAGATGTCAAGCGAGGCATTAACCGCTGCGCTAATCCGGTTAATGATCGTCAGCTCAGAGATTCGCTGCTCGCGTTCTTCAAACAAACGCGCATTTTCCAGCGCGGTCGCCGCCTGATCGGCGAGACCGGCTAGCAGCAGCATTTCATCGTTAGTAAACTGGCGCCGGTAATTGGTCATCACACTGAGCACGCCGATGATCTGCTCACGGTAGATCACTGGCACGCCCATAAATGAGATCAGATTGTTACGCTGTTGGTAATTGGGGTAGAGTGATCCTCCCTGCGCGTTAACATCTTCAATAATCAAGGGCTGGCCGGTTTCGGCCACCTTTCCGGTAAAGCCCTGCCCGATCGGCACCCGCATAGTGCGGCCTTGCTCGGCTGGAATGCCATCGAGCGCCGCCGGCGTCAATACGTTGCCCTCGCTGATCGTCCACAACGCCACGGTGGTGACGTTCAACTGGCGGCTTACCAGTTCCATCAGCTTATCGAGCACCTCTTGCGGGCGCAGCAACGATGAGAGAATGCGTGCCGCGTCGAGCAATGTTGATAGCTCGCTGACCTTTTGGCGAGTGGCTTCGGCGCTCCGCTGCGCTTCGATGGTGGCGCGCGCGCGCGCGATCACGGTGCTGGTCTGGTTGGCAATCGTCTGGCAGAGTTCGAGCACCTGCGGCGAGAAGGTGCCATACCGTCCGACGAAGTCAAGCCCGACTGCACCAATCACTTCATCGTTGAGAATGATCGGAATGATACCGATCGACCGAATATCAAGCTCACGGAAAGTCTGGTGGGTTGGCGCAAAGAGCGGGTCGTTCTGAGCGTCTTCGGAAACGAGCGGGCGCTTCTCGCGGTCGAGCCAGTCAACCGAGGGGTTGTCAAACAGTTGGATCCGGATCTGATCGAGAAGACCGCTCTCGACATACTCGGCCACTGCCGGCGCATACCCGCTTTCGCGGTCGTAGATGACCATCCGCGCTTGATCGACGCCGGTAGCAGCGGCCATCGCGTTGACGATCTCTTGGTAAATGGCCTGCAAGTCGGTCAGCGCGTTGGTCGTGGCGGCGACTCGGTTGATAAGGGCTAGTTGCTCGACTTGGGCCTGTGCCCGTTCGAGCAGGCGAGCATTCTGCACGCCAAGCGCTAATTGGTTGGCGACAGTGGTCAGAAACGCACGTTCGCGTTCATGGTAGATGCCGGGGGTATAGCTCATCACAGCCAATACCCCTACTACCGTTTGGTCGCCGATCAAGAGCGGCACTCCTAGCCATGCTGCCGATTCGCGCTCGGTGCCAAACCTCACCGGGCGAAAGCCCGCTTGGTCTGCTTCGGCTGCGAGATTGATAAACTGGAGCGGTTGGCGAGTGCGAATGATGTACTCGGTGAGACTTCCCGGTTTCGGCGGCTCGCGTTGCTCGCTAAAAGACTCGATCCCTTCATCCACCTCGTAGCAAAAGGTCATTTCATCGCTTTCCGGTTCATACAGGTAAGCGACGAAGGAGTCGAGGCTCAGAAAGCTGCTCAGATGATGGTACACATCGCGCAGCATCTGCCGCTGATCGAGGGTCGAGGCGATGGTCTGCCCAATGCGATTAATGCTATTCAGCTCAGTAATGCGCTGTTCACGTTCGGCGAACAAGCGCGCGTTTTCCAGCGCAATCGCGAGCTGGTTGGCCAGTGCCGCTAAGAAGCGGAGTGTACGATCGGTAAAGGCGCCTGCGGTTTCACTCTGCACCGACAGCACACCGATCACCGCTCCTTGGCTGATCAGCGGCACTCCGATCCACGAACGCACCTGCCGGCCTTCATTCACTAAGATTTGAGCTTGGTCGTGCAAGTTGCTATTCAGCAGATCATCGATCCGTAATGGGTTGCCATCGTCAATAATCTTGGCGGTCAAGCCCGCTTTCGGCGCCGTGCGTTTGTGATATTCAGCTAGCGTCTCGCCGTGCTGCTTGAACAGTTCAAACCGCACCGTCTCTTGCTCAGCATGGTAGCTGGCAATGTAGAAGAAGTCCGGTGTGCCAAGGAACGCGACGATCTCTTGATATACCCGTTCGAGGAGCGTATCGAGATCGGTGGTAGAGGTTGCGGCTGCGCCGACGTGGAACAGCGCCGCCATCTCTTCGGCCCGGTCGCGCGCTTCACGGAGCAAGAGGTGGTTTTCAATCGCAATCGCCGCCTGATCGGCGAAAATTTCGAGCGGTTCAACCGTGCGGGCCGTTGGGCGCTGGCGATCTTCAGTGTCGCTGGCGAAGATCATCCCCAACAACATGCCATCGGTTGAATAGAGCGGAACGCAGAGCCGGTCTTCGAGTTGCCATTCATTGCCGCTGCGTTCATCAACGAACGGATGATAATCAAAGATGCTGGTATCGAAGCCAGCTTCCAGTGCCCGTGCTTCTTCTGCCGGAATAAAGTATGTTCGTCCTAAGCGGAAGCGTGGATCGAGGTAACGGGTAGCTAGTTTGAGCGGCAATGGGTGTTGGGCCAGATTCGCTTGTTCGCTAAGCGGGATGCCGGCTGCCGCCTCCAGATAGAGATAATCAGTCTGATCTGGCCGGGCAAGGCAGAAGAGCACGGTTCGCAGCCCAACCGCTTCGATAATGCTATAGCCAATTTGTTCGAGCAGGCTTGCCAACGATTGGTCGGCACGCAGTGCTTGTCCAATTTCCAACACATCGTTGAGAATGTCAGCCCGGCGCTGGAGCATCTTCGCCATGTGCTCCAGCTCGAGATAGTGTTGGGCATTGCCGATACCGATAGCAGCCTGATGCGTCAGAGCGCGTAGGAATTCGATCGCTTCGTAATCGAAATGGCGCGATTGTTCCGCCAGTAGCAAGACGAGGCCATACACGCTGCCCTGATAGAAGATAGGCGCCGCTAGCGCCGAATTTGCATTCGGGCACAGTAACGCCTCGCGCTCACCTTCGCTGAGATAATCGCTTAAGGCAGCCTCGCGCTTGGTCAGCGCTTCTTGCGCAGTAAGCACCGCTTGGCCAAGCGTACTGCTAATCAGCCGGCTACGCAGCGGCGGCGTGTAGCCAATCACTTCGACAATGAGGAATGCGCTCGCTTCCGCTTCACTCTCTTCTATCAGTGATTGGTGCAGCAGTTCGGCGAGTGAAGAGTTGTTATTTTGAACATTGGCCGGATTAATGCGCAACGCGATCAGGCCATGACTGGCGCCAGTCGCGCGGAGCGCCTGTTCGAGCACAAAGGCAAGGATTTCATTTTGGTTGAGCGTAATCGCCAGTTGGCTGCCGATCCGTTGCAGGGCGCGCAGTTGTTCGATGCGCAACCGCAGGCTGCTATCCACTTGGGCAAACCGGCTGGCATTGGCGATGGCACGCGCCGATTGGCCGGCCAAGATGCTCAGCAACCGTTCATCTTCGGCATCAAAGCCGCTAGGTTGGGCCGAGACAAGCTCTAACGCGCCGAGCAGGGTATTGCCGCTGCGTAACGGGATACCCAGATAGCTGCGCGCCGGCAAGTTGGAGTCCAACATCAACCCGCTCACATCGTCGAGTGTGCCAAGCCACGCTGGCGGCAGGCTGAGATCCTCGATCCGCAGCGGTCGTTGGTGACGGGCTACCCACGAGCTGAGCGTATCGCCCTCATCGCCTACCCGGCAACGCAGACCCTGCTGGCAAGCGACGCGCAGGCGCTGGTTGCGTTCGTCAAAGAGCGTAACCCGCCCTCCGCTAAACCGCACCAATTTCGCTGCGCCGGCTAAGGTTGACTCCAGCGTTTCATCCAGTGAGAGATCTGCTGCCAGCAGTTCACTGATCTGTTGCAGCCGTTCTAGTTCGCCTGCGCGCTGTTGAGCGGCATCATAGAGCCGGCGGTGTTGGACGGTCGTCGCGATCTGCGCACTCAGCACTTGCAGCAGATTCCGTTCAATCTGGTCAAGCATGCGAGCCGGAGCCGCATATCCCATCGCCAACAAGCCAACAAACTGATCCTTGCTCCGCAACGATGTCAGCCACACACTGCGGCAGCCAAAGGTCGCCGCATGCGCCGCGATCGGGTTGTTCTGGGCTTCAATAGCTGTTTCAGCGATTAAGACCGGCTCGTTTCGCTCGCTCATCGCCTGCAAGGCCGGCGCCAGCTTGATCCGCTCAAACCCGCTGACCCCGCTGGCATGCTCGCTGTAGACGGCAATGGTTTGCAGTTGGCGCGGTTGGTTCGGATCAGTGAGGTAGACCGCACCGAAATCGGCCTCAAGCGCCAGCGCCATATTCTCGGTCGCGTGGGCGATCGTCTCTTCGATCACGACCCCCGACCCAATTTCCAGACTATTCTCATACAGCACGAAGAGCTCGCGCGCGTGGCGGCTTTCGTGTTGCTGGAGATTCGTTGCATGGAGCAGCAGGGCAAGCGGGCGGGAAAGGAAATGAATGGTTTGCGCGGCTTCAGGGCCGGGATTCAGCAGCAAGAGCAACCCTACCAACTCAACGCCTACGGAAAGCGGCTCAACCAACAGATCCCATTCGGTCGGGACATCCCGGCGTTGGGTACGTGTGCGCCATACGCCGTGTTGGAGGGTCTGCAAGGTGATCGTTTGCTCGATCGTCTCGTTGTCGTTAATCGCAACTTGTCTGGGAAAGAGGGTGTCACCGGCGCTGCTGACCGCCCGGATCAGCGTTTGATTGCTAAAATTGATCCAATACAACGCCAGCGCTTTTGCTGACAACAGTGTCGTCGCCTGCCGGCACAACTGCGCGAGCGCTACTGTCAGATCACCAGTGCCGATGCTTTCAAAAGCGGTATAGCCAAGGGCGCGCAATTGCTCACCCCGCTCGTGGACGCGCGCGCGCTGCCATACGCTAAGGAGGGTCGTGATTTGGGTGATTAGCGCAGTAGTAAAGGCGGTCTCGAACGTGGCCGTGAGCGTCAAGCGACCATACAGCGACGTGGCATCCCGTAATTCAAGCGCCGTTCCATTCAGCGGCGCTTGCCCCCAGACCACGCTCGCTAATTCGCGTTCATTGGCCAGCAGGGTTAAGCGACCACCAACGCCAAGGTGGCGTTCGAGCAACTCGCCGATCAGCGCGCATAGCTCGGCTGGCTCAGTTTGGCCAAGCGGCTGCTGGCTATGCAGAGCCAATTGGGCAAGTAGTTCCCAACCCTGCGGGGGTGCTCCGGTGATCGTCGTATCCATAGTGTCGCTATCGCTCCTGCTGACGTGTCTGGGCTGCACTGGCGACTACGGAATGCATCAACATGCAGTTCGACCATTCATAATGGGTGTGATCAGGAGCGACCATAAGCTACGAAGCTGCGCTTGCCTTGTTCGCGCGCTTGTACCAATGCTCGCTGCCGCACCTCTTCCGCCGCTTCACTCAGCTCGCGGATGTCGGCGAAGGGACCGTCATCGTTGGTCAGCACACCGATCGAGAGCGACATCAACGGCGCTTGTCGCGTCTCGCCGGTGTCATCAACAAACTCGATATAGCCTTGTTTGCGGTGCCGGTAATTGTAGTGCAGGCCGATCTCTTCGTCGAAGCGGGTGATGATGCGATCACAAATTGTCTGGATCCGTTCGGGAATAGTTGTAATGAGGAATGATTGCCCAACCGACTGCTGGCCGATAAATTCCTCATTGCCGCCAACTTCACTTACCACTTCGTTGAGCATCAACGCCACAAAGCGCAGTACGTCTTCGCCAACCACTGCCCCATAGACTTGGGTAAAGGTCTCGAAGCCGTTGATATGCACATTGAGCAACCCCCACCGCGGCGCCGTCAGCAATTGGCGGAGCTGGTCATTGAGCAGTTCCGCAGTGGGCAAGTTCGTGACCGGATGGAGCTGATTGCGCCGGCGCGCGTCTTCAAGCTGGTTCTTGACGATCGTATGCACCTCTTCGATGTCGAAGGGCTTGACGATGTAGTATTGCGCTTGCACTTCACCCAATCCGATCAGCCGGTCGCGCCGCTCGCCGCGCGCCGTCAAGAAAATGATCGGGATGTGCCGCGTGCGCGGGCTGGCGCGCAATGCCCGCCCAACATCGTACCCCTCCATATCGGGTAGATTGACGTCAAGCAAAGCCAGATTCGGCGGCGTTTTGCTGCAAATCTCGAGCGCCTGCTGGCCGCGCAGCGCAGTGTAGACTTCGTACCCCTGTGCGGTGAAGTAGATTTTCAGCAGGCTCGAAATGTCTGGCTGATCTTCAACGACGAGGATGCGTTCTTTGCTCACAATGCCTTCTCCTCGCGATGCGGCGGCTATGACCGCTGGCTCGCACTGATGTGCTCGGGCAGACGTCCATTCCCGGCAGGTTGGCTAGAACGAAGCGTTGTCATACGTACCGGCGGCTCGTCTTCAGTGGCCGCGCTGGCTTCTGGTCGAGCCGGATCATAGTAGACATTCGGCCAGTGGTAGATGATTCGACGTGGCTCGCCGGTTGCTTCATCGATATCGTTCAGATCATGGCCGGCTACAGTCTTCCGAATGAGATTTTGTTCGTTGTCAAAGATTATAACAGCATTTGATTCTATCATGCGACCGGGGTACACCACAAATCCGCTGCCGAGCTTAACATTATGCCCCACTGCCGAACCGAGTACTGGCATATTGACTTCGACTGGCACGCCTTCGTGGATAATCTTGATCGGTTCGCCTTGCAAATTAAAGTCGGTGAAGACGTTGTTGGCGCCGATAAAGGTGTTGCGCCCGACAACGCACAGTTGCAGCGTGCTGTTTTGCGCTACCATGCTGTTTTCCATCAGCACGGTCATAAACAGGCCGGCATTGAAAGGCAAAAAGCAGCGATCGCTGACCACGCTGAGCATGATCTGCGACCCTTGCATGATGTTGACGTTGTTGCCAATGTAGCTGTTGGCAATTACGACGCCGGGGCCGATGTAGACATCGTCGCCGATCACGGTTGGCCCGTGGATAATGGCGGTTGGGTCGATCGAACAGCGTTTGCCGACTTTGACCAACGCCCGCGAGGCGAGAAAGTGATTGCGCCACTGTTCTTCCAGCGGATTGATCTTTTCCCAGAACGCTTTGAGTGCAAACGCAATCTTGCCCGGAAAGAGCCGCCAATCTTCCGCTGTCCATTTCAGAATGTTGCGCAAGCGGGCCTTGCTCATGCGTGTATCAAGGTCTGCCGCCCACGAAAAGACTCCCATCAGTACGTTGGCCATCAAGACGTGCAACCAGCTCTCGATTGAGACGAAGGCCCGTATCGGGATCTGGTAGGTGAGATCGCCTTTGTGTGCCATGTAGCTAGGAATGCGGTAATAACCCATCTCGTGACTGAGGGTGTCAATCACCAACGGCTGCGCCTGCGCCAGATCGTTTACGCCGGCGGGGAGATAGTAGAGATCGGCGACATAATAGTCGCCTACCCGCCGAATGTGGCGCGAGAGCTGCAAGGCATGGCGTTCGATGCTCGGATCGCCCTTCTGGCCGGTTGCCGGATTGCTCGCTTTGAACGCAATCTGCGCCGCTGTGCCGCGTTTCCGCGCCTCGCTCACGAAGGTGTCGATCAATGCTGCGTTGAAAAAGAGGTTATCGCGGTAGATCAACCGTTCATCAGTGGCCGGCAGTTCGGCCACTTCAGCTAATTGATCGATTTCAATTGCGCTCTTGCCGTATGCCTTGACTAGATCGCGCTGCAGGAGCCAAAGCGGCTTGTTGAGAATGCGCAACTCACGGGCAGGCTCAGCGAAGGGCGGTATGAGCGTTGGATCGCGTAGAATGATCCGCTCCATCGGGCGAGTCCTTTCTGCCGTTGTCGGCGCGGATGGGCCAACCGTCTCATCGTGCTGTTGTTACTATAGGTTGTAGCTCCTGTAGACACAAGGCGTACAGATTACAGTCGGATTACCACGTTTACCGCATTAGGACGCCAGTTTGCTTGCGGGTGCAATCCCCAAGCGCTGGCGTAGATAGTGTCCAGTTGGCGATGCCGGTGTGGTTGCGATCACTTCCGGCGGGCCGGCGCCGATCAAGTGGCCGCCCCGATCACCGCCTTCCGGCCCTAACTCGATCACCCAATCAGCCGCTGCAATCAGATCAATGTGGTGCTCAACCACCAGCACCGTATTGCCCGCATCGACGAGCCGTTGCAACACGGCTAACAGACGCTCAATATCGGCCAAATGCAATCCGGTAGTCGGCTCATCGAGAATATAAAGCGTGCGCCCGTTGCTGCGCCGGCTGAGTTCGGCGGCTAGCTTGATCCGCTGCGCTTCACCGCCGCTCAGCGTTGGCGCTGGCTGGCCGAGTTTCAGATAATCTAGCCCGACATCGTGCAGCGCCTGTAACCGTTCGGCGATAGCCGGCACGCGGGCAAAAAAGTCGAGGGCTTCGGCTACCGTTAAATCGAGCACCTCGGCAATATTGAGACCGCGGTAACGAATATCCAATGTCTCTCGATTATACCGCGTTCCGCCGCATACGTCACACGTCACAAAGAGATCAGGCAGAAATTGCATCTCGACCTGTATCAGGCCCTCGCCGGCGCAGTGTTCACAACGCCCGCCTTTGAGGTTAAAGCTAAAGCGCGCCGCGTCGTAGCCGCGGGCTTTGGCTTCGTTGGTGGCGGCAAACAGGTTGCGGATCGGATCAAAAATCCGGCTGTAGGTGGCAGGATTCGAGCGTGGCGTGCGCCCGATTGGGCTTTGATCAACCACGATCACACGGTCGAGGTGCTCGACGCCGAGCAAGGCATCGTGATCGCCGGCCCGCGCTTTGGCGCCGTGGAGCAATTGGCTTAGACGCGGCGCTAGCGTGTCGCCGATCAAGCTGCTCTTGCCGCTGCCGCTCACCCCGCTTACTGCGACTAAACAACCGAGCGGGATGCGCACGTCGATGTTCTTCAAGTTGTTGGCCCGGCAGCCGCGCAGCTCAAGCCACGGCCCGTTGGCCGGACGGCGTTGGGCGGGCATGGGGATGCGCCGTTGCCCGCTGAGGTACTGGCCGGTGAGCGAACGCGGCGCTGCCATGATGTCGGCCAATGTGCCGCTAGCCAGCACTTCGCCGCCATGCGGGCCGGCTCCCGGCCCCATATCGACCACCCAGTCGGCGGCGCGGATCGTCGCTTCATCGTGTTCGACTACCAGCACGCTATTGCCGAGATCGCGCAGATGCGTCAACGTGGCCAGCAAGCGATCGTGATCGCGCGGGTGCAACCCGCTACTCGGTTCGTCAAGCACGTAAAGCACGCCGGAAAGGCCGGCGCCGACCTGCGTCGCCAACCGCACGCGCTGCATTTCGCCGCCGCTGAGTGTGATCGCGGTGCGATCAAGCGTGAGGTACGGCAGGCCAACTTCACATAAAAAGCGCAGCCGTTGGCTGATCTCATGCACAATTGGGCGGGCGATCGTCTGCTCACGCCCGCTCAGGTCAGATCGTTCGAGCAACCCACGTGCCCATTCCAGCGCCATAGCCACATTCATGCGATGCACATCCACAATCGAGACGCCGGCAACCGTAACCGCGCGCGCTTCCGGGCGCAAGCGTGCGCCGGCGCACGCCGGACAGGCGCGCGGCGTGGTGTATTGGTCGAGTGCGGATGGTTCATTGCCCGTGCGTTGTTCGGCTAAGCGGCGGCGCAGGTTGGGAATGACGCCTTCAAATTCGGTTTCGACGCTGCGGATTTGGCCGTTGAGATGGTAGCGTAATGTGATCGGCTCGCCGCCGGTGCCGTAGAGCAATGCGCTGATAATGTCAGGCGCGAGCGCTTGCACTGGGGTCTGTGGGTCGATGCCGAAATGCGCGGCAAATGAGACCAGTACATCGCGGTAGTACTGCTGGCTGCCGGTATCGCCCTCACGCCACGGTGCAATCGCCTCGATCAGCGGCAGGCTGCGGTCAGGAATCACAAGCGCCGGGTCAACTTCGGGCACCACGCCTAAGCCATCACAGGTTGGGCAGGCCCCTTGCGGGTTATTGAACGAAAAATCGCGCGGTTCGAGTTTGCCCAGCTCGATCAGACCGTGGTGCGGGCAGGCGTAGCGTTCGCTGAGCAACAATTCTTCGCCGTCGATAATCTGCACAATTAACTGCCCGCCGCTCAGTTTCAGCGCCGTTTCCACCGAGTCGGCCACCCGTACCCGGTCGAGCGCCGGTGCGCCATCAGCAGTGCGGCGAATGATCAACCGGTCAACGACTGCCTCGATCGTGTGCGAACGGTACTTCTCTAACCGGATCGGCTCGTCAAGATCGCGCACCACGCCGTCGATCCGGGCGCGGACAAACCCGCGCCGGCGGATCTCGGCCAGCACTGCTTCGGCTTCGCCATTCAGTGGCGCCAACAATTGCACCCGCCGCTCAGCCGGCAACTCGACGATCAGATCGACCATCTGCTGGGGCGTATACCGGCGCAGCGGCGCAAAGCACTGCGGGCAATGCGGCTGGCCAATGCGGGCAAAGAGCAGGCGCAAAAAGTCGTAAATCTCGGTCACGGTGCCGACCGTCGAACGCGGGTTGCGCGCGCCGCTCTTTTGGTCAATCGCAATCGCTGGCGATAACCCTTCGATCAGATCGACATCAGGCTTTTCGAGCTGTCCGAGTAACTGGCGCGCATAGACCGATAAGCTCTCGACGTACCGGCGCTGGCCCTCGGCAAAGATCGTGTCGAACGCGAGCGAACTCTTCCCCGAACCAGACACGCCGGTCAACACGACGAGCTTGCCGCGTGGGATGTCGAGGTCGATGTGTTTGAGATTGTGCGTCCGCGCGCCGCGAATGCGTATCCAGTCCATTGCGTCATTGCCTGTAGAGACAACACCGTCCGTTGTCCTCTTCCTTTGCTATGCAGATGATCATGGTACCATAAATTCGGTAATCTGCATCAGCAAAAAGCCTGAGGCCCACGCCGATGACCTGCATCAACGTGGGCCTCTGCAACGCAAGGGCGCAACGGGTGGAGCCAATGGCCGGACTCGAACCGGCGACCGGCTGTTTACGAAACAGCTGCTCTACCGACTGAGCTACATTGGCGTTGTGCCATTCAGGATTGTAGTCGAAGCGGGGCAGTTTGTCAAGCGGGAAGCACCCAAAGGTGCAAGCCTGAAGAGAAAAGTGGAGCCTAGACCTTCAAGGTTGGGGTAGAGGCATAGTCACAAAGAAACGCAAAAAGACCCAAAAATAAACATCATATTTTTGTGCTTTTTGTGGGTTTTTAAGGCTCTTGTTGCCCTCATTCCAGCCCCGCTCCCACTTGCGCGGGCGAGGGGAGCGCAACGCTAAGTGTTGAGGCATCGTACAGCGACAACGGTTTTGATAGACCACATGTTCTGTCCGTCCCTAAACCCGCTGGAGCGGGACGCTGCTGCCTTCCGTGCCCGCAATGCCGTGACTGCCATCCCGCGGCTCCCCCTTGCTCGCCGTCAGACGGGAGCGGGGGCCGGGGGGTGAGGGCGTCAACGCAAAGCCGCACAGATGGCACAGGCGCAGCGGGTGTCACGCCAGTTTTTGGGGATAGCTACAAAGAGCCGCCAAACATCCAGCCCACGCAGCGGGCTTCGTAACCCTAGCCCAGACCTGAAGGGACGGGCGAATGCGCACTAGACTTCGTAAACAGAACCCGGCCCATCAGGGCCGGGTTCTCTGCTCGATCAGATGTTTTGCCCACCCCTCTCCCCTGCGTACAGGAGAGGGGCCTGAAGCCAAATGCGGCCAGCAGTTGTCCTAATGGCTATGCGCCGCTTCCAGCTCCTTCTTATAGGCTTCGACGATCTGGTTAACCAGATGCGGCGGCACCTCTTCGTAGCCGGCAAAGCTAATCGAAAAGCGGCCACGGCCCTGCGTCATGCCGCGCAGATCGGTGGCGTAACGCTGAATCTCGGCCAACGGCGCTTGGGCATGGATCACCGTCTTGCCGTTGCCGTGCGGCATCATCCCTTGCACTCGCCCGCGGCGTGTGCTCATATCACTCATCACGTCACCGGCGTACTGATCGGGGACGATGATCTCCATGCTGTAGATCGGTTCAAGGATGATCACGCCGGCCTTCTGCGCAGCAAGCCGGAATGCCTCTTTCGCGGCGGTCTTGAAGGCGATTTCCTTCGAGTCGACCGGGTGCTCTTTGCCGTCGAAGACCGCGGCGCGCACATCAACCACCGGGTTGCCCGAAATAATCCCCTCCTCCATTGCCTCGCGGATGCCCTTCTCGATCGCTGGCATAAAGCCGCGCGAGATCACGCCGCCAACAATCTCGTTGACGAATTCGAGCGGGTCTTCGCGGTTGGGATCGGGTGGCAGCGGCTCAACCCGCAGTGAGACATCGGCAAACTGGCCGGCGCCGCCAGTCTGTTTCTTGTGGCGGTATTGGGCTGTGGCAACGGTGCGGATCGTCTCGCGATAGGGGATGCGCGGCAGCTCAAGATCGATATTCACGTCGAACTTGCGCTTCATGCGCTCGGCGATGATCTGCAAGTGGGTTTCGCTGAGACCGCTGAGCAAGGCTTCGCCGGTGCGCGCATCACGCGAGACGTGCAGCGACGGATCTTCCTCGATCATCCGGCTCAGCGCCGAGCTAAGCTTATCAAGATCGGCGCGGCTGCGCGGCTTAACCGTGGCAATAAAAGCCGGGGCTGGGAATTCGATCGGGCTGAGCTTCAGCGGGCGTGACGGTAAGCAGAGCGTATCGTTCGTCTGCGTCTCGCCGAGCTTGGTGAGCAAGCCGATGTCGCCGGGGCCGACTGCCTCAACCTCAATCTGCTCTTTGCCGCGCACGATGTAGACATGCGCGATCCGCTCTTCTTTACGGGTGCGCGCATTCATCAGCGTCATACCGGCGCGCACTTCACCCGAAAAGACCCGGAAATAGCTGAGCTTGCCGTAAGTGTCAGACACGGTCTTGAAGACCAATGCCGCCAGCGGCTCGTTGCGGTCGGGGCGCAGCTCAACCGCAGCCTCGCTATTCGCATCGAGCGCGGTGGTCGTCTTGCGCCCAGCCGAGGGGATCGAGTCGATAATTCCGTTGAGCAACTGGGCAATCCCGACCACTTCCGTCGCCGAGCCGCAGAAGACCGGCACGATCGAGCCATCGGCAATGCCAGTGCGCAACCCCAGCAACAGCTCTTCGCGGGTCAGCGCATCTTCACCGCCTTCGAGATAACGTTCGATCAGATGATCATTGGTTGCCGCAATTTTATCAATCAGGGCCGTGCGCCACTCGTGCATCAGCGCATCGAGTTCAGCCGGCACATCGGCCTCGATATAGCCGCCGTCGTGTTTGGGGCTGGTCAGCCATGCCCGCTGCTGGCGCAGCGAGATAATGCCCTTGAAGTCTTTGCCCGACCCAATTGGCAGATGCAGCGGGATCACCGCGGCATCGAGCACCTCGCGCGCCTGCTCGATCACGCGGTAGAAATTGGCATTCTCGCGGTCGAGCTTATTCACGAACAGAATGCGGGGAACGCGCTGCTCCACCGCCATTTCCCAGAAGAGTTCGGTGCCGACCTCGACACCGGCGCTGGCATCGAGCACGATCACCGCGCCATCAATCACGCGCATCGCCGCCGCGGCTTCGCCGGCGAAATCGGCGGCGCCGGGCACATCAATCAGATTGATCTTGTCGCCGTTCCACTCGAGCGGCAAAACGCTGAGGGAAATAGACATCCCGCGTCGGTGCTCGTCGGGGTCGTAGTCACTGGTCGTTGACCCGTCCTCGACGCGCCCCATCCGCGGGATGGCGTGGGCCGTCATCAGCATTGCCTCGGCCAGCGTTGTCTTCCCGCTGCCGAGGTGACCGAATATGCCGATGTTGTGGATCCTTTCCGGTTCGAACGCTCGCATGGCTGTCCTCCTTGACGCAAGCCCGCGCCCGATGGGCGTGTGCTGGAAAGGAAAAAAATTTTGTTAAGAACAGATTATCAGGGTTGTCATGGTTGCGTCAAGAGGTAATAGCGCAACACAACCTTTGCACAGCCAATTCACAGAGTGTCACCTTGTAGAGACGCACGACCGTGCGTCTCCATAACGGTGGAGACGCACGGCCATACGTGTTCATAGGAGGAAACGCACGGCAGTATCCCCATGATTGGGGAGACGCCCTGCCGTGCGTCTTTACGCTTACTTGGGGCGGATGACCAGCACCGGCGTGGGTGCAACCTGCACCACCTTCTGGGTGACGCTGCCGAACACCCAGCGACTGATGCCGCTGCGGCCATGGGTTGCGATCACGATCAGATCAACATCGTGATTCTCGGCGTATTCAATAATCGCTTCCGCTGGCGGCAACGCGCTAATCTCAGTGTGTACCTGATACCCTTCGCTCTGGAACTGCTTGGCGATCTGATTGAGATACTCTAGCGCCTCTTGCTCCATTGTGGTGATCGCGTCAGCCGTGGTCGCCAGCATGCCGCTGTAATCCACGCTTGTCGTAAAGATCGGCGGCACCGCTCGCAGCAACGTGATCTTCACCGTGCCTTCGTTGGCGGCGAGTGCGTGAACGTGGGGCAGCACTTGCTCGGCTAGCGCCGAGCCATCGAGCGGGACGAGAATGTGGCGGTACATCGCAACCTCCTTGTTGCTAGACCATCTAGGGGCCGATATCATCGAGCGGGCGCGGGTTCCAGCGCCGGTGGCCTTCGATCACCTGCGCTAAGCTGCCGTCGGCGTTGAGCAAGAGGCGGAGCGAACGGCGCAGATCGCAGCTTGGCACGGTGCAGACCGACGGATCAGCCATGTCGTAAGGGCATTCGCCAACGTTCTGGCATCGCGCCACCGAAACCGCGTAGCGCGGACTGCCCGGCGGCCCGTCGAGGGTGCGCAAAATCAGCGGCGCGTATTGCAGATCGGGCGCGATTGTGCGCAGATGCGCGCGGGCGCGCGCGATCATTGGATGTGGCGGTCGTTTCGGTCGTGCCATAGCCTGACCCTTCCCGGCTTGAAGCTAATGCCAGCAGTCATTCTATGTACACGGTATCACAAATTCGGGCAAAAAGAGGACAATAGCTCACAACCGTGTGTGAAGATTTTTGGACTAATGTTCAATCTTTGATGGTTCAGAATTTTCTAGTAAGTTTGTTAGTGGTATAGGTATGTAAAGCATGCCAGCTTGTCTTGTTGTAAGATGCTTTTCAAGCAGGTGACGAAGTTGTGTTGGAACGTTGCGCGGTTGTGTTGGCAGGTGTGGTGAATAATGCCGCCACCAAGCTGACGCTTTGCTGTGCAATCGGTTGAGAATAGGGAAGGTGGAGCAGCGAAGGCATGGTTATTCGGGGGTAGCGTGCCCGTTTACGTCAATGGTGTCGATCGCGCGCTAGCCACATCGCCTATGTAGGCGATCAATCTGGGGCGGTATGACAGAGTCCGCTTATCAGTATGGCGCTGAATTACCTCGACCGATACGGCCATCGTGTGTAGATTGCAGGTTGGGTGTGTCAGCGATCATCATCTGCTATATCTTGAGGCGGTTCGTAGGCCGAACCGCCGGTAGTACATCTCGCAAGCTTGGTAGAATTTGGCTGAGTACTACCAATATTATCACGGCATCCATCGCTCAAGCCGGTAGGCACTGTCCCAGAACATCCATTCTAGTCGCGAGGAATGCACAAACGCTTCGCGCATGCGATTTCTATGCGCTTCAGAAGCATGATCGGCAATAGTATCAGTCAGAGTGATAGCGCGATCAACCCATTCGCTGAATTCCTGTCCGGCATAGGTGTCAATCCATTTCTGGTAAGGGTTATTTGCTGCTGCACGACGGTAGATGTCGTTTCCAACCTCGCGGTAGATCCAGAAGCAAGGTAACAAGGCTGCCATTCCTTCAGCGTAACTTCGACAAGAGACCGTTGCGAGCAGGAAGTTTGTGTAAGCAAAACAGGCCGGCGCCTGCTGGCGCATGGGCAAATTAATGCCAAATTCACGAAAGTATGTATCGTGTAGCGCGCGTTCAACCACAGCTACACCCTCAGCAAAGCGTACAAACTGAAGGATTGCTTCCTGATCTGGCGCGCGTCCTGCCATAATCGCTAACGCGCGCGCAAAATCCGCTAGATATAAGGCGTCCTGTTGAATGTAGAAAGCAAACTTTTCACGCGGCAGCGTTCCTTGCGCTAGTTCTTCATTGAACGGATGCTGGATGATGGCCTGATAGATGTCGCTGATTGATGACCAGAGCGTTTTGGTGAATCGCATGATAGTGCTCCCTTTCTTAAATAATGCCTGCATCTTTGGCGCATAGGCCTAGAGAAACTTCATTCCGTAAGGGAGCGTTACCGTAGGTTTGGAGGAGATATTGCACCGCAAAAAGGAGACAATCTAGCAACTGCTTAAGGTTAGCAGACGCTAGCCGTTCCGAATTCCTACGCCGGTATTACCCGGATCAGGTACAAAGGGTGCCATCTCAGCCTCGCTATCCTAGCGAAGCGCCCCCTCGAAACGGTTTGGAGTTATTGCAAAGGGTACTATGATCAACCGCGTCTGTCAAGGCGGGTTGGTGGTTAACTGCCTTTCTCCGCTGAATTGTCGCTTTGCTTATACTTCGTGATAAGAAAAGTTGCGTTAGTAATGTGATCTGACCAACCACTGGCTACCGTTGGGTGGTTGTGGGTCGCACTAGATGACGAGACCCGGTTGCGCATGGGTAGTCTTGCCGGGATCAGTGTCGCTGGCTTGAATGCAGTAGCTCAGCGATGCGGCTGCGCACGTTGCCGGTGGATGTAGGCGCAATGGCTTGGCGCTGAACAAGCGAGGGTGTGCTGCTCTGGAATGGAAGGATTGTTATTCATGTCAACTGATGGCTTTTTTAGGGAGTAACACATTTGATAAACTTATGATCCGTGAAAAATTTTAACTTTTTGATAACTTATTGACGAGAACGATCGATTTGTTTTATACTGGAGTTGTTGTCTCAATATAAGATCATCTTTCTTGATGGGTTCTGCGCTCGTTGGTTCACTGCTTTTGATGCTGTAAAGCGCTTAGTAAGAGGTGCGCATGCTCAAGGAATTTCGCGAGTTTATTAGCCGGGGGAGTGTGCTTGATCTGGCAGTTGGTGTGATTATTGGTGCGGCATTCACGGCGATCATTAATTCATTAGTCAACGATATCATCAATCCGATCATTGGTTTGATCATTGGCGGGCGGGCCGATTTTCGCAATTACTTCATTCCGCTGGCCGGCCAAACCGCAACGACGCTAGCCGAAGCGCAGGCGGCGGGGCCTGTGCTGGCGTATGGCGCTTTTCTGACCGCAGTGATCAACTTTCTGCTGGTTGCCTTGGTGGTCTTTTTGATTGTGCGCACGGCCAATCGTCTGTTCGCCAAACCTGCTGAGCCAGCCGCGCCGCCGGCTCCGCCTGAGCCGACGCCGAGCGAACGATTGCTAGCCGAGATCCGTGATCTGTTGGCGAAACGCTTGTAGCTTTTTAGTCATCGTGTCGTACGAGGACACGGATACACACAGGTATGACGGATGTTTACGGTTTCGATCCGTGTGCATCCGCCCCAATCCGTGCAAATCCGTGTCCCATTCCCCGCTACATCTAAAACGAAATGGCCCGATCACCCAGCGCCGTGCCCGGCCAGATCCGGATCCCGCGTTCGAGCCGGTTGTCTTGCCCAATCTGGCATTCATCGCTAATGATGGCGCCATCGGTCACGTGCGAACGCTCGCCGATGCGGTTGCCCGATCCGAGCACGCAATTGCGCAGTGTGGCGCCCTCCTCGATCACGTTCCCATCCCACATCACTACGCCTTCGATCTGGCATTCGGGGCCGATGTCGCAACGCGCCCCGATCACGGTCGGGCCAATAATCCGCGCGCCGCGGCCAATCCGCGTGCCGTGACCAATCACCACCGGGCCGACAATTTGGGCGCTGGAATGGATCTCGGCCTCACCTTCGATCCAGATCCGTTCGCCAACCTGCTGGCCACGGAAATGATATTGCACTTTACCGATCAGAATATCGTGGTGGACATCGAGGTAGGTTTGCGGTTTGCCGATGTCTGTCCAATAAGCGCGCGAAGGGAAACCATACATAGGGTCGCCGGTCTGTAACACGACGGGGAAAAGACCGCGCTCGAACATGTAGAACTGGTTTGGCGGCACGTAGCGGAAAATCTCCGGCTCGATCAGGTAGGTGCCGGCGTTGACAAGGTTGGTAGTAATGTCTTCGAGCCGCGGTTTTTCAAGGAAGCGGCGCACCCTGCCGTCACGGTCGGTTTCGACCAAGCCGAACTGGGTAGGATCATCAACCGGCGTCAGCGAGATCGTCACCTTGCTGCCACGTTCGCGGTGAAAATCGAGCATCGCCTGTAAATCGAGATCGGTCATCACATCGCCGTTAAAGATAAAGGTCGTGCCGTCAAGCAGATGCTCGACATGCTTGACGGCGCCGGCAGTGCCGCGTGGTTCAGGTTCTTCGATAATGTGCAGCTTCATGCCTAAGCGAGAACCATCACCAAGCGCAGCGCGGAAGCGGTCAGCTAGGTATTGCACGGCAAGGATCGCTTCGCGGATGCCGTAATCACGCAAGCGCAAGAGCATCCACTCAATGAACGGCTGATTGACCAGTGGCAACATCGGTTTCGGCGTGCGGCAAGTGAGGGGGCGCAAGCGCGTACCCTGACCGCCAACCAGAATGACTGCTTTCATAGCATTGCTTCTGTTGATAGGTTTGCCAATTAAACGATTCCGATACGGCTAGGCGCAGTATAGCGCCGGTAGACCACAAACAGCTTACCAATCGCTCGCAGTTTGGTGACGATTTTCTTAGCCAGCAGCCGCCAGCGCCTCGGCGCGGACTCGTTGGCGCCAGTAGGTCAAAACATCGTGCAGGGTCTCTGGCAGGGTATAGCGTGGCTGCCAGCCAGTGCGTGCGCGCAGGCGGCTCGCGTCGCACACGACGAGCGGAATATCGATCGGGCGCATCAATTCAGGGTTGAGCCGCACCTCGACCGGCACCGTGCATTCGGCCAAGAGCATATCGAGCAACTCGCGCACCATCACGGCCTTGCCCGACCCAACGTTGTACACCGCGCCGCTCTCGCCGTGTTCGGCCAGCAGTGCGTAGGCCGCGACCACATCGCGCACATCGGAAATATCGCGTTGCGCAGCAAGATTGCCCACCTGCACGACCGGCGGTTGCAAACCGAGTTCGATGCGAGCGATTTGGCGGGCAAAAGCCGCGGTCACAAACCGCTCGTTTTGGCGCGGGCCAATATGGGTAAAGGGTCGCACTCGCACCAGATCAAGCCCATGGCTATAGTGGTATTGCAAGGCCAACAGACTCTGGGCCGCTTTACTGACGCCGTAGGGACTGGTTGGGCGTAGGGGGGTATCCTCATCGATCGGCAAATCTTCAGGGTCGATCTTGCCGTACTCTTCGTTGGTACCGATCACCAGCACCCGAGTGGCCATACGGTATTCGATCAAGGTCAGAAAGATGTGGAGCGCGCCGAGGGTATTGGCGGCCAAGGTACCGGCTGGATCGCGGAATGACTCAGGCACGAACGGCTGGCCGGCCAGATGGAAGATGACATGTGGCCGCACCTGCACGATAGCGCGCATCGTCGCCTCGGCGTCGGCTAGATCGGCTTGCACCAATTGCACCTTGCCGGCGAGTTCGGGCAGCGCGATCGCAGACGAGCGCGACAATCCCCATACCTCCCAGCGCCCGCTGGCCAGCAAATACTCGGCAAGATGGCCGCCGACAAAACCGTTAATTCCGGTGATCAGTACACGCATAATCGTGATGGCTGCAATCAGCGCGATACGCTGAGATTATATCGCGATTGATTGTGCATTTTATTGACAGTGATTGTGCAACATGCTACAATGTTGACAACATTGTACCACGCTTAGCGTAAGGCTTGTGCAGCACTAAATGTATTTAGGCAACGCACGCGCAATTGTGAACCGTGGTACGATACGGGATCGGGTGTAAAGATTATGCGCCATCGCTACAGCACAGCTTGAGCGCTGGGAAGGGTCGCGGAACGATGGCACCGCAACATTTTCTCTCCCAATTTTCAGACAAGCCGCGATACAACACCAAGGCTGTCGCACAGGAGACAGGCGTGCCGGCCGATACCTTCCGCGCATGGGAACGCCGCTATGGCGTGCCACGTCCACAGCGCACCGAAGGCGGCCACCGCCTCTACTCTGAGCGTGATATTGCCACGATTCGTTGGCTTCGTGATCGCACGGCGGAAGGATTGACCATCAGCCAAGCGATTGCGCTGATGATTGACGGAAGCGAGACGAGTCTCTCGTGGTTGAATACCGCTGTCGATACGGAACCACACACGTGGGATCGGATGCAGGCGCGGATGATCAACGCGCTGACCGATTTTGACGCTACACGCGCTGAACAGATTCTGGGTGAAGCATTTGCACTTTACCCGCTCGAAGATGTCTTCCTGAAGCTGATCCAGCCGGCCATGATCGAGATCGGCGAGCAGTGGCATGCTGGGCGTATTTCGGTAACCGCCGAACATTTTGCTACTCAATTTATCCGGCGCAAGTTGTCGAGTCTGTTTAATACCTACAATGTGACCGAGGGCCGCGGGTTAGTGGTGGTAGGCTGCGCGCCGAGCGAACAGCATGATCTCGGCGCGCTGATGCTGGCCGTCTTCCTTGTGCGGCACGGTTGGCAAGTCGTCTATCTTGGCCCGGAAGTGCCGGTGAAAGATCTGCTCGATGCTGTGCGCCACATTCAGCCTGATTTGGTCTGTTTGTCAGCTTCGACAACCGAAACTGCCACCCAACTGCTCGAAATTGGGCGCGCATTACAACAACTGCCGCCGCCAACCCCGCTCTTTGGCTATGGCGGTCGCGCGTTCAACCTCAACCCGATCTTGACTCATAAGATGCCGGGCACATTCTTGGGGCGCGATGCACAGGAAGCGGTGGAAAACGTCGCGGCACTCCTAAGTCGCAGTCGCTAATGGTTTGTGAGGAGGGCAGGCGTTATTGGCGATCCAAGCCAATAACGCTTGATTCGGGCTTGCCTGTACGCACAAGATTGCGTATAGTACAAATAAGCGTGAATATGTGACAAAAGGAGTGCGGTGTGTCGCTGAATTCGATCTCGATCATCACGCGCGGGAACGGATTGCCGGTCAGCCAAGCTCTGCCGGCTGATGAGCAGCTTGCCCAGCTCTTCCATCTCAGCGATCTGCCTGCCTCGTCCAACGCCGATGAACTCCCGCCGCCGCCGGTTCGTTCGCTGGCTGAGGCCTACGCAATCTGCGACCAGATTATTCGCCGCCATTCCAAAAGTTTTTTCTTTAGCACGCAGTTTTTGCCGCCGCCGCAGCGCCGGGCAGTGCGGGCGTTGTACGCCTTTTGCCGCACAACCGATGATACGGTGGATATGGCAACCTCTGATCCAGCCCGCGCCCTCGCCGAATGGATCCGGGTTGCGCGCCGTCCGCGCCTTGACACGTCGCATCCGGTGCTCTTGGCATGGGCCGATACCTGCCAACGCTACAATCTCTCCCCTCACCTGATCGATGAGTTGTTGGCCGGTGTCGCGATGGATCTGACGATCTCGCGTTATGCCACTTTTGCCGATCTCTGGCTCTATTGCTACCGGGTCGCTTCGGTTGTCGGGTTGTTGGTGATCGGGATTACCGGCGCTGCGCCCAATGCGACGCCTTATGCGATTAAGTTGGGGGTGGCGTTGCAGTTGACAAATATTTTGCGCGATATTGGTGAAGATGCCGCCCGCCAGCGGGTGTATCTGCCCGAAGATGAGTTGGCCCGCTTTGACCTGACCGCTGATGATATTTTGGCCCGTGTCTATGATGAACGGTTTATCGCGTTGATGAAGTTTCAAATCGAACGCGCTCATCGCTTGTACGACGAGAGTTGGCCCGGTATTGCGCTCTTGCCGGTTGAGGTGCGCTTTGCGGTGGCCGCTGCGGCGTGTGTGTACCGGGGCATCCTTGATAAAATCGTCGCAAACCGGTATGATTCCTATAACCGCCGCGCGTATTTGACTTTGCGCGAAAAGGTGGCGTGCTTGCCGCGCATTTGGTGGGATGTGCGCCGCTTGGAGAAGCAGTCGCGGTGAAGGGGCGATCTGGTTTGTACTGGCTAGATGCTTGGGGTGGTCTGGTTTGTACTGGCTAGATGCAAAAGAGGTTATCAGCCCGTTAGTGATGTTTGTACCAGATAGATGCTGTTCAAGCCTAGAATGGTTCTATGACTACATACGCTTTGTCAACGCCGCAGACGATCCGCCCGTGGCCGCGCTGGGTATTTGATCTCTTGCTGTGGATTCTCTTTCTCGGCCCGATTGTATCGCCGCTCTTCCGCGCGACCGGGTTGCCGCTAGTGAGCGATGCTGGCGTTCTTGCCCGTGATCTGCTGGCAACCTATATCTGCCCGACGCCAGAGCGATCGCTTTGGTTATTGGGGTGGCCGATGGCAGTGTGCGCCCGCTGTTGGGGGGCGACGATCGGTCTCTGGTTAGCGCGCCTAAGCATCGGTGAGCGCGCGCCGGCTGTGTTGCGCTTCTATCGCTCGCTGGCATGGCCGCTGCGGTTCGTCATTGCAGCCATTCCCTTCTTGCTCTGGCCGCTTGAGATTGTTGGTCACTACAGTGGCTGGTGGTTTGCCCCGCTTTGGTTGTTGCTGCTCAATGGTGTGCAAGCCGGTTTTGCCGCGGGCCTCTTCTTTGCCTCGGTTTGGCCCGGTTTGTGGCCGGCGCCGTCACGCATGGCAGGATAGTGTCTGGCGCAGCGATGCGAAATAATAATGCCGGCGAGAGGGGTACACGTCATAACCTCTCGCCGATTTTGTTGTCTTTTATCATGTTGTGCAGCTATGTGCTGCGCACCGAAGCGCAGGCTGCCGGTTCGTATCACGATCCGCAGGCACGGGCCGCTATTCGGCAGATGAGCCGGCTAGGTGTGCGCCAAATATACCGATTCCCGTATCGTGGCGAAGTGATCATCATGTTCCTCGCACGCCTTTGATCAAGCTAGGAGATCGCCCTATGCGTCTATGGTTGCTTATATTGTTAGCTTTCCTCTTCACCGGCTGCGCGCGCGCCGATGTGCCGGCTTCGCCGGCAGCCGGTGCGCTAACGCCGACGGCGCCGCCGGTGCGCCCGACCGATGCGCCCTTGCCGCCAATTGCTTCCGCACCGCAGGCCCCTACGACTGAGGCTGCGATCACTGAGCACGAGCAACGACTGATCGCGCTCTACCAGCGGGCTAGCCAAGCCGTGGTGAGCCTCGATGTGGTCGTTGATCCGAGCGCCAATTTGCCGCCGGGCCATCCCCCAATCACACCCGATGGGCCGACCGGGCAAGGTTCTGGCTTTTTGTTTGACGATCAGGGTCATATCATCACGAACCATCACGTGGTGGCCGGGGCGGTGCAGATACAGGTGCGTTTTGCCAATGGGGCGACGGTGATTGCCGATCTGATTGGCAGCGATCCAGATAGCGATTTGGCCGTGATTAAAGTGACGAGCTTGCCAGAGGGTATGACACCGTTGCCGTTGGGTGATAGCCGGGAGGTGCAAGTCGGGCAGACGGCGGTTGCAATTGGCAGCCCATTTGGTGAGCAAAACACGCTGACGGTGGGGGTGGTGAGCGGCTTGGGCCGCACCTTGCGCGGGCCGACCCGCAGCTTCGGCAGTTTTAGCATCCCTAACGTCATCCAGACTGATGCTGCGATCAATCCCGGCAATTCGGGCGGCCCATTGCTCAATCTGCGCGGCGAAGTGATTGGGATCAATACAGCCATTGCAGTCAGTCTTGGCGGGCGCGATTTCGAGGGTGTTGGCTATGCGGTGCCGGCGCAGACGATTGCGCGCGTGGCGCCAGTGCTGATTAGGCAAGGACGGTACGACCATCCGTGGCTTGGCGTTAGTATGACCACGATTGACACCCTGTTTGCCAACCGGTTTGGTTTGCCAGTTAATCGTGGCGTCTTGGTGGGAACAGTCCAACCGAATAGTCCGGCTGAACAGGCTGGGTTGCGGGGTGGAAATGCAACTGAGACCTATCGCGGCCTACCGGTGCGGATCGGCGGTGACATCATTCTGGCGTGCAATGGCGTACCGATCTTCTCTAGCGATCAGCTTATTGGTTTGCTTGACCAGTTTACGGTTGGCGATCGGATCACGCTGACGATTCAGCGTGGCAACGCGCAGCTTGAGGTGGCGGTGACGTTAGCGGCGCGCCCGTAACCGGCAACGCTTCTTTGGCAGGTCAGCGGCTTGCGCTCCGAGATGGGGGAGGCGTTGCGATGCGCTGGTGTGCCCCCACCCCTTGCCCCTCCCCGCTGGGGGAGGGGTGATGGGGAGTA